>DASSEV010000001.1:0-2135 GCA_035695105.1 Gaiellales bacterium
CTCGCCCCTGCGCTGGCACCTGCGCGCCCGCACCCACCGCCGGGCCTCACCGGCCGGCTTCTTCCTCCGGGCCGAGGCGATGCACGGCTATCTCTCCCGGATCGACAGCGATCCCCACCAGGCCCGTGCCTGGGGTGACGAGCAGCTGTCGGCACAATCCCACGGCGAGTCGTTCCTGGCCGTCCTCCGCCACCGGTTCGGCGAGGTCGGCGTCTACTTCATGGATGAGCCGGAGGCCGCGCTGTCCTTCCGCTCCTGCCTCGCGCTCATGGCCCTCCTCGACGAGATGCGCGCCGAGGGCAGCCAGGTGATCGTCGCGACCCATTCGCCGCTCCTGGTCGCGCTCCCCGGCGCCGCCCTGCTGGAGCTGGGGGAGTGGGGCATCCGGCCGGCGGCCTACGACGAGCTCGACCTGGTGCAGGCGTGGCGGACCTTCCTGGGCGGGCCGGACGCCTATCTGCGCCACCTGCTGGGGAAGTAGCGCTACTTCCCCCTGAAGAACGGTGAGGCGTCGGTCGCTGTCCTACCGGATCGGCGGGTCTGCGGTTGAGTCGGTTCGCTCGTAGTGGTTGGGGCTCAAATCAGGAGCGCCATCCGCTGCAGGTTGTGGGCGAGGGTGATGCCGCCGACCCAGGTCTGGGCGCCGGCCAGGCTGCGTAAGCGGGTGCGGCGCAGCCCCTTGCGTTTGAGCTGGGAGATGCGGCCTTCGAGTCCGTTGCGGAAGCGGTAGCGGCGCCGCCAGGCGCGGCTGTGCTCGAGTGGCCCGGCGCGCTGCTGTCGGGGGATCACGCTGTCACGGATGCCGTGCTTGGCGAGCGCCGCGTCGCCGGTCGAGGTGCCGAAGCCGCGGTCGCCGTAGACCGAGCGAAGCTGCATCCTGGAGCGTTTCGCCTTCGCGATCGCGCCGTCGAGCAGGCTGCCGTCAACGGGGCCGCCGCGCTCGGGCACGTCCGCGATCACGAAGCCTTCGGCCGTATCAGCGACCCTGGCCTTGTATCCGAAGCGGATCGCGCGGCCGCCCGGTGTGCCGGTGTGGATCGGGCGCGCGTCCGGGTCGACCAGCGACACGCGCCGGTCGGGAATCGTCCGCTGCCCGGCCAGGCGCAGATCGGTCTGCGCGAGGATCTGCTCGGCGGCCTCAAGCTCGCGCTGCAGTTGTTCGAGCAGCGGCGCGACCGGGCGGCGGCGGCCGCGCGAGCGAGCAAGCTCGTCCGCGAGCCGCCGCGCCTCACGCACCGTCTGCCTTGCCCGCTTGGCGATCTCACCGGTCAGCCCGTCGATCGCCGGCAGCGACTCACGGCCGCGACCACGCTGGCCGGAGATCGCCCGGATCCGCTTCGCGACCGAGCGGCGCCGATCACGCACCCGCGACCGCACCCTGGTGCCCGTCCGCTCGATCCGCCGCGCCAACCCGGTCAGACGCGAGACGGCGTGCGAGCACAGCCCCGAATCGGTCGGCGCGCTGATGTCGGCCTCGACGAAGGTCGTGTCCACCCGCAGCCGTCGCGAGCGCAGCACCCTACGCTCCACCGCAACCGCCAGGAGCTCGGCGTTGAGCTCCTCCACCAGCTCCGGCCCCAGCCGCTTGGTCAGCTTCACAAGCGTCGTCGGATCGGGTACACGCCCACCGAGCGCAATCCGGCAGAAGCGCCGCCACGTGAACGAGTCGGCCACCTCCTTGCACAACGTCTCGTAGCCGAGCCCGTAGCGGTGCTTGAGGTACATCAGCCGCAGATACGTCTCCATCGGGATCGTCGGCCGCCCGATCGTCGCCGTCAACCGCGAACGAAACGGCACCAAGAACCGATCGTCATCCAGGATGGCGTCAACCTTCCCAAGCTCCGCAGGTAACTCACGCAGCTCCGCCGGCAAAACCGCCTCCCACAAGCTCTCCCCGACCGCCCGCTCGCGCAACATCCCAACACCCCCGAAAGTCGCCGATATGCAGCGACTCTAGGACCACGACCGGACGGAAACGCCCCCGACGAGTACCAACTATTTCAGGAGGAAGTAGCGCTACGGGTGGATGACGACGGGCGTGCCCGGGCGCAGGGCCGCCTTCAGCACCCACAACGCGGCCGCCGAGACGCGCAGGCAGCCGGCCGATGCCGCGGTGCCGATCGAGGCGGGGTCGT
>DASSEV010000002.1:0-6710 GCA_035695105.1 Gaiellales bacterium
AGCACGTTCGTGAAACCGAGATGTCCGAACGCCTGCGCGGTGTTGGTGCCGTAGAGGCTGCCCAACCGCTCGCCGAGCATGAAGCCCGCCGAGAAGCGGATGGGCGCGGGCAGCGTCGCGTCGATGACCAGCGGCCCCGCAGGGCGGACCGCTTCGGCGACCGTCCGTTCCGCGAGCACCTGCTGCCCGTTCCACCGCCCGCCGTCGAGCAGCAGCTGGAAGATGCGGGCGACGTCGGTGGCGCCGGCCCAGATGCCGGCCGCGGGCAGCACCCGCGACATCGCGAGCGGGTGGTTCATCGCCGGCGCCACCTTGTCCGGGTCGAGGCCGATCAGCCGGCCCACGGCCTGGCGCAGCACCGGCAGACGAGTCGCGCCGGTGGTGTAGCTCAGCGCGACGTCGTCGCGGCGTTCGGGCGGGACGCCGTAGGTGACGGTCCGCGCGTCCAGCGGCGCGAGCAGCTCGGCCAGCAGCTCGGGCAGGCCGCGGCCGGCGGCCCGCTCGGTCACCGCGCCGAGGATGTAGCCGGAGGTCACCGCGTGGTAGGCCTGGCGCGAGTAGTTCGCGAGCGGCGCCGCGCACAGCTCGTCCACGACGAACTCGACGTCGAACAGCAGCATCGGGTCCGGATCGTCGATCGGGATCCGGGCCAGGCCGGCGCGGTGGGTGAGCAGGTCGCGGATCGTCACGTGGTCCTTGCCGTTGACGCCGAACTCCGGCAGGTAGGACGCCACCGTGTCGTCCAGCCCGATGACCCCGTCCTCGGCGAGCTTGTGCACGACCACCGCCGTGATGGCCTTCGAGCAGGAGAACAGGCACGCCGGCGTGTCAGGCGTCATGAGCTCCTCGCCGTCGGTGCGCCGGTGACCGATCGCCCGGGCGAGCACCGGCCGGCCGCGGTGGTGGACCACCAGGCTGATACCGGGGTGCAGGCCGGTGCGGAACATCAGCTCGACGGCGCGCCAGATCCGGCCGACCGCCGAGTCCGAGAGGCCGACCGACGCCGGTGGGGCCTCGTCGTGGACCGTCGTGACACCGCCCAGGCGCAGCGGCACCCGCACCCTCGTCCCGACCGGATCGGGAAGCCGCAGCAGCGCCACGCCGCCATCCTGCCCGACCCGTCATCCGCGCTTCGCGCTGAGTATTCCGTTTGTTCGGTTTGCCTTACGGGTAAAGGCCCCACAGCGGGACGGTCGCCGCTCGCTCAACGAGGAGGATTGCCGTGGCAACCACCGAAGCGGCTGCTGGCCAACGAGCCGGCAGCGTCAAAACTCTCATCCCAGCTCGGATCGACCGGTTGCCCTGGTCGCGCTTCCACACCCGCGTCATCGCGGCGTTGGGCGTGGCCTGGGTGCTCGACGGCCTCGAGATCACGTTCGCCGCCAACATGACGCAGAACCTGTCCGACAAGGGCACGCTCGGGCTGTCGACCCGCGCGGCGTCGGACATCGCCAGCGTCTACCTCGTCGGCGAAGTCGTGGGCGCGCTGCTCTTCGGCCGGCTGTCCGACCGGCTCGGCCGCAAGAACCTGTTCGTCTACACGCTGGGCCTCTACCTGCTGGCCAACGGCGTCGCCGCGGCCTCCATGAACCTCTGGTGGATGGACATCTGCCGATTCATCGCCGGCATGGGCATCGGCGGCGAGTACGCCGCCATCAACTCGGCCATCGACGAGCTGATCCCGTCGAAACACCGAGGTCGCGCCGACATCTTCGTCAACGGCACCTACTGGGCCGGCGCGGCGCTCGCCGGGTTCGGCAGCATCTTCCTGCTCGACCCGTCCTACGTGGGGATCAACCTCGGCTGGCGCATGTCGCTGCTGATCGGCCCGGCCCTCGGCCTGGTGGTCTGGTTCGTGCGGCGGACGTTGCCCGAGAGCCCACGGTGGTTGATCACGCACGGCCGCGAGGAGGAGGCCGAACGCAACGTCAAGGAGATCGAGGACTGGGTCCGCGACAACGGCCATGAGTTACCCGAGGTCGACGAGGACAAGGCCGTCGAGATCGACCCCAACCGAAGTCGTCCCTCGCTGTGGGGCGTCGCCAAGGTGCTCGTCGCGACCTACCCCAAACGCTCGGTGCTGGGCGCGACGCTGATGATCACGCAGTCGTTCCTGTACAACGCGATCTTCTTCACCTACGCGCAGGTGCTCGGGCAGTTCTTCCACGTCAGCGAGGGCAACACGGCGTACTACTACATCGCGTTCGCGATCGGGAACCTGCTCGGCCCGATCCTGCTCGGCCCGCTGTTCGACACCCTCGGCCGCAAGACGATGATCTCCGGCACCTACCTGCTCTCCGGGGTCCTGCTGGCGGTCACCGCGGTGCTGTTCGACAAGGGCATGCTGTCCGCACTGACGCAGACCGCGTGCTGGGTCGTCATCTTCTTCCTGGCCTCGGCCGGCGCCTCGGCGGCGTACCTGACCGTGAGCGAGATCTTCCCGATGGAGCTGCGCGCGCAGGCCATCGCGGTGTTCTTCGCGATCGCGCAGGCCTTCGGCGCCCTCGGCCCGACCGTGTACGGCGGCTTCGTCGCCTCGAAGAAGCCGAGCGAGCTGATGATCGGCTACCTGATCGGGGCCGGCGTGATGTGCCTCGGCGGCATCGTCGAACTGATCTTCGGCGTCAAGGCTGAGCGCACCTCGCTGGAGGACGTGGCCGACCCGCTGAGCCTCGTGCGCAGGGCGGTCGACGCCAGCTCCGCCGGCGGCTTCCGCACCGCGACGGCCTGATCGAGGAAGGTTTATCGGGGCGGACGTCGACGCACCGGCCGGAAGGCCGGGTTCTCGTCCAGGACGCGTCGCGTCGACGTCCGCAACCGAGCCGCCGCCTGAGCTCCCCGTCGAGCGACGGCGGCGGTTTCGCGTCTGTGGCGCTCGCGGCGGCGGGCCCACTCCTCGATGTCCAGCTCGGCAACCACCCGCTCGATGCCGGCGAGCAGCGAGCCGCGCAGTTGCCACAGGCCCAGCGCATCGCCGGGGTTGACGAGCAGTAGTTCGGTGATGCGGGCACGAGCCTCGCGCACCGAGTCGAGCGCCTCGGCGAGCTCGTCGGTCCGCGCCCCGCCGGTGCGCTCGGCCTCCGAGCGCACGAGCACGCCGAACGCCTCGATCGAGCGGGCGAGGTCGCGCAGCAGTTCAGCGATCGCCTGGCGCCGGTCCTGCTCGTCGTCGCTCTCCTCGGGCGGCTCGCTCTCGTCCTGCGTCGGCAGTGACCCGGACGCACCCTCGGCGATGGAGCGGAACACCGCCCGCAGCGCGACGGCGGAGTGCTCGAGCGCGTCGAGGCCGGTGCGCAGGTCGGGCACCGGGTCCGCCGTGCCGACCGCGCGGGGATTGAGCCGCCGGCTCTCCTTCGCCTCGGTCAGCACCCGGTCGACGCCGGCCGTCTCCTGCCCGATCCGGCGCACGTCGTCGAGCCAGCCGATGGCCTGCTCCCGCGACGGGGGCCGCTCGGCCATGGCCTCGGCCGACCGGTGCAGCACCTCGGCGACCCGGTGGGCGTAGTGCTGCACCGCCTGGCCCGCCGAGCCGGTGCGCGTGCTGGGCGGCACCACCACGTTGACGAGCAGGCCGACGGCCGCGCCCACGATCGTCTCCAGGACGCGGTCGGTCGCCTGAGTGCCCGCGCCGCCGGCCGCAAGGATGAGCATGGCGCTGATCGGCACCTCGAGCAGGTGGTCGCCGAGCCGCAGTGCCTGGCCGACGAGCATGGCCATCGCCACCACCCCGCCGAGCGACCACCAGGTGAACGGCACGAACGCCGACACCGTGAGCGCGATGCCGACGCCGGCGAGCACGCTGAGGATGCGGCGTGCCGTGTCGGTCAGCGTGCCGACCAGCGTCACCTGCACGATCAGCAGCGCGGTCAGCGCGGCCGTGACGGGGCGGCGGTCGGCGGTGGCGGCGAGCGCGGCGCCGTACGCCGCGGTGGCGGCGACGCTGAGCCGGATCGCCCGGCCGAAGGACGCCGGTCCGCGGTCGCGAGCCCGGCGCCAGAAGTCGGCCAGCTCGGCCCGGACGCGCTCCACGTCTCACATTGTCCCGAGCGCACCGAATCGCCTCGGTTCGGCGCGGGTTCCGGCGCGGCGCTCCGGGACTTTGGTCCCTTCCTTACTTTACACAGACTTTACAAGATAGTTGCGTGCGCATCATGCGCAGGACACGCGTAACCCACGCTGGTACGGCCGACCCGCCGGGCGGCCCAGCCGCCGACGCCGCGGGCCCCGACGCCGTGCTGCTCGCGGGAGACGTCGTCACGCACCGGTTCGCGTTCGGCGCCCCGGGCCCAGCGCAGCGCCGGCTGGTGGTGGCCCGGCACCAGGTCGTCTACGTCGGCCGCGACGGCACAGCGACGGCGTTCGCGATCCTCGACCTCACCGGCCTGCGGGCAACGGCACGCGCCCTCGGCGTCTGCTTTCGCTGCCACGCGCCGCCCGCCGGCGGCGGGTCGGCAGGCGAGCCTGCGGACCGGCACGTCGTGCTGAGCGAGACCGTCCCGCTCGGCATGCGCTCCACGTTCGAGCTGGAGATCGCCCTGGCCGAGGCGTGGATCCGGCAGGCCGGGCGGCCGTTCCCCGCGGCCGACCTCGCCGGCTGCGGCCACCTCACCGACCTCGGCGAGCCTGGGCTGCTCTCGGTACGCAGCCTGGGCCACCTCGGCGCCGCATAGCGCAGGATGGGGGCGGCGTCACCGCATCCCACCCAATAGTCGGACACGTGTTCTATTCTGTTCGATGTGGGCTGGAACAACCCTGACATCCCCTGGCGTGAGCTGGAACGCCGGCTGTCCGGGCGCCCGGCTCCCCCGTCGGACCTCGCCTCGCCTGTCACCGGCGACGGCGGCGATTCGCCGGCCTGGTCGCGCAAGCGGCCGGCGTACGAGCCCGCGCCCCTGCGCCGCACCGCGCCGGCGGTGCCCTACGCCGAGTTGCATGCCCACTCGTCGTTCAGCTTCCTCGACGGCGCGTCCTCCCCGGAGGAGCTGGCCGAGGAAGCCGTCCGGCTCGGGCTCGAGGGGCTCACGCTCACCGATCACGACGGCGTCTACGGCATCGTCCGCTTCGCCGAGGCCGCCGAGGCGCACGGCCTGGCCACCGGATTCGGCGCCGAGCTCGCGCTCGACGTCGAGCTGCCTGGCACGCGGGCCGAGCGCGACATCGCCGCCCGCGTCGGTGTGCCCGACCCGCCGGGCACCCACCTGCTCGTGCTGGCCCGCGACCCCGTCGGGTACGCCGCGCTGTCGCGGGCTCTCGGCACCGCTCACCTGCGCGGCGGCGCGAAGGGCCGGCCGATCCACGACATCGACGAGTTGGCCGAGATGTCCGGTGGCCACTGGCTGGTGCTCACCGGCTGTCGCAAGGGAGCGGTGCGCCGCGCGCTCGACTCCGCCGGCATGCCCGCGGCGCGCCGGGCGCTCGCCGAGTTGGTCGGCCGGTTCGGGCGAGACAACGTGGTCGTCGAGCTCTGTCACGAGCTCGACCCGCTCGCCGACGAGCGCTACGACGCGCTCGCCGAACTCGCCGTCGAGGCGCACCTGCCGATCGTCGCCACCACCGCCGCGCACTATCACGGCCCGCCGCGCCGTCCGCTCGCCACGGCGATGGCCGCAGTGCGAGCCCGTAGCAGCCTCGACGAGATCGACGGTTGGCTGCCGGCCTGGTCGGGTCAGCACCTGCGCTCGGGCGAGGAGATGGCAGCCCGGTTCGCGCGGTGGCCCGACGCCGTGCACAACGCGACGCGGCTGCACAAGGAGATCGCGTTCCCGCTGCAGCTGATCGCGCCGGACCTGCCGCCGTTCCCGTGCCCCGAGGGCCACACCGAGATGAGCTATCTGCGGCAGCTCACCTACGACGGCGCAGCCCGGCGTTTCCGCGGCAAACCGCACGAGGCGAAGGCCTACGAGATCCTCGAACACGAGCTGGCGATCATCGAGGAGCTCAACTTCCCGGGCTACTTCCTCGTCGTCTGGGACATCGCCCGGTTCTGCCGTTCCAAGGGCATCCTCTGTCAGGGACGGGGCTCGGCGGCCAACTCCGCCGTCTGTTACGCCCTGGAGATCACCGCGGTCGACGCCGTCTACTACGGCCTGATGTTCGAGCGCTTCCTCGCCCCCGAACGCGGCGAGCCGCCCGACATCGACATCGACATCGAGTCCGACCGCCGCGAGGAAGCGATCCAGTACGTCTACGAACTGCACGGTCGCGAGCACGCCGCGCAGGTCGCCAACGTCATCACCTACCGGCTGAAGTCCGCGGTCCGCGACGTCGCCAAGGCGCTCGGCTACTCCCCCGGCCAGCAGGACGCGTGGAGCAAGGAGATCGAGCGCGGCAACTACTGGTCCTACACGCCGTCCCACCCGTCGCAGACGGGTCTCCTCGGGGACCCTTCGGGCCCGTCGGAGCCCCGTACGCAAACTCCCTCCGGTCGCGCGGCGACGGGCTCTTCGCGCGAGCGCTCATCGCGTTCTGGGTCACCTGAATCCGGCACGCCCGAATCCGGCACGTCCGAGGAACTGTTGAATTCTGATGTTCCGCGGCAGGTCGTGGGGCTGGCGGCGGAGTTGCAGAACGCGCCGCGGCATCTGGGCATCCACTCCGGCGGCATGGTGATGTGCGACCGGCCGGTGATCGAGGTGTGCCCCGTCGAATGGGGCAGGATGCCGGGCCGCACCGTGCTGCAGTGGGACAAGGACGACTGCGCGCAGATCGGG
>DASSEV010000003.1:0-2642 GCA_035695105.1 Gaiellales bacterium
TCAGCGCTTGAGGGCGTACTCCTTGAGCAGGCCGCGGCTGATGATCGTCTTCTGGATCTCGCTGGTGCCCTCGCCGATGAGCAGGAACGGCGCCTCGCGCATCAGCCGCTCGATCTCGTACTCCTTGGAGTAGCCGTACCCGCCGTGGATGCGGAAGGACTGGGTGGTCACCTCGGCGCAGTACTCGCTGGCGATCAGCTTGGCCATGCCGGCCTCGACGTCGTTGCGCTCGCCGGAATCCTTCAGCCGGGCGGCCCGCACCATCATCGTGTGCGCGGCCTCCACCTTGGTCGCCATCTCGGCGAGCTGGAAGGCGATCGCCTGATGCTGAGCGATCGGCTTGCCGAACGTCTCCCGCTGCTGCGCGTACTCGATCGCCAGCTCGAACGCCCGGATCGAGATGCCGCAGGCTCGCGCGGCCACGTTGACCCGGCCGACCTCGACGCCGTCCATCATCTGCGCGAAACCCCGCCCCGGGACCCCACCCAGCACGTCGTCGGCGGAGGCGGCGAACCCGTCGAACACCAACTCGGTGGTGTCGACGCCCTTGTAGCCCATCTTGTCGATCTTGCCCGGGATGGTCAGCCCCGGGAGCACCTCGCCGAACCCGGCCGGCTTCTCGATCAGGAAGGTCGTCAGGTTCTGGTGCGCCTTCTCCGCGCCCTCGTCGGTGCGCACCAGCGCGGCGACCAGCGTGGAGGACCCGCCGTTGGTCAGCCACATCTTCTGCCCGTCGATCACGTACCCGCCGTCGGCCTGCTTCACCGCCTTGGTGCGGATGCCGGCCACGTCGGAGCCCAGCCCCGGCTCGGACATGGAGAACGCGCCACGCACCTCGCCGGTGGCCATCCGCGGCAGCAGCCGCTGCTTCTGCTCCTCGGTGCCGTGCTGCAGCACCATGTAGGCCACGATGAAGTGCGTGTTGATCACCCCGGAGACGCTCATCCAGCCGCGGGCGATCTCCTCCACCACCAGCGCGTAGGTCAGCAGCGACTCACCCAGCCCGCCGAACTCCTCCGGGATCATCAGCCCGAAGATCCCCAACTCCTTCAGCCCGTCGACGATCTCGGTCGGGTACTCATCGGCGTGCTCCAGGGCCTGCGCGGTCGGGATGATCTCCTTGTCCACGAAGCTCCGGACGGTCGCCAGGATCTCCTGCTGGATGTCGGTCAGGTCGGCGGTCTGCGCCAGGCGGGTCATCGCTCGCTCCTCAGGGGACTCCGGTGTCCGTAGTTACTCGTGAGTATGGGGGACGCGCCGTCGGCACCGCCCGCGCGGCTAGCGTGGCAGCGGTGACGACGCGCCGCACCGCCGTCCTGGTCCCGCTCGCCGGCGCGCTCCTCCTCGCCGGGTGCGGCGGGAGCAGCACGCCGCAAGCGGCCCCCACGACGGCCACGACCTCCTCCCCCGAGCCGGCGCCGGCACAGGCGGCGGCCTCCGCGGAGGCGGCGGCCCACCCGGCCGCCGCCAGCGACGTGAACAGCGCCGCCGTGGCCATCGCGCTGCGCGCGACGGACCTGCCTCACGGCTGGTCGGTGCAGGCCAACCCGGTGCCGGACGGCGCGCTCGCGAAGAACCCCAGCTTCGCCGGGATCTGCGACGCCACCTTCGCCTCCGAGGCCCACCGGACGGCGAAGCACCCGGTGACCGGCATCGATCCGCAGGGCAACGCGGCGATGGCCTCGGAGGCCATCGGGTACGACTCCCCCGCATCGGCCGCCACGGCACTGGCGGAGCTGCGGTCGGCGTTCGCGGGCTGCTCGCCCGGCGAGCTCGCCGTCCTCCCCTCCCCGCGCGTCGAAGGGCTCGCGGCCGACTCGGTCGTGGTGGAGTACGACCTCGCCGGGGGCACCCGGCAGGAAGTGATCGCGCAGGCGCGCGGAGCCGTGGTGTCGGTGCTCATTGGCGAGGACGAGACCGTGGCCGCCGGGGCAGCCCGCAGCATCGCCGTCCGGATGGCGGCGCTGCCCACCCGCGCGATCGGGCTCTAGTCACAAGAGAGGGACGACGCCATGAGCGGACCCGGCTACGGCCCGCCGCAGGACCCGCCGCCCACCTACCAGGCGGCCCCCCACTACGGGCCACCGCCCGGCTATCCCGGCTACGGCTACCCGCCGCCGGGCTACCCGCGGCCGACCAACACGATGGCGATCCTCGCGTTGGTGTTCGCCTTCGTCTTCGCCCCCGCCGGCCTGGTCATGGGCATCGTCGCCCGCAAGCAGATCGACCGGACCGGCGAGGAAGGCGGCGGGCTGGCGCTCGCCGGGATCATCGTCGGCGCGATCTTCTCGGCGATCTGGGTGATGGTGATCGTCTTCTGGATCATCACCCTGACCGCGATCTCCAACGCCTCCTTCGGCCCCTGACACGCGCTTTGGGCGCCTAAAGCGCAGGTGGGGACCGCGCTTTGGGCGCCTAAAGCGCGGGGATCAGTCTTCGGGTGGGGTGAAGGACGACGTCCGCGACATCCCGGCGGCGCGGCCCTTGCCGGCGATGACCAACGCCATCTTGCGGCTGGCCTCGTCGATCATCTCGTCGCCGAGCATCGCCGAGCCCTTCTTCCCGCCCGCCTCCGAGGTCGCGTACTCGTAGGCGTCGAGGATCAGCTCGGCGTGGTCGTAGTCCTCCTGCGACGGCGCGTA
>DASSEV010000004.1:0-132845 GCA_035695105.1 Gaiellales bacterium
CGGCGGGCGCCTCAACCGTGGACGTCACGCTCAAGAACTTCTCGATCACCGTGGCCGGCGGGTCGAAGCTGGCGGCGGGCAAGACGACGTTCCATGTCACGAACGATGGGCCGTCGGCGCACAACCTGACGATCAACGGGCCGGGAGTCGCCGACAGCGCGACGCCGACGTTCGGGCCGGGGACGAAGGACCTGACGGTGACGCTGCAGAAGGGCAGCTACGAGCTGTTCTGCTCCGTGCCGGGCCACAAGCAGGCCGGGATGGATACGCACATCACGGTCGGGTAGCCCGCGTCGGCTACCGTTGCGGCGTGCCGCGCCGACTGCTGCTGATGCGCCATGGAGAGACGGTCTGGAACCACGAGCGCAGGTTCACGACGCGAACGGACGTGCCACTGAGCGAGGCCGGGGAGGAGCAGGCGGAGCGGGCGGCGGAGGGGCTGGCGGGGACGGCGATCGACCGGATCTACAGCTCGCCGCTGGGGCGGGCGCGGTCGACGGCGGAGGCGGTCGCGGCGAGCCGGTCTCCCGAGCCGGAGGTGGTGGTCGACGAGCGGCTGATGGAGATCGACGCGGGGCCATTCGAGGGGAAGACGGAGGAGGAGCTCGCGGCGGGGCCGCTGGCGGAGGCGTTCGCGCGGTGGCACAGCGATGCGGCGCCGGAGTTCCCTGAGGGGACGGAGTCGTTCGACCATGCGCTGACGCGGGCGGCATCGTTCCTGGACGAGAGGGCGGAAGACGAGGGGACGACGCTGGTGGTGACCCACGGCTCGCTGGCGCGGCTGATGGTGTCGAGCTATTTCCTGGGCGGGCCGCCGCCGCTGCACAGGCACCTGTGGCTGGACAACTGCAGGCTGGCGGTCGTCGAGTGGCGTGGCGGCGTGCCGAAGCTGACGGGGTTCAACGTCACGCAGCCGGAGGAGTGAACTCGGGCAGGAGGCGCTCGAGCGCATCGAGGCCGGGGCGGCTGGTGAGGTCGAGGTGGATCGGGGTGACGGCGATCCTGCCCTCGGCGATGACGCGGAAGTCGGTTCCGGGCTCGTCGTGGTAGGAGGGCTCGTCGCCGTAGATGCGGTAGCGGCGGTGGCCTTCGGCGTCGGACTCGAGCTCGAGGCGGTCGGTGTAGATGCGGCGGCCGAGGCGCCCGGCGGCGACGCCGATGGGGCGTGAGGGCACGTTGACGTTGAGGACGGTGGCGTCGGGAAGGCCGTGCTCGATGACGCGGTCGACGAGGTCGGCGAGGAAGGTCGCGGCGGGAGCGAAGTCGTAGTCCTCGTGACGGCGGAAGTCGGACCCGGAGGCGGTGGGAGCACCCTGGGAGACGGCGATGCCGGGGATGCCGAGCAGGATGCCCTCGAAGGCGGCCGCGACGGTGCCGGAATAGGTGACGTCGTCGCCGAGGTTGTAGCCATAGTTGATGCCGGAGACGATCAGGTCGGGGCGTTCGCCGACGAGGCCCAGATCGCCGAAGCGGACGCAGTCGACCGGGGTGCCGTCTGTGGCGTACCCGGTGCTGCCATCGCGGAGCTCGACCTCGGTCACGGTCAGGGCGCGATGGATGGTGATGCTGCGGGCGGATCCGCTGCGGTTCGAATCCGGCGCGATCACCGACACGGTGCCATGGCGCTCGAGGGCGACCTTCGCCTCGAACAGGCCGCGGGAGGTGATCCCGTCGTCGTTGGTGAGCAGGATGTGCACGCGGTCAGTCTACGGGTCGACCGGATCCCGGCTGCCGGCCTCGACGAACGCGCGGAGGCGCTCGGCGGAGCCGTGGATGTCGAGCGACCAGGCGGAGCGGAGCCAGTCGGGCGCATTCTCGGGGTCGAGCTCGTGGTGGTAGCTCGACCAGGGCCAGAGCTCGGCGGTGTGCGCCAACCCGGCGCGGACGGGGTTCAGCGGCAGGTACCGGGTCAGCTCGCGCAGGTGGCCGTCCGTCTCGACGGGGACGGACATGAATCGGTGGCGGATCGAGTGCCCGGTGCGGCCGTGGCGGGAGTTGAAGCGAGTAGAGAACTGGGTGTTGAGGCGCTGCATGCCACGCGAGAGGGTGCCTGGGCTTCGGAGCAGAAGGTGCCAGTGGGTGTCCATGAGGCAGTACGACCACACCTGCCAACCGTAGAGCCCAGCCGTCTCGCGAAGGATCCCGAGGACAGTGAAACGATCGTGCGCATCCAGGAACATCGGCTGCCCGTTGTTGCCGTTCACAGCAACGTGCTGGATAGCTCCGCCGTAATCGATGCGTAGCTTTCTACCCATAGCTCCAAGATAGGGCGAACGAGGTAGCGACGCTGATACGAACTGTGCCGTTACGGGGCCAATACATCCACGACCCTTCCGGAGGTGTTTGACACCTCCGCTCCCCCGGGGCTCAGATCTCGACAACGAAGCCGTCGGGAAAAACGATTCCGTGCCAACAAGGTCGCGGGCTCCCCAGGAGGAGTTTGCCTCCAGTAGTGGCGCGAAGCCGTTTCTACCAGCGTTCAGCCACCGTACGAGACGTGCGAGAGGGCGAGTCCGTGAGGAGGCGCCGTGCGCCCCGCCTCGCTCCGCGGGCGCCCGGTTACGAGGCGGCCGAACAGCTCTGGATCGGGCCGTCCCAGCATCGTCCCGACCAGCACGCGCACCATGTGCCGCAGGAAGGCGTCCGCCGTTATCCGAAACTCCAAGCGATCCCCCTCCCGCTCCCAGCGTGCCTCGCTCACCGTCCGCTCGAAGAAGACGTGCTGCGTCTCGGTTGGCGTGAACGCCCTGAAATCGTGCCTACCGACGATCAGATCGGCGCAGGCGCTCAGCAGCTCAAGATCCGGCGCCCGACGCTGGTGCAGCTCGTATCGGCTCCGGAACGGATCCGGCGCGGACGCGATCGAGATCCGGTACACGTAGCTCCGAGCCGTCGCGTCTGCGCGGGCGTCGAAGCCCTCCGCCTCGGCGGTCTCCAGCACCGCCAGATCGTCCGGCAGCTTCGCGTTCGCCTCACGGGCGCCGATCAGCCGGTCGGCGTCGAACGACACCACGTTCGCATGCGCGTGCACGCCGGCGTCCGTCCGTCCGGCGACCGTCAACTGCGCGCCGCTGAGCGCCTCCGACAGCACGCCTGCAACCGTTCGCAGCCCCGGCTGCGGCGCCCATCCGTGAAACGACGTCCCGTCGTAAGCGATCGTCGCGCGCAGGCGCACCGCGTCACTCGATGCGGAACTCACGCAGCGACGCGGCGAACACGCTGCGCAGGCTGTCGAACATCTCGTCCGGCGCCGAGGCCACGATCGTGTAGCCGACCTCGCCCACCACGAAGCTCCACGTCCGCTGACGCATCGTCCGGTCATCCCACCGCCACCGGTACGTCCTGCGCACCGCCTGGTGCCCCGACACCGACGTCTCGCGATCCTCCAGCAGCTCGATGCCCTCGAACCCGGCCCGCACCGCCGCATCCTGCATCGCCGCATACCGCCCCACCGGTGTGTCCGGCTCGAGCTGATCGCTCGTCACCACCAATGACGGCGAGCCCAGGCCCTCGTCCGGCCCCACGTACGTCAATACCGACCGGTCGACCCACCCCGCCGGCAGGCCAAGCCTCGGTCTACTAGGCGCGGGCGACAGGCTCGTGGTCAACGAGCTCGATGTAGGCCATCGGCGCCGCGTCGCCCGGCCGCGGCCCAAGCTTCACGATCCGCGTGTATCCGCCCGGCCGCTCGGTGAACCGCGGCGCCACCTCGTGGAACAGCCGGTGCACGGCGTCCTTGCTTCGCAGGTACGCCACCGCCTGCCGCTGCGCCGCCACGTCGCCCGGATCCTTCCGTGCCAGCGTGATCAGCTTCTCGGCGATCGGCCGCAGCTCCTTGGCCTTGGCCTCGGTCGTCCGGATCCGGCCGTGCTCGAACAGCGAGCCGGCCATGTTCGAGAACAGCGCCTTGCGGTGCGCCGAGTCCCGCCCGAACTTCCTGCCGGTGCGGCGATGCCTCACTCGGACCCCCGCAGGTTCAGCCCGTGCGCGGCGAGCGTCTCCTTGACCTCTTCGATCGACTTCTTGCCGAAGTTCGGGATCGCCGCCAGCTCGGCCTCGGTCTTCCCGACCAGGTCGCCGATCGTCTCGATTCCGACCCGCTTCAGGCAGTTGTAGCTGCGCACACCGAGCTCCAGCTCCTCGATCAGGATGTTCTCCATCCCGTGCGCGCTCGGCGCTGCAACCTCCGGGCCGGCGCCGTCCGGCCGGATCGCCAGCTCTGCCGCGTCGATGTCCGTGAAGATCGACAGGTACCGGATCAGCAGCTCCGCAGCGTCCTTGACCGCGTCCTTCGGCGTCATCGAGCCGTCGGTCGTGATCTCCAGCTTCAGCTTGTCGAAGTCCGTCCGCTGGCCGACGCGGGCCGCGTCGACGTCGTACGACACGCGGCGCACCGGCGAGAAGATCGAGTCGACCGGGATCACGCCGATCGTGGTCTCCGGGCCCTTGTTGCCGTCAGCGGCAACATACCCGCGCCCGCGCGCGATGGTCAGCGTCATCTCGAACCGCGCCCCGTCGCCGAGGTTGCAGATCTCCAGGTCCGGATTCAGGATCTCGAGGTCGGCCGGCGCCTCGATGTCCGACGCGCGCACCACACCGGGGCCGTCCTTCTGCACCTGCACCTCGACCTCACCCGACTCGCCGTGCAGCTTGCAGATCAGGTTCTTCAGGTTGAGGATGATGTCCGTCACGTCCTCGCGGACGCCGGGCACCGAGGTGAACTCATGTGCGACGCCCTCGATCTTGACCGAGGTCACCGCCGCCCCCTCGAGCGCGGAGAGCAGCACCCGCCGGAGGCTGTTGCCGAACGTGTACCCGAAGCCGCGGTCGAGTGGCTCGACGACGAACGTGCCGGACTGCTCGCCGACCTCTTCGGACGTGATCTTGGGAATGAAATCAAGCATGTCTGTGCAAACGCCCCTTGGTTCTTACTTGGAATAGAGCTCAACGATCAGCTGCTCCTGGACCGGCGTGTCGATGTCCACCCGGTCGGGCAGCCGAAGCACCTTGCCCGTGAGATTGTCATGGTCGGCCTGCAGCCAGGGCGACACGGACGCCGTCAGGTCGGTCGCGTCCGTCACCGCCGCCTTGGCGGCGGCGCCCTCGCGCAGCGCGATCACATCATCCTCCTGCACCTGGTAGGAGGGGATGTTGACGCGCTTGCCGTTCACCTCGAAATGCCCGTGCCGCACCAGCTGGCGCGCCTGCGAGCGCGAGGCGGCGAACCCGAGCCGGTAGACCACGTTGTCGAGCCGCAGCTCGAGCATCCGCAGCAGGTTCTCGCCGGTGATGCCGCTGCGCCGGCTGGCCTTCTCGTAGTACGACCGGAACTGCTTCTCGAGGATGCCGTAGTACCGCCGCGCCTTCTGCTTCTCGCGCAGCTGCAGCAGGTACTCCGACTGCTTCGTGCGGCCGCGGCCGTGCTCGCCCGGCGGGTAGGCGCGGCGCTCGATGGCGCACTTCTCGGTCAGGCAGCGCTCGCCCTTGAGGAACAGCTTCATGTTCTCGCGGCGGCACTGCTTGCACTTGGGGGCGATCATCCGGGCCATCTAGACGCGCCTCCGCTTCCGCTGGCGGACGCCGTTGTGCGCCTGCGGCGTGACGTCCTTCACTCCGAGCACCTCGAGCCCCGCGGCCTGCAGCGAGCGGATCGCCGTCTCGCGCCCGGACCCGGGCCCCTTGACGAACACCTCGACCTTCTGCAGGCCATGCTCCATCCCCTCGCGGGCGGCTGCATCGGCCGTCACCTGCGCGGCGAACGGGGTCGACTTGCGCGACCCCTTGAAGCCGACCGCGCCGGCGCTCTTCCACACGATCACGTTGCCCTCCTTGTCGGTAAGGGCGACGAGCGTGTTGTTGAAGGAGGTCTTGATGTGCGCCTGCCCGATCGCAACGTTCTTGCGGGCCTTGCGGCGGACGCGGCCACGGGTGCCGCCTCTACGTGGTGCTGGGGGCATTCAGTCCTTTCCTTATGACGAGCGAAAAGCGAGCAGCGCAAGGACGAGCGAGAGCACAGTGCTCCGCACGGGCCCGAGCGTGGGACGAAGCGATGCGACGCTTTGCAGCCGTCATTACTTCTTGCGCTGCTTTCCGACCGTCTTCTTCGGCCCCTTGCGGGTGCGCGCATTCGTCCTCGTGCGCTGGCCGCGCACCGGCAGGCCGCGCCGGTGGCGCAGGCCGCGATAGCAGCCGATCTCCATCAGCCGCTTGATGTTCTGCGATCGCTCACGGCGCAGGTCGCCCTCCACCGTGAGGTTGCCGTCGATGTACGTCCGCAGCCGGGCGACCTCTTCCTCGGTCAGGTCGCGAACCTTCGTATCCGGGTTCAGGCCGAGCTCCTTGAGCACCTCGTTCGAGGTCGACCGGCCGATCCCGTAGATGTAGGTGAGACCGATCTCGACCCGCTTCTCGCGCGGGATGTTGACGCCTGCGATGCGTGCCACGCCGAGCCTCCTAGCCCTGCCGCTGCTTGTGTCGAGGATTGGTGCAGATCACGAGCACGTTGCCGTGCCGGCGGATGATCCGGCACTTCTCGCACATCGGTCTCACGCTGGGTCGAACCTTCACCTGAGGACTCCTCCGGGGGACGCCCCTTCACAGGGCAAAAACGGCCGTGCGCACACAACAGCACCCGGCCGGGCAAACGAGAACTCTATCATCCCGTCGCCACCTGGCGCGCCGCTCCGCGCGTTGTCAGCACGCGCGGCCCGGCCTCGGTCACGGCCACCGTATGCTCGACGTGGGCGGCCAGGCTGCCGTCATCCGTGTACACGGCCCATCCGTCGTCGCCGGCCAGCACGCCCCAGCTCCCGGTGGTGATCATCGGCTCGATCGCGAACACCATCCCCGGCGCCAGCTTCGGCCCGCGGCCGGCCGGCCCGTAGTTCGGGATCTGCGGATCCTCGTGCATGCTGCGCCCCACGCCGTGGCCGACGAGCGCACGGACGACCCCGTAGCCCTTCGCCTCCACGACCTCCTGCACCGCGTGCGACACGTCGCCCAGCCGGTTGCCGGGACGGCACTGCGTGATCGCCGCCTCGAGGCCGCGCGTCGCCGTGTCGATCAGGTCGAGCGCGGTGTCGCTGACCCGTCCGATCGGCAGCGTGATCGCCGAGTCGGCCACGAAGCCCTCCAGCGTGACGCCGACGTCGACCGACAGCAGATCGCCGTCCTTGAGCCGGTAGCCGCCGGGGATGCCATGCACGATCATCTCGTTCGGCGAGGCGCAGATCGAGCCCGGGAACCCGCGGTAGCCCTTGAACGTGGGCACGCCGCCGAAGGAGCGGATGTGCTCCTCCGCGATCCGGTCGAGGTCGCCGGTGGTGACGCCCTCGCGGGCCTCGGCCTCGAGCAGCTCGAGCGTCGACGCGACCACGCGCCCGGCGCGCGCCATGATCTCGATCTCGGCGGGCGTCTTGCGGACGATCACGAGCGCGCCTCCAGCCGGCCGAATAGCTCGTCCAGCTCCTGCGACACCTGCTCCGGCGTGCCGGACGCGTCGATGAACACGACCAGGTTGCGGTCCTCGTAGTAGTCGAGCACCGGTGTCGCCGCGTCCTCCCACTGCTTGCGGTAGCGGGTGCGGATGACTTCCTCCCGGTCGTCCTCGCGCTGATAGAGCTCGGATCCGTCGATGTCGCAGACGGCCGGCACGGCAGGCGGCTTTGTCAGCAGGTGATAGACGTGCTCCTGCGCCCGGCAGACGCGCCGGCCGCCGATCCGCTCGACCAGCGCCTCCAGCCCGAGGTTGAACACCGGCACGGCGGCGATCCGCCGGTCGAGGCCGTCGAGCATCACGTCCAGCGCCTCGGCCTGCGCGAGCGTCCGTGGGAAGCCGTCGAGGATGAACCCGGCCTCGGTGTCGGCCCCGCCCAGCCGGTCGCGGATCATGCCGATGATCACCTCGTCCGGCACGAGGTCTCCACGCGCCATGATCTCCTTCGCCTGGCGCCCGAGCTCCGTGCCGTCCCGTACGGCAGCGCGCAGCATGTCGCCCGTCGCGATGTGCGCGAGCCCGCGCTGCGCGGCGACCCGCGATGCCTGGGTGCCCTTCCCGGCCCCTGGAGGGCCCATGAAGATCAGGTCGAGCGGCATCGGCGGCCTACTTCAGGAAGCCCTTGTAGCTCCGCATCGACAGCTGCGACTCGATCTGCCGCATGGTGTCGATGGCAACGCCGACCACGATCAGCACAGAGGTGCCGCCGAGAGCGCGGGCCGTCGCCTGGCTGAAGCCGCCGAACTTGATGAACAGCGTCGGCGCCGCGGCCACGATGGCGAGGAACAGGGCGCCGGCCACCGTCAGCCGCACCAGCACCGATTCCAGGTACTGCGCCGTCGGGCGCCCCGGTCTGATGCCGGGGATGAACCCGCCGTACTTCTTCAGATTGTCGGCCTGCTCGAGCGAGTTGAACACCACGGCCACGTAGAAGAACGTGAACGCGAAGATCAGCAGCGACTCGCCGATGATGTACGGCCACGACGTGAAGGCGAACCACTGGGCGACCTCGGGTCCGACCGATCCGGGCAGAAGGCCGGCGATCGTGCCCGGCAGGATCATGATCGCCGAGGCGAAGATGACCGGGATCACGCCCGCCATGTTGACCCGCAGCGGCAGGTACGTCGACCCGCCGGACGTCATCCTCCTGCCGACCATCCGCTTGGCGTACTGGATGGGGATCTTTCTGATCCCCTCCTGCACGTAGACGACGCCCGTGATCACGCCGAGGATGACCAGCGGCAGCGACAGCTTCTCGAACCCGGAGCCGTTCCACCAGGCGTTGATGCCTGCCGGCGCGCTGGTCAGGATGGAGGCGAAGATCAGCAGGCTCATGCCGTTGCCGATGCCGCGCTGGGTGATCAGCTCGCCGATCCACATCAGCAGCGCAGCGCCGGCCGTCAGCGTCATCACCACGAGCACGTACGTGCGCAGCGACGTGTCGACCAGCACCTTGCCGTTGCTGGTGGCCCCAAGCAGGCTCGATCCGCTACCGAAGGCGTACGCGTAGCCGAGCGCCTGCGCGGCGGCCAGGGCGACCGTCAGATACCGCGTGTACTGGGTGATGCGCCGCTGGCCGAGCTCACCCTCCTTCTGCAGCGCCTGCAGCGAGGGGAACACCGGGGTCATCACCTGCAGGATGATGGACGCCGTGATGTACGGCATGATGCCGAGCGCGAAGACCGACAGGCGCGCGAGCCCGCCGCCGGAGAAGGTGTTCAGCAGGTTCAGGAAGCTGCTGCCGCTGACGCTGACCGCGTTCGGATCGACCCCCGGCGCCGGCAGGTGCGATCCCAGCCGGTAGACCGCGAGCATCGCCGCGGTGAACAGCAGCTTGGCCCGGAGATCGGGAACGCGCCAGGCGTTGAGGAAGTTCTCGAGCACGGGCTGCGGCTACTCCCCGTCCGGCTCCGCGTCCTCGGCGGCGTCGTCGCTCTCGTCGGCCGCGGCGTCCTCCGCCGAGGCCTCGGGCTCGTCCGCCGGCTCCTCGTCGACGGCCTCGGCCGCCGCATCCTCGGCTGCCGACGGCTCCGCGGCCTCGGCGACGTCCGTGTCATCGGCAGCTGCCGCCGGCTTCCGCCGCGCGGGCTTCGGCTTGGGCTCCGCCTCGGGCTCACCGCCCAGCCGGACGACGGTGCCGCCCGCGCCCTCGATCAGCTCGACCGCGCGGGCCGAGAAGCCGTGCGCATGGACGGTCAGCTTGGCGGACAGCTCACCGCTGCCCAGGATCTTGATCGGGTGCTTGAGCGTGCGCACGACGCCGGCCTGCTTGAGCAGCTCGGGCGTGACCTCCGTGCCGGCATCGAACTTCGCGAGGTCGCGCACGTTCACGGGCGTCGTTGTCGTCCGGAACGGCCCCATCGGCATCGACTTCTTGTGGTTGGGGCCGCGCAGCTTGCCGAGCCGCATGTACAGAGGCATCTGCCCGCCCTCGAACCCGGCGCGCATCGCGTGGCTGCCCGACCGCGACTTCTGGCCCTTCTGGCCGCGCCCGGACGTCTTGCCGTTGCCCGAGCCCGGGCCCCGGCCGATGCGCTTGCGGTCGCGATGGCTGCCCTCGGCGGGCTTCAGCGTGTGCAGATTGAGGTCACTCATCGGGCTCCACCTTCACGAGCGAGGCGACCTTGCGCAGCATGCCCTGCAGCACGGGGCTGTCCTCGTGCGTCGCCGTCTGGTTGATGCGGCCGAGGCCGAGCGCGCGGATCGTGCCGCGATGCTCGGGCCGGGTGCGGATGGTGCTTCGCACCTGGGTGATGCGCACCTTCGCCATCAGGCGGCGCTCCCGGCGGCCTCTGCGGCGGCGGCCTCTGCGGCGGCCTCTTCCTCGGCGCGCACCTCGGAATGCGGCTTGATCACCTCGCGCACCTCCTTGCCGCGAAGCTTCGCCACCTCCTCGGGCCGCTTCAGGTTCTTGAGGCCGTCGACCGTCGCCATCAGCAGGTTGATCGGGTTGGCGGTGCCGAGCGACTTGGCCAGGATGTCGCGCACCCCACCCAGCTCGAGCACAGCACGGACGCCCGCGCCGGCGATCACGCCGGTGCCCTCGCTGGCCGGCTTCAGCATCACCTGGCCGGCGCCGTAGCGCCCTACGATCTGATGTGTGATCGTGGTCTTGTACTTGGGCACCTGGAACATGTTCTTCTTGGCGTCCTCGACCGCCTTGGCGATGGCCGACGGCACCTCGTTCGCCTTGCCGTAGCCGACGCCTACGCGGTCGACCTCGTCGCCGACCACCACCAGCGCCGTGAAGGAGAACCGCCGGCCGCCCTTGACCACCTTGGCCACGCGGTTGATCTTGACGACGCGCTCCTGCAGCTCGCGGCCGTCTCTCTCGTTTCGAGCTGCCATCAGAACGTGAGTCCCCCTTCGCGGGCGGCGTCAGCGAGCGCCTTCACCCTGCCGTGGTACAGATAGCCGCCGCGGTCGAAGACGACGGTCTCGATGCCGGCGGCCTTTGCGCGCTCGGCGATCAGCTTGCCCACCGCGGCCGGGCCGTCGGCGCGGGCGGTGCCGGCAACCTGCTTCTCGCCGCTCGAAGCGGCGGCCAGCGTGCGGCCGTTGGCATCGTCGATCAGCTGCGCGTAGATGTGCGCGTTCGACCGGTACACGGCCAGGCGCGGCCGCTCGGCCGAGCCCGACACCTTCGCGCGCACACGGCGATGCCGCCGCTGCCGCGCCTGCTCCTTGGTCTGTACGCTCACGCTCTCTTACCGACCTTCCTGACGACGTACTCGTCGGCGTACCGGATCCCCTTGCCCTTGTAGGGCTCGGGCGGACGCCACTTCCGGATCTGGGCGGCGACCTCGCCGACCACCTGCTTTGAGATGCCGCGCACGATGATCTGCGTCGGCTGCGGCACCTCGAAGGTGACGCCCTCCGGGGCCTTCACCGAGACGGGATGGCTGAACCCGAGCTGCATCTCCAGATCGCTACCCCGCAACGCCGCACGATAGCCGACGCCCTGGATCTCCAGGCGCTTCTCGAATCCGTCGGTGACGCCCGTGACCATGTTGGCCACCAGCGAGCGGGTGAGCCCGTGCAGCGCGCGGTGGTCGCCGCGGTCGGTCGGCCGGCTGACGGTCAGCTGGCCGTCCTCGAGCGCGACGGTGATGTCGGGGTTGACGCGCTCGGAGAGCGTGCCCTTCGGCCCCTTGACCGTGACGCTGCCGCGGCCGATCTCGACATCGACGCCGCTGGGCACGGGTATTGGCTTTCGTCCGATACGGCTCATGCGATCACCACACGTAGCAGAGCACCTCGCCGCCCACGCCCTTTTCCTGGGCCTGGCGGCCGGTGACGACGCCGCTCGAGGTGGACAGGATGGCAACGCCCATGCCGCCGAGCACCTTGTGGGGCCGGTCCTTGCGGGCGTAGATGCGCCGGCCCGGCTTGGAGACGCGCTTCAGGCCGGAGATGACGCGCTCGCGGTTCGCGCCGTACTTGAGGGTCACGACCAGCGTGTCGTGCACGTCGCCCTTGCTGACGGCGAAGCCCTCGATGTAGCCCTCCTCCTGGAGGATGCGGGCGATCTCCTTGCGCATGCCGGAGCTCGGCATCTCCACCTTGAGGTGGAGCGCCTGGTTGGCATTGCGGATGCGGGTGAGCATGTCTGCGATCGGGTCAGTGATCATGGTTCACCTCACCAGCTGCTCTTGGTCATGCCCGGCACCACTCCCTGGTGGGCCAGCTCGCGCAGGCAGATCCGGCAGACGCCGAAGCGCCGGTAGTAGGCGCGAGCGCGCCCGCAGCGGGCGCAGCGGTTGTAGTTGCGCGTCCGGTACTTGGCCGGGCGCTGCTGCTTGACTCTCAGTGATTCCTTCGCCATCTAGAAACGGTCCTCGCTATTGCTCGTCGCGAACGGCATGCCGAGGGCACGCAGGAGCTCGCGTGCCTGGTCGTCGGTCGCAGCGGAGGTGGTGATCGTGATCGTCAGGCCACGCACCTCCTGGATGTCGTCGTAGTTGATCTCGGGGAAGATGATCTGTTCGCGCACGCCCATCGAGAAGTTGCCGCGGCCGTCGAACGCGTTCGGGTTGATGCCGCGGAAGTCCCGGATGCGCGGCAGCGCGATCGCCATCAGGCGGTCGAGGAACTCGTACATTCGGTCGCCGCGGAGCGTGACCTTGCAGCCGATGGGCATGCCCTCGCGGATCTTGAAGCCGGCGATCGACTTCTTCGCACGGGTGATGACGGGACGCTGGCCGGCAATCGTCGCCAGCTGCTCAACGGCGTCGTCGAGCGCCTTGGCGTTGGTCTTGGCCTCGCCGACGCCCATGTTCAGCGTGATCTTCTCCAGGCGCGGCACCGCCATCGTCGAGCTGAGCCCGAGCGACTCCTGCAGCGACGCGCGGATCTCGTCCTGGTAGCGCTCCTTGAGGCGCGGCGTGGGAGCTTCGACGGTGCTCACCGGTCCACATCCTTCCCGCAGTTGCGGCACACGCGCACCTTGACGCCGTCCTCGTTCACCCGGTGCCCCACCCGCGACGGCTTGCCGCAGGACGGGCAGACCAGCTGCACGTTGGAGAGGTCGAGCGCCGCTTCCTTCTCGATCACGCCGCCGGGGATGACCTGCTGGCTGCCCGAGCTCCGCGGCGCCGGGCGCGGCTTGGTGTGCCGCTTGATCATGTTCACCTTCTCGACGACCACGCGCCGCTCGGTGGGCAGCACCCGGATGACGGTGCCGCGCTTGCCGGCGTCCTTGCCGGCAACCACCTGGACGGAGTCGCCCTTCTTGATCTTGATCTTCGTGTTAGCCATATCTGTCAAAGGACCTCAGGGGCCAGCGAGACGATCTTCATGAAGTTCCGCTCGCGCAGCTCGCGCGCGACGGGGCCGAAGATGCGCGTTCCCCTCGGGTTTCGCTGGTTGTCGATGATCACGGCGGCGTTCTCGTCGAAGGCGATGTACGTGCCGTCCTCGCGAGGGGGCTGCTTCTTGGTGCGCACCACCACGGCGGTCACGACCTCGCCCTTCTTGACGCTGCCGTTGGGCGTCGCCTGCTTGACGGTGCCGACGATGATGTCGCCGACGCCGGCATAGCGGCGCTTGCTGCCACCCTTGATTCGGATGCAGAGCAGCTCGCGTGCGCCGGTGTTGTCGGCGACGCGCAGCCTGGTCTCCACCTGGATCACTTCGCCACCTCGACGATCTCCGCGACGCGCCAGCGCTTGGTGCGCGAGAGCGGCCGCGTCTCGACCAGCCGCACCACGTCGCCCGGCTTGGCGCTGCCGGCCTCGTCATGGGCATGCAGGCGGATCGAGCGCCGCATCATCTTCTTGTACTTCGGGTGGGGCTTGAGGATGTCGACGCGCACGACGACCGTCTTCTCCATCTTGTCGGAGACGACGACGCCCCGGCGCTCCTTCCGGCGGCCCCGCTCGCTGCTTGGTGTGGTCTCGTTCTGGCTCATTGCGTCTGCTCGTTCTGGGCGGCGGCCCGCTCGTGGGCAAGGGTCAGCAGCCGGGCGATGTCGCGCTTGGCGCGGCTCAGCGCGGCGGGGTTCTCCAGCGCGCCGGTGGCATGCTGGAATCGGAGGTTGAAGAGCTCCTGGCGCGACTCGTCGAGGCGGCGGTCGAGCTCGTCATCGGTCAGCTCGCGGATCTCACTGGCCTTCAAAGTGATCCCCCTCCCGCGTCACGAACTTGGACTTGATCGGGAGCTTCATGGCTGCGAGGCGGATGGCGTCGCGCGCGAGCGGCTCGGGCACGCCGGCCAGCTCGAACATGACACGGCCTGGCTTGACGACTGCCACCCAGTGCTCGGGCGATCCCTTGCCCGACCCCATCCGCGTCTCGGCCGGCTTGGCCGTCACGGACTTGTCCGGGAAGATGTTGATCCACACCTTGCCGCCGCGCTTGATCTTGCGAGTCATCGCGATACGGGCGGCCTCGATCTGGCGGTTGGTCACCCAGCCGGACTCGAGCGCCTTCAGACCGTACTCACCGAACTGCACGCGGGTGCCGCCCTTGGACAGGCCGGCGCGGCGACCGCGGTGCGGCTTGCGGTACTTGGTTCGCTTGGGCAGCAGCACTAGGAGGCACCCCCCTCGTCCCCGGCGGGCTCGGTCGCCTCGGCGGGCGCAGCCTCGGGCGCGGCGGCCTCGGGGGCAGCCGTCTCGGGGGCAGCCGTCTCGGGAGCTGCAGTCTCGGGAGCTGCAGCCTCGGGCGCTGCGGTCTGCTCGGTTGTCGTCTCGGCGGCCGCCGTCTCGGGAGCCGCAGTCTCGGGAGCTGCAGCCTCGGGCGCTGCGGTCTGCTCGGACGTCTTCTCGGCGGCCGCCGTCTCGGGAGCCGGAGCATCCGCCTGCGGACGCGGACGCGCACGGCGTCCCGCGCCGCCCGGCGCCGACTCGCCGGCGGCGCCACCGCCGCCCTGGCCACCGCCGCCGCCCTGGCCGCCTCGCGGCCGCCGGGGACGGCCACCGGAGCCACCGTCACGACCGCCGCCGCGCCGCTGCGGGCGTGCTGGGCCGAGCTGCTCGGCATCGCCCGGCCGGCCGCCGCGGCGGCGCCGGGTGTCGACCTCGCCGAGCCGCGTGCCGGCGGCATCGCGCTCGAAGCCTTCGGGCATGATCTCGCCCTTGTTGATCCAGACCTTGACGCCGATCCGGCCGAACGTCGTCTTCGCCTCGGCGAAGCCGTAGTCGATGTCGGCGCGCAGCGTGTGCAACGGTACGCGGCCCTCGGAGTACGACTCGGAGCGTGACATCTCGGCACCGCCGAGGCGCCCCCCGCAGCGGATCTTGACGCCCTGGGCACCCGACCGCATGGACGAGCTGAGCGAGCGCTTCATGGCACGGCGGAACGACACGCGGTTCTGCAGCTGCTCGGCAATCGATTGGGCGACCAGCTTCGCGTCGAGCTCGGGCCGCTTGATCTCGGTGATGTTGACCTGCACGGCCTTCCCGGTCATGTCGTGCAGCTCCTTGCGGAGCGCGTCCACCTCCGAGCCGGACTTGCCGATCACGATGCCCGGCCGGGCCGTGTAGATGTCGACCGTGACCTTCTGCTTGTCCTTGCGGATGTGGATGTCGGACAGGCCGGCGTGCGAGAGCTTGCCGTAGATGTGGTCACGGATCTTGAAGTCCTCGGACAGGTAGCCCGAGAAGTCCTTGTTGCTCGTGAACCAGTTCGACTTCCAAGTGTGGATGACGCCGACGCGCAGGCCGCCGGGATGCACCTTATGGCCCATTACGAATCGGCCTCCTTGTTCTCCTCGTCGGTTGACTCCTCGGCCTCGGCGTCGGGCGCCTCGTCCTCGGCAGGCTGCTCCTCCTCGGCGGCGGCCTCAGGCTCCTCAGCGGCAGCCTCGGGCTCAGCCTCGGCAGCGGCCTCGGGCTCCTCAGCGGCAGCCTCGGCAGCGGCCTCCGGCTCCTCGTCGGCAGCAGCTTCGGCCTCCGGCGCCTCCGCTTCGGGCTCCGTGGCAGCGGCATCGGCCTCCACGGCGGACTCATCGGCCACCTGCTCTTCGGCCTCGGCCTCGCCTGCCGCTATCTCCTCGGCGGTCGCCTCCGCCGCGGCCTCGGCCGCCGGCGTTTCGGCTGCGGCCTTGCGCGACCGGCTGCGGCGCGGCTTCGGCTGCTCCTCGGGCTCGGGTGCGCGGCGCTCGGGCTTCTGCTTGATCTCACCCGGCAGCGCGGGGCTGACGGTGATCGTGATGTGGCAGGTGCGCTTGCGGATGCGGTTGACGCGGCCTCGCGCGCGGGCGCGCCAGCGCTTCAGCGTCGGCCCCTCGTCGGCATAGGCGGTGAGCACGATCAGCTCGTCGGCGTCGTGGCCGTTGTTCATCTCAGCGTTCGCGATCGCCGACTTCAGCACCTTGCCGGCGTCGCGGGCGACGGCGCGCGTCTGGAACGCCAGGATCGCCTGCGCCTCGATCGCCGACTTGCCGCGGATGTGCTCGAGCACCAGCCGCGCCTTGCGTGCGGACGACCGCACATAGCGGGCCTGCGCCCGGATCTGCTCTCGTTCCTCGGTGACCTGCGGCACTCCTACCGGCCCTTCAGCTTGCTCGTTCGGTCGTTACCGTGTCCGCGATACGTGCGGGTGGGCGCGAACTCGCCCAGCTTGTGGCCGACCATCGACTCCGACACGAACACGGGCACGTGCTTGCGCCCGTCGTGCACGGCGATCGTGTGGCCGACGAACTCCGGGAAGATCGTGGAGGTGCGCGACCAGGTCTTGAGCATGCGCTTCTGCTTGCTCTCGTTCATCTCCTCGACCCGGCGCATCAGCTTGGGGTCGACGAAAGGTCCCTTCTTGCTCGACCGGCTCATCGGCCACCCTTCCCTCTCTTGCGCGAGCGCACGATGTCCTGCGTCGACGCCTTCTTCTTGTTCCGTGTGCGGTAGCCCAGCGTCGGCTTGCCCCACGGCGTCACCGGGTGGGAGCCCTTGTTCTTGCCCTCACCGCCGCCGTGCGGATGGTCGACCGGGTTCATGACGGTTCCGCGGACGGTCGGGCGCTTGCCCTTCCAGCGCGACCGGCCGGCCTTGCCGCCGGACTCGTTCTGGTGCGTCTCGTTGCCGAGCTGGCCAACGGTGGCGCGGCAGGCCTGCAGCACCCGGCGCATCTCGCCGGATGGCAGGCGCAGGAGGGCCATGTCGCCTTCCTTGGCTACCAGCTGGGCCGAGCCACCGGCCGAGCGCACCATCTTGCCGCCCTGTCCGGGGCGAAGCTCGATGTTGTGCACGGTGGTGCCGGTGGGGATCGACGCAAGCGGTAGCGCGTTGCCGGGCCGGATGTCGACGTCGGCGCCGGACTCAACGGTCTGCCCCACGCGCAGGCGCGTCGGCGCCAGGATGTAGCGCTTCTCGCCGTCGGCGTAGTGCAGGAGCGCGATCCGCGCCGAGCGGTTGGGGTCGTACTCGATCGAGTGCACCTTGGCGGGCACGCCGTCCTTCTTGCGCTTGAAGTCGATGATCCGGTAGCGGCGCTTGTGGCCGCCGCCCTGATGGCGCGTGGTGATGCGGCCGTTGTTGTTGCGCCCGCCCTTCTTGGACAGCGGCGCGAGCAGCGTCTTCTCCGGCTCGTCCTTCGTGATGTCCTTGAAGTCGGACACCGACATGAACCGGCGGCCGGCCGACGTTGGCTTGTATCGCCTTACAGCCACGGTTAGACCCCCGGTCCGAATGCTTCGATTGTCTGGCCCTCGGCCACGGTCACCACGGCCTTCTTCCAGCCGCTGCGCGTGCCCGCGGTCATCCCGCGGCGCTTGGGCTTCGCGGGCACCTTGCTGACGTTGACGTCGAGCACCGTCACGTCGAACACCTGCTCGACGGCCTGGCGGATCTGGGTCTTATGCGCCTTCGGGTGGACGCGGAACGTGTACTTGCCGCGCTCGGCGATAAGCCCGTAGCTCTTCTCCGAGACGACCGGCGAGATCAGGATCGAACGGGGATCGCCGTTCACTCGGATCCACCTCCCTCGAGCACCTCGAGCGCCGCCTTCGTGACCACCAGCGACCGCGCCCAGACGAGGTCTGCGACCTCGACCGAGCCGACCTCGACGACGTGCGTGCGATCAAGGTTGCGGAAGGCGCGGTCGACGGCGTCCTCGCCGCGGGCGATCACGACCACCAACGGGCGCTCGCTGCGCCAGCCGGACACCAGCTCGTGGGCCGCCTTGGTGCGCGGCTCCTTCAGCTTCCCGCCGTCCAGCGCGGCCAGCGTGCCGTCGGCGGCGTGCGCGGAGAGCGCGATGCGGATCGCCTTCAGATGCGCCTTCCGGTTGACCTTGCCCGTGTAGTTGCGCGGGTGCGGCCCGAACACGACACCGCCGCCCGTCCACTGCGGAGCGCGGGTCGTGCCCTGCCGGGCGCGGCCGGTGCCCTTCTGGCGCCACGGTTTGGCACGACCCCCGGCCACACGGCCACGGGTCTTGGTGTCGTGGGTGCCCTGGCGGCGAGCCGCCAGCTCGGCCTTGACGACCTCGTGCACGAGCGCGTCGTTGCGCTCGAGGCCGAAGACGTCCTCGGCCAGCTTGGCCTTTGTCGTGGCTCCCAGGGTGGGGGCGCTGAGCGCGGCCATCAGCTGTCGCTCCTGATCTCGACGATGCCGCCGACCGAGCCGGGAACCGCCCCGGCGATCAGCAGCAGGTTGCGCTCGGCGTCGATCTCGGCCACCCGCAGGCCGCGCTGGGTGACGCGCTTGTCGCCCATGTGGCCGGCCATGCGGATGCCCTTGAACACGCGCGACGGTGTCGCCGAGGCGCCGATCGATCCCGGCGCCCGGACGTTGTGGGAGCCGTGGCTCTTGGGGCCGCGGCCGAAGTTGTGCCGCTTGATCGTGCCGGCGAACCCCTTGCCCTTCGACCGGCCGCTGACCTTGATGCGCTCGCCGACCTCGAACGCCTCGACGGTCACCGTTTCGCCGGCGGCGAAGCCCTCGGCGTCGCGGAACTCGACCAGATGCCGGTGTGGGGCCACGCCGGCGTGCTTGAGGTGGCCCACCTCGGGCTTGCTCAGCTTGCGCTCCTTGATCTCGCCGTAGGCGAGCTGGAGGGCGGTGTAGCCGTCGACGTCGGGCGTACGTACGTGGACGACCGGGCACGGGCCCGCCTCGACCACGGTGACGGGCGTGACGACGCCCGACTCCTGGTCGAACAACTGGGTCATGCCGATCTTCCTGCCGATGATGCCTTTGCCTGCCACTAGAGCTTGATCTCGATGTCCACGCCCGCAGGCAGATCGAGCCGCATCAGCGAGTCGACCGTCTTGGGCGTCGGTTGGTGGATGTCGATCAGCCGCTTGTGCGTGCGGATCTCGAAGTGCTCGCGCGAGTCCTTGTCCTTGAAGGGACTGCGGATCACGCAGTAGACGTTCTTCTCGGTCGGCAGCGGAACGGGGCCGGAGACCGTTGCCCCGGTCCGCTGCGCGGTCTCGACGATCGAGCGAGCCGACAGGTCGACCTGCGTATGGTCGTACCCCTTCAGCCGGATTCGGATCTTCTGCTGGGCCACTGTCGGTTCGCCTTCTCTCTGGCTACTTGAGGATCTTGGTGACGGCGCCCGCACCGACGGTGCGGCCACCCTCGCGGATGGCGAACCGCAGGCCCTCGTCCATGGCGATCGGCTGGATCAGCTCGACGGTCATCTCGGCGTTGTCGCCGGGCATGACCATCTCGACTGCCTCGGCCAGCTCCACCACGCCCGTCACGTCGGTCGTGCGGAAGTAGAACTGCGGGCGGTAGCCCTTGAAGAACGGCGTGTGGCGGCCACCCTCGTCCTTCGACAGCACGTACACCTGGGCCTCGAACTTGGTGTGCGGCGTGATCGATCCGGGCTTTGACAGCACCTGGCCGCGCTCGATGTCCTCGCGCTTGACGCCGCGGAGCAGGCAGCCGACGTTGTCACCGGCCTGGCCCTCGTCGAGCAGCTTGCGGAACATCTCGACGCCCGTGACGACGGTCTTCTCGGTCTCGTTCTTGATGCCGACGACCTCGACCTCGTCGCCGGTGTGGACGACGCCCTGCTCGATACGGCCGGTGGCGACGGTGCCGCGGCCGGTGATGGTGAAGACGTCCTCGACCGGCATCAGGAACGGCTTGTCGATGTCGCGCTCGGGCTCGGGGACGTACTCGTCCACGGCCTTCATCAGCTCGAGGATCTTCGGCGTCCACTCGGCGTCGCCCTCGAGCGCCTTCAGCGCCGAGACGCGGACGACCGGGATGTCGTCGCCAGGGAACTCGTACTTCGAGAGCAGCTCGCGAACCTCGAGCTCCACCAGCTCCAGCAGCTCCTCGTCATCGACGGCGTCCGACTTGTTCAGGGCGACGACGATGTACGGCACGCCCACCTGGCGGGCGAGCAGGATGTGCTCGCGCGTCTGCGGCATCGGGCCGTCGGTGGCCGACACGACCAGGATCGCACCGTCCATCTGGGCGGCGCCGGTGATCATGTTCTTGACGTAGTCGGCGTGACCCGGGCAGTCGACGTGCGCGTAGTGCCGGTTCTCCGTCTCGTACTCGACGTGGGCCGAGTTGATGGTGATGCCGCGCTGCTTCTCCTCGGGCGCCTTGTCGATCTCGTCGAAGTTGGTGGCAGCGGTGCCGGTACCCGAATCAGCCAGCACCTTCGTGATCGCCGCGGTGAGGGTGGTCTTGCCATGGTCGATGTGACCGATGGTGCCGATGTTCAGGTGCGGCTTGTTCCGCTCGAACTTCTGCTTGGCCATTGTCTTCTCCGGTCTCCTTCTGCCCTAGGCCTGGCTCTCGGTGAGCTTCTCTGCGATGGAATTGGGGACTTCTGCGTAGTGCAGGAACTGCATCGTGTAGGTGGCGCGCCCCTGGCTCATGGTGCGGACGTCGGTGGCGTAGCCGAACATCTCGGCCAGCGGCACCTTCGCCCGGATCACCTGCGCGTTCCCGCGCGGCTCCATGCCCTCGATCTGGCCGCGCCGTGAGTTGATGTTGCCGATGACGTCGCCCATGTACTCCTCCGGGGTGACGACCTCGACGGCCATCACCGGCTCGAGCAGGACGGGCTTCGCGCGCCTCGAGGCCTCCTTGAAGGCCATGGAGCCCGCAACCTTGAAGGCCATCTCCGAGGAGTCGACCTCGTGGTAGCTGCCGTCGACCAGCTGCACCTTGATATCGACGACGGGGAAGCCGGCGAGCACGCCCGCCTCCATCGCCTCCTGGATGCCGGCGTCGATCGACGGGATGTACTCCCGCGGGATGGCGCCGCCAACGATCTTGTTCTCGAACTCGTAGCCGCCGCCCTGCTCGTTCGGCTCCAGATTGATGACCGCGTCGCCGTACTGGCCGCGGCCGCCGGACTGGCGGACGAACTTGCCGCGGATCCCCTGGACGGGGTTGCGCACCGTCTCCCGGTAGGCGACCTGCGGGCGGCCGACGTTGGCGTCCACCTTGAACTCGCGCATCAGGCGGTCGACGATGATCTCGAGGTGCAGCTCGCCCATGCCGGCGATGATGGTCTGGCCGGTCTCCTCGTTCGTGCGCACGCGGAAGGTGGGATCCTCCTCGGCGAGGCGCTGGAGGGCGGCGGCGAGCTTGTCCTGGTCGGCCTTCGTCTTCGGCTCGACGGCGACGTCGATGACGGGGTCGGGGAAGTCGATCGACTCGAGCAGCACGGGCGCGTCCGGGTCGCACAGCGTGTCGCCCGTGGTGGTCTGCTTGAGCCCGACGGCGGCGGCGATGGCGCCGGCGCCGACCTGGTCGACGTCCTCGCGGTGGTTCGCGTGCATCTCGAGCAGGCGGCCGACGCGCTCCTTGCGGTCGGTGGCCGTGTTCAGCACGTACGAGCCGGAGTTGAGCCTGCCCGAGTAGACGCGGAAGTAGGTCAGCTTGCCGACGAACGGGTCTGACATGACCTTGAAGGCGAGCGCCGAGAACGGCGCGTCCAGGCGCGCCTCGCGCTCGGTCGGCTCGCCCGTCTTCGGGTCCGTGCCGGTGACGGCGGGCACGTCGATCGGCGAGGGCAGGTAGTCGATGACAGCGTCGAGCAGCGGCTGGATGCCCTTGTTCTTGAAGGCGCTGCCGAGCACGACGGGCGTGATCGAGATATCCAGCGTGGCGGCGCGGATGGCGGCCTTGAGCTTGTCGGCCTCGATCGGCTCGTCCTCGAGGAAGGCGATCATGATGTCGTCGTCGTGGTCGGCGACGGCCTCGATCAGGTCGTGGCGGTACTGCTCGGCCTGCTCCTTGAGCTCGGACGGCACCTCGTCCTCCTCCCACGTCTGGCCCAGTGGGTCGACGTAGCGGATGGCCTTCATGGTGATCAGGTCGACGTGGCCGATGAACTGATCCTCGGCGCCGATCGGGATCTGGACGGGGACGGGCTTCGCGCCCAGGCGCTCGATCATGGTCTCGATGGCATTGAAGAAGTCGGCGCCGGTGCGGTCCATCTTGTTGATGAACGCGATGCGGGGCACCTGGTACTTGTCGGCCTGGCGCCAGACCGTCTCGGACTGGGGCTGGACGCCGGCCACCGAGTCGAACAGCGCGACGGCGCCGTCAAGCACGCGCAGCGAGCGCTCGACCTCGACGGTGAAGTCCACGTGCCCGGGCGTGTCGATGATGTTGATGCGGTGGTCGGCCCAGAAGCATGTGGTGGCAGCCGACGTGATCGTGATACCGCGCTCCTGCTCCTGCACCATCCAGTCCATGGTGGCGGCGCCCTCGTGCACCTCGCCCATCTTGTGGGAGCGGCCGGTGTAGTAGAGGATGCGCTCGGTCGCGGTTGTCTTGCCGGCGTCGATGTGCGCCATGATGCCGATGTTGCGGACGCGGTCGAGCTCGTCCATCTTCGGCACGCGGCTGCCTGCCTGTGTCTGTGTTACTGCCATAGCGTGATTACCACCGGTAATGGGCGAAGGCCTTGTTGGCCTGCGCCATTCGGTAGATGTCGTCCTTCTTCTTGTAGGCGCCTCCCTGCTGATTGGAGGCGTCGAGGATCTCGGCGGCGAGCTTCTCGTGCATCTCCTTCTCGCGCCGCTGGCGGGAGAAGGTGACGAGCCAGCGCACGGCCAGGGTGCGGGCGCGGCGCTGCGGCACCTCGACGGGCACCTGGTAGTTGGCACCGCCGACGCGGCGGGAGCGCACCTCGAGCACGGGCGTGACCGACTTGATGGCGCGCTCGAGCACCTCAACGGGGCTCTGGCCGGTCTTCTGGCCGACGGACTCGAGGGCCAGGTAGACGATGCGCTCGGCGCTCGACTTCTTGCCGTCCAGCATCACGCGGTTGATCACCTGGGTGACCAGCGTGGAGTCGTAGACCGGGTCGCGCAGGAGGGCGCGCGGTGTGATCTCGGCACGACGGGGCATCAGCCGCCACCCCGCTTCGCGCCGTACTTGGAACGAGCCTGCTTGCGGTCGTTGACGCCCGAGGTGTCGAGCGCGGCGCGGATGATCTTGTAGCGCACGCCCGGCAGGTCCTTGACGCGGCCGCCGCGGATCAGCACGACAGAGTGCTCCTGCAGGTTGTGGCCGACGCCGGGGATGTAGGCGGTGACCTCCATGCCATTGGTGAGGCGCACACGGGCGACCTTGCGAAGGGCCGAATTCGGCTTCTTCGGGGTCACGGTGTAGACGCGCGTGCAGACGCCGCGCTTCTGCGGAGCTCCGCGCAGCGCGGGGGTCTTGGTCTTCCCGACCGCCTGCGTGCGCGGGCGGCGGACAAGCTGATTGATCGTGGGCATACCGGGGACAGGCTCTTCCGTTCGAAGGCAAAAAGAGAGCAGCCCGAAACGGGCCGCGACCGTGGACTCTAGCACAGGCATGCCGGTGAGCAAGCGGTATCCAGAGCCGTGAAAAGGTTCGCCAAGCGAGTCGAATCTTCTCACGCCGTATCGTAACGAGCGATCCTCGATGAGGTCTCATCGCCAGCGTCCGAAAGAGGCCCCAAACCGCCTCAGAGGCAGTGCCGGACGGCGACGGTCCGCCGTGACGATCTTGGAGCTGGAGGCAGACAACCGTGGCAAGTACACGGCTCGAGGCGTCCGATATCAGCCCGAAAACGCCTCAGAGGCAGTGTCCGGCCCGCGAGGCAGGTTGTTGGGGAACTGCTGCGGTTCGTCACGCCGTTGTTATGTGCGTTTCCGTACGGTTTCCGCATGGCTTCCCCACGACGCAAGGACTATGCCGGGGCGATCCACCATGTCGCTGTCAACGGCAACAACCATCAGCCCATGTTCCTCGACGATCAGGATCGCCGTCACTGCCTGTTCCTACTGGGCGAAAGCGCGCAGCGCTACGGATGGCATGTCTGGGCCTACTGCCAGCTGGACACCCATTGGCACATGGTCGTTCGCACGCCGGATAGGACGCTCTCCAACGGGATGAGGCGACTCAACAGCTGTTATTCGATCGCGTTCAATCAACGGCACGGGCGGAGCGGCCACTCGCTCCGGCACCGGTTCATGTCGGTCACGGTGGAGACGCAGGGCCATCTGAAAGAGCTCACCAGGTACCTACCCCTCAACCCCGTCCGCGCCGGGCTTTGCACCGATCCGGAGGCCTGGCCTTGGTCGAGCTACCGGCACGATCTCGGCATGACGGAGCCGCCACCATGGATGGTGGACGGCTGGACCACGTACGCCCATCGCTCGGTGGATCGCCTCCGTGACTACGTGGCGGAGGGGATGGCGGAGCGGGACGCCCAGTGGGCGCCCGGCTCCGATCCCACGCTTACTCGTCCTCGACCGGCGGGATGAACGGCTCCTCGGCGCCCGGCTTGGGCGTGAGGTCGAGACCGTCGTCGTCCGAGACGGCGATCCCGTCGCCGAACACCGCCGCACCCACCGGGGCCGCTTCGAGCAGCACCGGATCGTCGGTCGCGGTGATCGAGACGTTGCGGTAGCGCTTCAGGCCGGTGGAGGCCGGGATCAGCTTGCCGATGATCACGTTCTCCTTCAGCCCGTTCAGCGAGTCCGACTTGCCCTCCAGGGCGGCGTCCGTGAGCACCTTCGTGGTCTCCTGGAAGGAGGCCGCCGACAGGAAGCTCTCGGTCGCCAGCGATGCCTTCGTGATGCCGAGGATGATCGGCGTCCACTCCGGCACTTCCTTGCCCTTGGCCTTCTGCAGCCGAGCCACCTCGACCTCGAGCTTCGGCTTGTCGACCAGCTCACCCGGCAGCAGCGTGTCGCTGTCGCCGGCCGAATCAAGCCGCACCTTCTTCAGCATCTGGCGGACGATCAGCTCGATGTGCTTGTCGTGGATCTCCACGCCCTGGCTCTTGTAGACCTCCTGCACCTCGGCCACGAGGTACCGGGCGGTCTCGGTCTCGCCGCGAAGGTCGAGCAGCTCCGCCGGAGCCAGCGGCCCCTCGTTCAGCGGCGTACCCTGCTCGATCACCTCGCCCTTGGCGACACGCAGACGCGTCCGCCGCGGGAACGAGTACTCCTTCACCTGCGGCTCGCGGTCCTCGCCCTTCGCCACCTTCTCGGTGACCGTGACGACGTACCCGCGCTCCGACTCCTCGACATCGACGCGCCCTGCGATCTCCGCCAGGGTCGCTGCCGCCTTCGGCTTCCGAGCCTCGAACAGCTCCACCACACGCGGTAGGCCGTGCGTGATGTCCGCGCCGGCGACACCGCCCGTGTGGAACGTCCGCATCGTCAGCTGCGTGCCCGGCTCGCCGATCGACTGCGCGGCGACCGTACCGACCGCATCGCCGATCTCCGACATCTCGCCGGTTGCCATCGACCAGCCGTAGCACTGACGGCACACGCCGATCCGTGCGCGGCAGTGCAGCGTTGTCCTCACCGGCACCGTCGCCGAGAGGTCGTCGCCGACCGCATCGGCCAGCTCGCGCAGCCGGGCGCCGTTGATCTCGGTGCCCTTCGGCAGCTTGAACCGCCCGAACTTGACGTCGTCCGCCAGCACCCGTCCGATCACGCTCGACCTGTTCGGCGAGCCGTCCGCCAGCTTCACGGGCACGTCCAGCGAGCCCTCCGTCCCGCAGTCCTCCTCGCGGATGATGACGTCCTGCGACACGTCCACCAGACGCCGGGTCAGGTACCCCGAGTCCGCGGTGCGCAGCGCCGTGTCCGCCAGGCCCTTGCGGGCGCCGTGCGTCGAGATGAAGTACTCGAGCACCGACAGGCCCTCCATGAAGTTGGACTTGATCGGCCGCTCGATGATCTCGCCCTTCGGATTCGCCATCAGGCCGCGCATACCGGCCAGCTGGCGGATCTGCTTGAAGGAACCACGGGCACCAGAGTTCGCCATCATGTACACGGGGTTCAGCTCGATCAGGTTCCGCAGCATCGCCTCGCCCACCTCGTCGGTGGCCTTGTTCCACAGCGACACCACCTGCTCGTGGCGCTCGTCCTCGGTGATCAGGCCGCGCTCGTAGTTGCGCTGCGCCTTCGACACCTCGTCCTCGACGCCCGACAGGATCTCCTCCTTGTCCGGCGGCGTGATGATGTCGTTCTTGGAGACGGTCACGCCCGCGCGGGTGGCGTACGTGAACCCGAGCTCCTTGATCGTGTCGAGCACCTCGCTGATCGCGGTCGCCCCGTAGCGGTCGACCAGGTCGGAGATGAAGTCGGTCATCTCCCGCTTGGTGAACGTGATGTTCTGGTACTGGTACGCGGTCAGGTCGAACTCCTTGCCGACCGCATGCGCCAGCGCCCGCGACACCTCGTCGTTGAAGATGGCACGGCCGACCGTGGTCACGATCCAGTCGCCCCGCTCGCGCAGCCCGATCACGTCCTTCAGCTCGAGCTGCTTCTGGTCGTACGCGATCTCGACCTCGTCCATCGACCCGAAGTACCGGGCCTTGCGCTCCTTCAGATCCTCCCACGAGACCTTCGACAGGTCCTCGCTGGAGTACGTCAGGTAGTAGGTGCCGAGCACCATGTCCTGCGTCGGCGTCGCCAGCGGCTTGCCGTGCGCGGGGGACAGGATGTTGTTCGACGACAGCATCAGGATGCGCGCCTCTGCCTGCGCCTCCGCCGACAGCGGCAGGTGCACCGCCATCTGGTCGCCGTCGAAGTCCGCGTTGAAGGCATGGCAGACCAGCGGATGCACCTGGATCGCCTTGCCCTCGACCAGCACGGGCTCGAAGGCCTGGATGCCGAGGCGGTGCAGCGTCGGGGCGCGGTTCAGCAGCACCGGGTGTTCCGCGATCACCTCTTCCAGCACGTCCCAGACCTCGGGCACCATCGTGTCGACCATCTTCTTGGCCGCCTTGATGTTCTGCACGAGCTTGCGCTCGACCAGCCGGCTCATGATGAACGGCTTGAACAGCTCGAGCGCCATCAGCTTCGGCAGGCCGCACTGGTGCAGCTTGAGCGACGGGCCGGCCACGATCACCGAACGGCCCGAGTAGTCGACGCGCTTGCCGAGCAGGTTCTGCCGGAACCGGCCCTGCTTGCCCTTCAGCATGTCGGACAGCGACTTCAGCGGCCGGTTGCCCGGGCCGGTGACGGCGCGCCCGCGGCGGCCGTTGTCGAACAGGGCGTCGACGGCCTCCTGCAGCATGCGCTTCTCGTTGTTGACGATGATCTCCGGCGCGCCCAGGTCGAGCAGCCGCTTGAGCCGGTTGTTCCGGTTGATCACACGCCGGTAGAGGTCGTTCAGGTCGGACGTCGCGAACCGGCCGCCGTCCAGCTGCACCATCGGGCGCAGCTCCGGCGGGATCACCGGCACCGTCTCCAGCACCATCCACTCCGGCTTGTTCTCGGACTTGGTGAACGCCGAGACGACCTTCAGCCGCTTGATCGCGCGGGCCTGCTTCTGGCCCTTCGACGTCTTGATCGTCTCGCGCAGCGACGCGGCCTCCGCCTCGAGGTCACGCGACCGCAGCAGCTCGCGGATCGCCTCCGCGCCCATGCCGCCGGTGAAGAACTCCCCGAAGCCGTACGGGCCGCCGAAGCGGTCCTTCAGCTCCCGGAAGAGCGCCTCGTCGGAGATGATCTCCTGCACCTCGAGCTCCTTGAACTTGACCCAGGTGCGGTCGAGCCGGTCGATCGAGTCGCGGGAGTGGTCCTCCACGTCCTTCTTTCGGGCCTGGATGTCCTGGTAGGTGTCGCGCACCTTCAGCGCCCACTGCTCGATCGCCTTCACGTCCTCCTTGGACATGCGGCCGTCGGTGCGCAGGCACAGGTCGTTCGCCGTCTCCCGTAGCTCCTTGGGGTCCGTGCTCTCGCCCTGCTCCACGACCTCGCGCAGCAGCCCCGCGCCCAGCTGGCGCGTCTTCTCGAGCGCCGGGGCGGCGCCGGGGCCTGCCTCGACAAGCTTCGCGATCCACTCCTGGTCGGGCTCCTTGAGCGTGACGTCCTCACCGCCCAGATAGGCCAGCCGCGCCTTGATGGCGTTCTTGGCCTTGGTCTTCTCCGGGCCTTTCGAGTCCTCGATCAGCTGCAGCTCGTTCGCCAGCAGCTCGCGCGCGGTCGCACCCCAAGCGGCCACGTTGTCGAGCTCCTTGGGGCCGAGACGCCGGTCGTCGCGGACGGCCGAGTCGCGCACCAGCTCGCGGACCTTCTTCGGGTCCTCGCCGGCGATCCGCTTCGCGGCCTCCTTGAGCAGCCCGTTGGCCAGGCCCCGGGCCTCCTCGAGCAGGGGCAGCCCCGCCTCCTCGGCCCAGTTGTTGAGCGTGCGCGCCCAGTACTCGTCGTCCTCGTCGAAGTCCTTCGTCGAGCCGTCGATGAAGTGCTGGCGGCGGCGCTGCATGCGCGTCTCCAGCGCGGCCAGCAGCTCCTCCTTGTCGAGCGCGAGCCGCTGCTTCTCCTGCTCGACCTTCTCCTCGAGCTCGGGGACGGCCTTGTCGCGGGCCTCCTTGTCGACCGAGGTGACGATCGAGGCGGCGAAGTACAGCACCTTCTCGAGCTCCTTCGGAGCGATGTCGAGCAGGTAGCCGATCCGCGACGGAACGCCCTTGAAGAACCAGATGTGGCTGACCGGAGCGGCCAGATCGATGTGGCCCATGCGCTCGCGGCGCACCTTCTGGCGGGTCACCTCGACGCCGCAGCGCTCGCAGATGATGCCCTTGTAGCGGACGCGCTTGTACTTGCCGCAGTAGCACTCCCAGTCCTTCGTGGGACCGAAGATGCGCTCGCAGAAGAGGCCGTCCTTCTCGGGCTTGAGCGTGCGGTAGTTGATGGTCTCCGGCTTGGTCACCTCACCGGACGACCACTCCCGGATCTGCTTGGGAGAGGCGAGCCCGATGCGGATTGCGTCGAAGTCGTTGATGTCGATCAACGGGGTGTCTCCTCACTCTGAGAGTGTGTGATGTTCGAAGCGGTGTGTGGGGCGGTCACTCCTCGACCTCCCCCAGTTCGAGCACGACGTCGTCCTCGTCGTCGACCGACTCCAGGTCCTCCTCGACGAGCTCCTCGCCGAGCACCTCGTCGTTGGGGACGGTCAGCTCGCCGTCCTCGTCGACGCGGTCCTGACCCTCCTCGACCTCCTGGGCCTCGGGGTCGCGCGCGGCCGCGCGCCCGGCGACGGGCCGCAGGTCGATGCCGAGCTCCTCGGCCGCCCGCAGCAGCTCGTCGTCCTCCTCGCGGACGGTCACGTCGGCGCCGTCCTCGGCCACCACCTTGACGTCGAGCGCCAGGGACTGCATCTCCTTCAGCAGCACCTTGAAGCTCTCGGGGATGGACGGCTCGGGGATGTTCTCGCCCTTGACGATCGCCTCGTACGCCTTGACGCGGCCGACCGTGTCGTCGGACTTGATGGTCAGCATCTCCTGCAGGGTGTACGCGGCGCCGTATGCCTCGAGCGCCCACACCTCCATCTCGCCGAAGCGCTGGCCGCCGAACTGCGCCTTGCCACCCAGCGGCTGCTGCGTGACCAGCGAGTACGGGCCGGTCGACCGGGCGTGGATCTTGTCGTCGACCAGGTGCAGCAGCTTCAGGATGTACATGTAGCCGACCGTCACCTCCTGGTCGTAGGGCTCGCCGTTGCGGCCGTTGAACAGCCGCACCTTGCCCGAGCACCGCGACCCCGCGGCGGCCTTCTTGTCGATCGTGAACTTGACCGCCTGGCTCTTGTTCGCGTCCTGCCAGTCGATCAGCGCCTGGTCGACGTCCTCCGGCGTGGCGCCGTCGAACACCGGGGTGGCGACGAACTGCCGCTCGCCGTTCTCCCCGCCGTGCGCGGCAGCCCAGCCGAGATGCGTCTCCAGGATCTGCCCGATGTTCATGCGCGACGGCACGCCCAGCGGGTTGAGGATGATGTCGACGGGGCGCCCGTCCTCGAGGAACGGCATGTCCTCCTCGGGGACGATCTTCGAGATCACGCCCTTGTTGCCGTGGCGGCCGGCCAGCTTGTCGCCCTCGGCGATCTTGCGCTTGGTCGCCACGTAGACGCGCACCAGCTCGTTGACGCCCGGGGACAGGTCGTCGCCCGCGGCCCGCGAGAAGGTCTTGACGTCGATCACCTTGCCGCCCTCGCCGTGCGGCACCTTCAGGGAGGTGTCGCGCACCTCGCGCGCCTTCTCCTTGAAGATCGCCCGGATCAGCTTCTCCTCGGCGGTCAGCTCGGTCTCGCCCTTGGGCGTCACCTTGCCGACCAGCAAGTCGCCGGAGCCGACCTCGGCGCCGATGCGGACGATGCCGTTCTCGTCGAGGTTGCGCAGCGACTCCTCGGAGCGGTTCGGGATGTCCCGCGTGATCTCCTCGTCGCCGAGCTTCGTCGAGCGGGCGTCCACCTCGTACTCGTGGATGTGGATGGACGACAGCACGTCGTCCTTGACCAGCCGCTCGGACAGGATGATCGCGTCCTCGAAGTTGTAGCCCTCCCAGGACATGAAGGCGACGAGCAGGTTCTTGCCGAGCGCCAGCTCGCCGGTGTCCGTGCTCGAGCCGTCGGCCATGACCTGGCCCTTCGACACGCGCTCGCCTGCGCGGACGATCGGCTTCTGGTGGATCAGCGTGCCCTGGTTCGACCGGCGGTACTTGACCAGGTCGTACTGGTCGTGGCCGTCCTTCGCGGCGACGATGATCTTCTCCGCGTCGACGTACTCGACCTTGCCGGCGCGCGCTGCCAGCACGACGTCACCGGTGTCGACCGCGGCGCGGTACTCGAGGCCGGTGCCGACCAGCGGCGCCTCGGTGACCATCAGCGGCACGGCCTGGCGCTGCATGTTCGAGCCCATCAGCGCGCGGTTCGCGTCGTTGTGCTCGAGGAACGGGATCAGCGCGGTCGCGACCGACACGATCTGCGCGGGGTCAACGTCCATGTAGTCGACCTGCTTCGCGTCGACCTGGACGGGGACGCCGTCACGGGTGCGGCACAGCACCGGCGAGACCAGCTTGCCGTTGCGGTCGATCTCGGCGTTGGCCTGCGCGATCGTGCACTTCTCCTCCTGGAGCGCATCCAGGTACTCGATGTCCTCGGTGATCTTGCCGTTCTCGATCTTGCGGTACGGCGTCTGCACGAAGCCGTGCTCCGACACCTTGGCGTAGCTGCCCAGCGACCCGATCAGGCCGATGTTCGGGCCTTCCGGGGTCTCGATCGGGCACATGCGGCCGTAGTGGGTCGGGTGCACGTCGCGCACCTCGATCGGCGCGCGCTCGCGGGTGAGGCCGCCGGCGCCGAGGGCGTTCAGCCGCCGCCGGTGCGTGAGCCCGGCGAGGCTGTTGGTCTGATCCATGAACTGGGACAGCTGCGAGGAGCCGAAGAACTCCTTCAGCGCCGCCGCCACCGGCCGGATGTTCACGATCGTCTGCGGCGTGATCGCGTCCTCGTCCTCGGTGGTGAGGCGCTCGCGCACGACACGCTCCATGCGGTAGAGGCCGATCCGGAACGCCTCCTGGATCAGCTCGCCGACGGTGCGGAGGCGGCGGTTGCCGAAGTGCTCGTACTCGTCCAGCTCGTGCTCGATCGGGTCGCGCGGGATGCCGGCCGAGTCGGCGGCGTAGTCCTTCGACTCCTCGGGCACGCCCAGCTTGACGGGCAGATCGACCAGCCGCTTGACCAGCTCGACGATGTCGCCGGTGGTCAGCACGCGGCACTCCGGCGAGACGTCCACGCCAAGCCGCATGTTCAGCTTGTAGCGGCCCACGCGCGTCAGGTCGTAGCGCTTCGGGTCGAAGAACAGCGCCCGCACGAGGTTGCGCGAGTTGTCGACGGTCGGCGGCTCACCCGGCCGCTGCTTCTTGAACACCTCGATCAGCGCGGCCTCCTCGGAGTGCGCCGGGTCCTTCTCGAGGGTCATGCGGATGAACGGGTTGTTGTCGAACAGGGCAAGCAGGCCCTCGTCCGTCTTGTCGATCTCGAAGCCGGTGTTCTCGTCCACCGCCGGCAGCGCGCGCAGCAGCGTCGTGATCGGCAGCTTGCGCTTGCGGTCGATGCGGACGTTGACGAGGCCCTTCTTGTCGATCTCCAGCTCGAGCCAGGAGCCGCGGGAGGGCATCAGGTTGGCCGTGAAGACCTGCTTGTCGCGATCCTTCGGCTCCATGATGTAGGCGCCGGGCGAGCGCACCAGCTGCGTCACGACGACGCGCTCGGTGCCGTTGATGATGAAGGTGCCCTGCTCGGTCATCCAGGGGAAGTTGCCGAGGAACACGGTCTGCTCGCGGATCTCGCCGGTGTCCAGGTTCGTGAAGGCGACCTTCACGTTGACGGGAACCTCATAGGAGAGGTCCTTCTCGCGGCACTCGCGCTCTGGTACGACCGGGTCGCCGATGGTGTACTCGCCGAGTGCGACCTCGAGCCGCTCGGAATAGTCGCGGATCGGTGAGATGTCGTCGATTGTCTCGCGCAGGCCCGAGGTCTTCAGCGACGCCGGATCGCTCGGGTCACCCATGAACCAGCGGAACGACGCCTTCTGGATGTCGATCAGGTTGGGGACGTCGAGCACCTTCTCGAGCTTGGAGAAGGTCTTGCGGACTCGGGGCGAGGTGGTTTCAGGCAAAGCAAAGCCTCCCGGCAGGGCTCGAAGGGGAATCAGGCGGGTCGGATCCGGACCAAGGGCGCAACCGAGAACCCTAGCAGGGGGCGATTGCTCACGCAAACAGGGTAGGTCGACCCCACCCGCGGGATGGGCGTCCGCTGACGGGGTACCTGGGGTCACTATACCCCATCGCCTCCGGCGGTCAAGTGGCGGATCTCCGCTCGGAGAACGGGATCCACCGCCCTCGGCTGATGCCTACTCTGACAACGTCAGCTGAACTTCCACGACCCGCCCTTGGCGTACGCATGCGCCTCGCCGACCACGGTCGCGAACGACACGCCGAGTGCATGCTGGAACGCGCGGCGCACGTCGTCGGCGGTGATGTGGCTGCCCGTGTGGCCGAACGCCCGGCCCAGCCGGCGCAGCGCGGGCGCGCCGCCGTGGCGGGTGAGGATCACGTGCACCATCGCGAGCGCATCCTGGCCGGCCAGCTGCTGCGCCGCGCCGTTCAGGCCCCACAGCGGCTCCCGCATCGTCCAGCGATCGAGCGTGGGGTAGCCCGGGTACGCCGCCGCGATCCGGTCGAGCGGCAGTCCGTACCCGCGGCTGTTCAGGTAGCGGTTCTGCTCGTACGCGTCGACTCCCGCCCGCAGGCTGGTGGGAGCGTGCCGGAGCGACGGCGCCGTTGCCAGATGTGTCATCAGAGCCGTGATCACGGCTCCCCGGCTGATCGGGTCGATCCGCCGGTACTGGTTCAGGAAGACGAACGCGAACGGGCCCGCCACTGAGCCGGCGGGCAGCACCTGGCCAGCATCGCGGCCGAGCAGCTGGTCGGCCTGCGCGGCATCGTTCACCGCGAGGATCAGCGGATGCGCCGCCGCAGCGCCTCCGCCGTACGTCCCGTGCAGGTCGGGGGCCGCGGCGTCCGCCAGCTTCCGGATCTCGGCCGCCTGCCGGCGGGCGCCGGCACCGAACACGACCGCCGCGCTCGTCCCCCGCAGCACCCTGGGATCCTGCAGCACTACCAGACCGCTCGGCTGCGCGGCCACGCTCGGGTCGGCCGTGACGTCGTCGGCCACGCGCCACCGCCCGTGAGCGGGAGCCAGCAGCAGCACCCGCGTGCCGAGCGGCAGCACGTCCGGGGCCGGCGTACCGGCCAGCCGACCCCGCAGTGCAACGGCGACGGCACGGTCGTCGGCCGGCGCGGAGGACGGCCGCGCCGACGGCGAGGCATCGCCCGCGGCCCGGGCAACCGGGATGGCATGGAGCCATCGCGCCAGCTGCTCGAGGCGCTGCCCGGCGCCGGCGCCGGCGGGCGCCGCCAGCGCGTCGGCCGTCGCGGCATCGCCCTCGGCCAGCGCCGTCAGGTAGCGGCGGGCGACCGACAGCGCCGCGCGAGCCGTGGGCACGTTCGGGGACTGCAGAGGCGGAGCCGAGGACGCGGGCGGAGCCGGACGCGAACCCGACGAGGCTGCCTGTGACCCGCTGCAGCCGGCGGCGAGGAGCGCTGCGGCGGCCAGCCACGCAACCGCCTTGCGGCGCACGGGCACCTCAGTCGTCGGCGTCGAAGACGCGGCGCACGGTGCGCAGCCGCTTCTTCAGATCAGCCGGGTGCTTCTCCTGCACGACCTTGCCGTGGTCGCTGGTGGCGTGCACGATCTCCCCGCCCTCGAGCGCCACAGCGATGTGGTCGCCGTAGCAGAGCAGATCGCCGGGCTGCGCGGAGCGCAGCGACACCTCGTGGCCGGCCTCCTCCTGCTGGTTGGCGTTGCGCGGCAGCAGCATGCCGAAGCGCCGGTGGATCGCCTGCACCAGCCCGGAGCAGTCGATGCCCTCGACCGTCAGCCCGCCCCACTCGTACGGCGCGCCCAGGAACATCAGCGCCGCCTCGGCGATCGCTTCGCCGCTGGCCTTTCGCCGCGCCGCGGCGAGCGGCTCGGTGCGCAGACCGGGTGCCGGCAGCCAGGTGCCCATGTACCGGTCTGCGGCCTGCGGGACCACCACCACGTGCGCGCGATCCTTCGGCAGCGGCTCGCCCAGCGCCTCCGCCTCGAGGTAGCCCTCGTAGCCGTCGGCCAGCTGAACGCGCACCCAGCCGTCCCTGCGCTCGACCACGTCGACGGGGTCGGCGAAGAGGGCCTGCGTGTGCTGCTCTGCCGAGGCCTTGGGCTTGTCGCGCAGGGGCGCGAACGGACGGATGATGGAAGCCTTGTCCACAGGGGAAGTTTACCGGCGGCCGGGTGGTCGCCGCCGGGAGAACAGGCCGCAGCGCCCGGGCGGTGCCGCGGGCGCTGCGGCGGAGTCACCGGTGCTACTTCAGCTCGACGGTGGCGCCGGCCTCCTCGAGCTTGGCCTTCATCTGCTCGGCCTCGTCCTTCGCCGCGCCCTCCTTCACGGGCTTCGGCGCCTCGTCGGCGACCGCCTTGGCCTCCTTCAGGCCGAGCCCGGTCAGCTCGCGAATGACCTTGATCACCTGGATCTTCTTGTCGCCGGCCGCGGTCAGCACGACGTCGAAGGAGTCCTTCTCCTCATCGCCACCGCCGCCCTCACCGCCGCCGCCGCCAGCGGGAGCACCCGCGGCGACCATCACGGGAGCGGCCGCCGCGGCGGTCACGTCCCACTCCTCCTCGAGCGCCTTCTTCAGCTCGACCAGCTCGAGCACGGAGAGCTTGTTCAGCTCCTTCACGATGTCTTCGACAGCCATCTCAGTCATTCCCTTCGTTCTAGGCAGCAGCCTCTGCCTCTTGTCGTTTCGCTATGTACGCATCGAGCACAGCCACGATGTCTCGCAGCGGCGCGTTGAGGACGCCGACGGTCGCCTGCGGCCCGGCCGCAAGCGCGCCGACCACCTGGGACAGCAGCACCGGGCGCGGCGGCAGGTCGCCCAGATCGCGGATCTGGTCGGCCGACAGCGTGTGGCCGTTCATGACGCCACCCTTGACCGCCAGGATGCGAGTGGTGCGGGCCACCTCGGACAGCTTCTTCGCCGTCGCCGCGGGGTCGTCCTCGATGAACGCGATCGCCGTCGGCCCCTCCAGGAACTCGAGCAGCGTTGGTCGTTCGGCCTGCTCCGCCGCCAGCCTCGCCAGCGTGTTCTTGGCCACGTGGAACGACGCGCCCGCCTCGCGGAGGGCGTTTCGGATCTCGGCCGTCTGGGTCACCGTCAGGCCGCGATAGTCGGTCACGATCAGCGCCTTGGACTCCTTGATCTGGGTCACCAGGCGCTCGACCACCTCGCGTTTCTCGTCTCGGTTCATGTGCTCACCTCCTCTCGCTCCTCAGCGTCCGCTCGGTCGGCGGGCGCAGGCGGAGCGAGAGCTCCAAGACTGGCCGGCCTCGGTCGGGTGGTGGTTTGAGCCTCTCGGCCCCGACGGTCTCTGGCGCGGTACGCGGTGTTGTGTCTCGAAAGATCCTACGCGACGGCCGCGGCCGGCTCCTCCATCAGGTCTCGCACCTTGGTCGTGTCCAGCTTCAGCCCGGGGCTCATCGTGGACGCGATCGTGATCGACTTGAGGTACCGCCCCTTCGCGGCCGACGGCTTCGCGCGGAGCACCTCCTCGAGCACGGCCTGGTAGTTCTCGACCAGGGCGCGCTCGTCGAACGACTTCTTGCCGAGCGCCACGTGGATGATGCCGGTGCGGTCGGTGCGGTACTCGATCTTGCCCGACTTGACATCGCCGACGGCCTTCCCGATGTCGAACGTGATGGTGCCGGCCTTGGGGCTCGGCATCTTGCCCTGCGGGCCGAGGATGCGGCCCAGCCGGCCGACGGTGCCCATCATGTCGGGCGTGGCGATGGCGACGTCGAACTCCGTCCAGCCCTCGCTGATCCGGGACGCCAGGTCGTCGCCGCCGACGAAGTCTGCGCCGGCCTCCTCGGCCTCCTTCGCCTTCTCACCCTGCGCGAACACGGCGACGGTGACCGACTTGCCGAGACCGTGGGGCAGGAACAGCGTCCCGCGCAGCTGCTGGTCGGCGTGGCGGACGTTGACGCCCAGGCGCATGTGCACCTCGACCGTCTCGTCGAACTTCGCGGTCTCGAGCGACTTCAGCGTCCGCACCGCCTCGAGCGGGCTGTAGAGCTTCTCGCGGTCGATCGCCTCCCGCGCAGTGCTGTAGCGCTTGCCTGACATCAGCTCCCCACCTCCACGCCCATCGAGCGGGCGGTGCCGGCGACGATCTTCATCGCGGCGTCGACGTCGTTGGCGTTCAGGTCGGGCATCTTCCTCTCCGCGATCGCCCGCAGCTGATCCTGGGAGATCCTGCCGACCTTCGTCCGGTTCGGCTCGCCCGAGCCCGACTGGAGGTTCAGCGCCTCCTTGATCAGGACCGCGGCCGGCGGCGTCTTGGTGATGAACGTGAACGAACGGTCCTCGTAGACGCTGATCTCGACCGGCGTGATCTGCCCCGCGTTCGGGCCCTGCGTCTGGGCGTTGAACGCCTTGCAGAAGTCCATGATGTTGACGCCGTGCTGGCCCAGCGCGGGGCCGACCGGCGGTGCCGGATTCGCCTGCCCGGCCGGGATCTGGAGCTTGATGATCTTGATGACCTTCTTGGCCATCGGCTACCTCCTGAGTGGTGCGAACGCCGGCGGGGCCGGCTCCCACGATCGTGAGTGTGATGAAGCTAGATCTTCTTGACCTTGTCGAACTCGAGCTCGACCGGCACCTGCCGCTCGAAGATCGATACGAGCACCTTGAGCTTGCCCTGGTCCTCGTTGATCTCGGCGATCTCGCCGTCGAAGTCCGACAGCGGGCCTGAGATGACCTTGACGCTCTCGCCCAGCGAGAACTCCGCGCGCTGCTTCGGCGCCGGCGCCGCCTGCGCGGTGTGGAGCATGCGATCGACCTCGGGCTGCGACAGCGGCACGGGCTTGTTCTGCGCGCCCACGAAGCCGGTTACGCCGGGGGTGTTCTTGACCAGCGTCCATGCCTCGTCGGTGAGGTCCATGTTCACCAGCACGTAGCCGGGCCAGAGCCGTCGCTCGGTCTGCACCTTCTGGCCGTCCTTGGTCTCGACGACGGACTCGGTGGGGACGACGACGCGGCGCACCGTCATCTCCTGGTTCATCGACTTGACCCGGTGCTCGAGGTTGGCCTTGACCTTGTTCTCGTGGCCGGAATAGGTGTTGATCACGTACCAGCGAAACATGTGCGCTCCGTCATTTCTGGAGTGAGACGAGATGATCGACGAGGCGCGCGAACACCTGGTCGAGGCCGTACAGGTAGAGGCCGACGAGGATGCAGGCGCCGATCACGACCGAGGTCGACTGCCAGGTCTGCTGGCGGTTCGGGAAGTCGACCTTCGCCAGCTCTCCGCGCACCTCGCCCGTGAAGTTCCGAACGCCCGAGAAGAACCCGCGCTTGCGCTGGACCGGCTCGCCACCTGACTGGCTCTTCGGCTTGCCGGCCAGCGGAGCGGTGACGCTCCGCCGCCCCGCAGGCTGCTGCTGACGGCTCCGTCGTGCCATCGGCTCGCTTAGCGCGTCTCCTTGTGCGGCGTGTGCTTTCCGCACCACCGGCAGTACTTGGAGAACTCGATCCTGTCAGGCGAGTTGCGCTTGGATTTGTTCGTCTGATAGTTGCGGCGCTTGCACTCCTGGCAAGCGAGCGTCACGAGGACTCGGACACCTGTGGCCACGGATAACCCTCTCGTCGGTTGAGCCAACGGACGGTATCACAGGGCCTCGCGGCCTCGGCCCGGTCTGAACGACCCACCGACGTGTGACCGTCACCAAGAACGATAGCGGCTGTCCCTCGTTGTCACAGCTGACAGCGCAGCCGCAGCCGTCAACCGGCCGAGAGGGCGGCGAGCTTCTCGACCGTGTTCCAGTTCCGGGCGGTTCCCACCACTCCCAGCGAGCGTTCAATGGCCGGCAGGGTCAGCCGGGCGCGGTGCACGCCCTCCGGCCACCAGACGTAGAGCTCGCGCCCGTGCAGCCGGAACAGCTCCGGGTCGTACGCCTTCGCGTCAAGTGCTGCGGCCCGCGAGGCGGCCGGCTTCTCGGAGAGGAAGACCACGTGATGGCGCTTCGGATCTGACGCGTGCTCGGCCAGCGGGTTCCGGCGCACGACCGCCGCCATCTGGCGAGCCGTGCGGACGGCCACGGGGATCTCGAGGCCGGTGGCCTCGAGCAGCGCCCGCTCGATCCGCCGCTCGCTCGTCGCCGCCGCATCCGTCCCCCGATACACGGCGTTGCCGCTCTGCAGCAGGGTCTCGACGTCCTCATACCCGAGCCGCTCGAGGCAGGCGCGGAGGTCGGCCATGGCGACGCGGCGCGACGCCCCGAGGTTGATGCCGCGCAGCAGTGCGACCATCCGGCTCACGGTGTATACGGTGCCACACCGGCGCTCGGGTGCAGCAGCGGCAGGTCCGACCGCCAGCTGCTGCGAAGCAGCTCGAGCAGCGACGGCGGGGTCAGGACGTGGTGCGGCCCCGTCCTGATCGACGCAGCCTCGCCGTAACCGGCCGGCGTCCATCGCCGGAGCACGCCCGCGATCACCATCCATGCGTCTCCTTCAAGGACAACACAGGCTCCATCCGGCAGGCGCCCGCCATCCACGACATGCAGGCGGCGCGCCGGCCCCGCGAGCCGCTCGCCGTGCAGGCGCGTGTCGATCGAGTCGGCCGTCGGACGCTCGTCATGCAGGCGGGCCCACATGTCCGTGAGGGCGGTGTAGTCGGTGCGCCGGCACAGCGCGCACGGCCGGTGACCGGCCGCGAGCGCCGTGGCATCGTCGAGAAAGAACAGCTCGGTGAACCGGCCGGGCTGCATCAGCGGCCCGCGGTGCCATCCGCGGAACTCCAGGCGGCATGCGATCCACCGGCGCGTCGCGTGCCGGCGTCGCAGGCGACCGCTCGCATCGTGCAGGCAGCCGCGGTTGCCGTAGACCAGCCCACGGGCCGGATCGGCGATCAGTGCGCCGAACGGCGTCACCCGGTTCTGCAGCGTCACGCCGTGCGGGCCGGCGCGGCGGCGATCACCTCCGCCAGCCAGGCGGTCCACGCCGCCCGGGTCGCCTCGCCGTCGACACCCGGGGCGAACAGATGATGTCCCGCGAACACCGGCATGCCCATCCGGCCGCGGCCATAGAAGCGGTACAGCGCGTCATCGCCGCGGATGCCGATGAACATGTCGTTCAGGTAGTCCACGGTGCCGCTGACGCGGCCGATCCCCGGCAGCTCGACGTCGACCCGGTCGCCGGCGGATCCGCCGTCACCGATCCCCAGGGCGGCGCGCACCGAGGCGAACGCCTCGTCGCCGAGCGCATCCGCCGGGCCGTCGGCGCCGATGTACGTGACCGAGCGCCCGGCGAAGTGCGCCAGGTACTCACCGAGGGAGTGCAGGTAGAAGTCGGTGTGCCGGTCGGCGCCGTCGTACTGGGTGTCCCAGTCGCCGGTCATGACGCCGCTGTGCACGTAGCGCAGGAGCGCACCGTCGCCACGCCGCTCGATCCGGTAGTCGAGCGAGTTGAACCATCCGTCCTGGCCGTCCACCCGCACGGAGAAGTGCCACGGCCGGTCGAGCGCCGTCACGGTGTGGCCGGCGAACTCCTCGCCGACCGCGCCGGGAGCGCCCTCGCCGGTCGGGAACATCCAGCCCGCGGTGCCGTTGCCGGTGGCGACGGCCTCGAACACCTGCTCGGGCGTTCCCGGCAGCTCCACCTCTCGTCGGATCTCGAACTCGCGGCTCATGCCTCGACCTCCTTCGTGTCCTTGCGGCGCGGGTGCAGCGCGACGACGAACCTGTGCCGCCGCCCGCCCGGAGCCGTCTCGTCGTGATACCTGCCCGCCAGCTCGGCGACGGCGTCGCCCAGCTCCTTCGCGAAGGCGGCCCGGTCGGCCGCGGTTGCGAACCGGATCTCCCCGTCGATCGCGTAGGTGGCCAGCGGCTGCCGAGCCGCCGACGCGCCGCCGATCAGCTCCCCGACGTCGCGCACGAGCCGCGCGGCCACGGCGAGCAGCCAGCGCGCGGACAGCTGGTCCCGCGCCTTATCGGGATCGGGCGCCACGTCGGGCAGCGCGGTCGGGCTGATCACGTAGGAGCGGGCGGTTGCTCGCAGCACCCGCTCAGTGCAGTTGCCCCTGCGGCGCTCCTCGACCAGCTCCACCAGCCCGTGCCGCTCGAGCGCGCGGAGGTGGTAGTTGACCTTTTGCCGGCTGAGGCCGACGCGGGCGGCGAGGGTGGACGCGGAGCCCGGCTCTCCCAGCTCGGACAGCAGCCGTGCGCGCACGGGATCGAGCGAGACCTCTGCGGCGGCCGGGTCGTCGATGACGGCGACGTCGATCATGAGTCGATCATGCCACCGAAAACTTTCATTGTCAAGACATTCTTGATCGTCGGCGAAGAGGCGGACACTCGATCGCCGGATCGGGTGATGCCAACACCCCTGCCCGGGGAGTGGTTGCGCCGCCCGGCGCGAAGCAGGCTGAGCACACGGGTGCAGGCTTCCGCGGGCGCCCGCCGGGTCTTTCGCCGGACAACCTGAACTGGGAGGTCCTCCGTGCGCAGAGCGTGGGGTCGGCTGGTATGTGGGTGCGTCGTCGCGAGCATCGCCGCGACGGCGACGAGCGCCGTGGCTGCCGTTCCGCCCGCGCTGGTGACGGCGACGACCTCGGGCGCGCCGGCGAACGAGACCGCCGCACAGGACGGCATCTCGACCTCGGCCGACGGCAGCCTGGTGACGTTCGTGTCCGGGTCGTCCTCGCTCGTCGGCGACGACACGAACGGCGTGCGCGACGTGTTCGTGCGCAACGTTGACACCGGCGTCACGACCCGCGTATCCGTGGGCGACAACGGCCAGGCCAACGGCGCATCCTCGAACGCCCGGATCAGCGCGGACGGCCGCTACGTCGTGTTCACGTCGCAGGCGAGCAACCTGGTGGCCGGCGACACCAACGGCGTGTCCGACGTCTTCCTGCGCGATCTCGCCGCCGGCACCACCACCCGGCTGAGCGTCTCCGCCGGCGGCGTTCAGGGCAACGCGGCCAGCGGGGAGTCCGCAAGCGGCATCAGCGCCGACGGCAGCACGGTCAGCTTCTCGTCCAGCGCGTCGAACCTGGTGGACAACGACACCAACCACATCCGCGACGTGTTCGTGTGGTCGCGGAGCGGCGGAATCGAGCGGGCGAGCGTCGCATCCGACGGCAGCCAGGCCAGCGCCGGCTCCTCGGACGCCTCGTCCCTCTCGGCCGACGGCCGTCTGGTCGCCTTCACCTCGACGGCGCCGAACCTGGTCGCGGGCGATACCAACCTGGCCGCGGACGTCTTCGTCCACGATCGCACCACCGGCACCACACAGCGGGTCAGCGTCACGTCGGCCGGCGACCAGTCGCCCTCGGCGTCCAGCCTCCAGCCGGGCGGCATCTCCGACAACGGCCGCGTGGTGGTGTTCGACACCTCGGCGGCACTGGTGCCCGGGGACACCGGCGGAACGGACGTGTACGCGCGCGACCTGGCTGCCGGCACGACCGAGCGGGTCAGCGTCTCCAGCTCGGGCGCGGGCGCAAACGGCAACTCGTCCGCCGCGTCCGTCTCGAACGACGGCCGCTACGTGGCGTTCCAGTCGTCGGCCACGAACCTCGACCCTGCCGACACCGGTGGCGACCTCGACGTCTTCGTCCGCGACAGGGTCGCAGGCATCACACGCCTGGTCTCGACGTCCGCCCAGGCAACGCAGGTCAGCCAGAGCCCGGCGATCTCCTCGGACGGCCGCTACATCGCGCTGGCCACGACGGCGGGCGACATCGTCGCCGGCGATACGGCGAAGAGCTTCGGGCAGGGCTGGGACGTGATCCGGTTCGGCTCGCCGTTCGACGTGGTGGTCGACAGCACGCCGCCCGACGTCCAGTGCGCGCCCGATGACGGCTCCTGGCACGCCGGCAACGTCACGCTGCAGTGCACGGCCACCGACTCGGGCACGGGGCTGGCGGATCCCGGCCAGGCCGCCTTCGCGCTCTCCACCAGCGTGGCGGACGGAACCGAGACGGCGGATGCCGCGACCGGATCGGTGCAGGTCTGTGACTGGGCCGGCAACTGCACGCAGGCCGGTCCCGTGACCGGCATCCACGTCGACCTGGCGCAGCCGGTGATCACCATCGCCGCGCCCGTCGACAGCGCGGCGTTCGATCAGGGCGCCGCGGTGAGCGCTGCCTACAGCTGCACCGACGGCGGTTCCGGCGTGGCGGCCTGCAGCGGCCCGGTCGCCGACGGGGGTGCGATCGACACCTCGACGTCGGGATCGGACACGTTCACCGTCACGGCCACCGATGCGGCCGGCAACACGGCGACCGCGACGGTGAGCTACACCGTCAACGCTCCCCCGCCCACCGGCGGCACGAGCGGTGGCGATACCGGCGGAACGACCGGTGGGGACGAGGGCGGTGGCGACACTGGCTGTCGCGACCACGGCCGCTGCCGCGATCACGGCCACCACCGCGGGTGGGACAGCCACCGGCACCACGGCCACGATCATGGCCACGGCCGTGACTGGGGACACGGCCGGCACGATCATCGCTGAGGATCCGCCGGACGGGGCGATGACTATCGGGCTCCGCCGTGGTCTCATAGGGTGACCACGGCGGGTACCCGCCCCGACCACTCAGGAGGATCCATGGCAGGCGAGATCGTGCACCTCGAGATCCCGGCGGACGACACCGGTGCGAGCCGCGAGTTCTGGGGCTCGCTGTTCGGCTGGCAGTTCGAGAGCTATCCGGGGCCGTCGGAGTACCACATGACCCGCATCGCCCAGTCCCAGGGCGGCGCCATCACGAACATGGAGCCGGGCAAGAAGGGCATGCGGCCCTACTTCAGCGTCGAGGACATCAACGCAGGAGCGGCCCGGGTTCGCGAGCTGGGAGGGGACGCGAGCGACCCGATGCCGGTGCCCAGCATGGGCTGGTTCGTCACGGGAACCGACCCGCAGGGCAACGAGTTCGGCCTCTGGCAGAACGACCCGTCGGCGCAGATGCCCGGCTGACCCGGCGATCCGTGGGGCCGGCCGCGAGGGCCGGCCCCACGTGCTGCGTTTGCGGCGTTGCCAGATGGGCATGCAGGCGCAGATGATCCACCGCATGCTCTTCGTCCTGTTCTGGGTCTTCTTCCAGGCGCTCAGCCTGCTGAACGGCTGGGGCGGCCTCGTCGGCTACCTGCTGGCGCCGCTGGCGCTGGCCGCGCTGCTGGCGGGCCTGGTGGCCGCGATCACCCGCTACGCCGAGACCGTGGACGACGGCGATTCCCTGCACCCCGGCTCCTGAGCCGGCTCACGGACAGGTCGGCGCTCGCCCAGTGCTCGAGCAGCACGTAGCGGCGCGCCCATGAAGACGTCCGTGTGGCGCGAGCACGGCCGTCAGCCCCAGCGCCCCGGATGGAACGGCTCGACCCACGCAGGCGATCGGCCGGCGACGAGTTCCGCGACGGCCATGCCGGTCGCCGGTGCGAGCGTGATGCCGAGCATGCCGTGCCCGGTCGCGAGCAGCAGGCCGGGCCGGGGACCTGCGGGGCCGATCAGCGGCAGGCTGTCCGGCGTCGACGGCCGGAAGCCCGCCCACCCGGTGTCGGCAGGGTCGGACTGCAGCCGGTCGGGATGCGCGAGGAAGCCGCGCGTCTCACCGATCAGCTGCTTCGCCCGGCGGGCGGACGGCGACCCGTCGCGGGCTCCGATCTCGAAGAAGCCGGCGATGCGGAGGCCGCGCTCGAACGGGGAAAGCCCCAGCTTCGGCTCGCAGAGATAGATCGGCAGTCCCATCGCCGGCTCGGGCATGGGCACCGTGATCGAGTAGCCCTTGGCCGCGAGGATCGGCACGTCGACGCCGAGCGGCCGTACGAGCCGATCGGTGGCGAGCGCGGTGCAGAGCACGACGTGCGACCCCTCGAGGCGATCGCCGCCGTCCAGCTCGGCCGCCCACCCGGCCGCCGACGGAGCGAGCGCCGCGACCCGCGCGTGCTCACGCACCTCGGCACCGTTGTCGCGAAGCCACGCGACGAGGCCGTCGGCCAGAGTGATTGGGTCGACGTGACGGTCGATGGTCGTGCGGGTGCCCACCCGCACGGCCGGCCCCAGTGCCGGCTCGAGCTCGCGAGCGGCATCGCCGTCGAGACGCTCCAGGCCGCCCTCGAACCCGAGCGCGCGCAGCTCGTCGAAGACCAGGTCGAACCAGTGCAGTCCGTCGTCATCCTTCGCGACCGCGAGCAGGCCCGCTGCGTGCTGCTCGAACCGGACGCCGGACTCCCGCATGGCGTCGAGCCCGGTGAGCGAGCGCCGGGTCATCTCGAGCAGCGCGGCGACGCCGTGGCGAAACGGCTCCGGGCTGCTGGAGCGTGTGAACCGCCACAGCCAGCGCACCCAGTCGAGGTCGAGGCGCGGGCGGATGGAGAGTGCACCCTCGGGGTCGAGCGCCGAGCGGATGCCCGTACGGACGATGCCCGGCGCCGCCAGCGGAGTCCCCAGACTGGGCGATATCCAGCCCGTATTGCCTGCGGAGGCACCACGCCCGCACTGCCCGGCCTCGATGACGGCGACCTGGTGGCCGGCGTCGAGGCACGCGTACGCCACGGACAGTCCGACCACGCCACCCCCGACCACGACGACCGTGCTCACCGACCGATGTTCCCATATGGGCGCGTCCGAGGCGGGGCGCGTGCGCGCATGCACCGGGGGCCGACTGCCCCTAGATGCAGCTCACGACCGATCTGCGATCACGCGGATCGGGACGGGCAGTCCCACCGACCGCAGCCCCAGCACAGTAGGCAACCACCAACAGACGGGCGATCAGGCGTGCGGCGTCGTGGAATCACTCATCTGGACGGAGCCTACGACGGCTTGGTCGTCATCGCCCAGGTCGCGACGATGTAGGCGATCACGAGCAGCAGCGAGATGGCCGTGGCCACCTTGGTCAGCGCGCTCATCCCGCCCTCGCGAGACCGCCTCGCGCCGATGTTCGCGATGATGATTGCGATCAGGAGCAGCAGGCCGCCGAAGTCGGCGACCGCGAAGCCGATGCCAATCCAGTTGGCCTTGCTGTTGCTCAGGTGCTCCTTCGAGAGCGCCCACGCGGCGGCTCCGCGCATCACGAAGTACGACGGAAGCGCGGCGAACAGCAGCGTCCGCGCGCCGAAGCGCTGCAGCGACGCGGCGGCGCCGGCGTCGGCTGTCCGCCAGCCCTGGAGGAGGACGGCGGCAACGACGGTGATCGAGGCCACCAGCGCCATCGCGCCCGCGACATGCACGAGCACCGGGAGATTCCACGAATCGGGCCGGATCATCAGGATCATGAGGCGCCCGGCTTGTAGACCATGTCGATCAGAATCGCCGCCACGACGAGCACCAGCAGCAGGTGCGTCATGAAGGTGGTCGAGTCGACGGCGAGGGTGCCGTCGGCTCGCGCCCTGCGGTAGCCGGCGCTGATCCGGCCGCTGAGCCCGGCTCCCACGAACCACAGAACGATCGCCGCGATGATCCACCCGTTGGTCAGCGAATAGCCGCTTACATGCACCGCCAGCCATATGCCGAAGACGATCGTGCCCAACCCGCCGATCGCAGCCAGCACGCCGGCGAGGGGCACGAGCGAGCTCGCCGCACCGGTCTGGCGGCCGCCGCGGAGCGCGAGAGCGATCGCGACCATGATCCCCACCGAGGTGACCAGCGCGAACGCCGAGAGCACGTGCAGAAACAGGAGCGTGCCGTAGCTCATCGGCGCGGACACTACCGGGTCGGGCCGACGCCGCCAAGGCCGGCGTCGGTCCTCAGCTGATCACGCGGCGCCGGAAGTTGCGGATGCCGACCGCGAGGAAGAACGCGGAGAAGCCGATCAGCGCCGGATATACCGCCCACAGCGACATGTGGCTGGAGGATGTCAGCGCCGCACGGGTGCCCTCGTTGATGTAGACCAGCGGGTTGATCAGCACCACCACCTGGAGCCAGGGGAAGCCGGCCGCCTTCACCGGCTCGAGCGTCGTCCAGGCGTAATAGGTGCCGCCCAGGAAGGTGAGCGGCAAGATGATGATGCCGAACATCAGCGGCACGTTCCGGGGATCGAAGATCGTCCCGAACGTGAGGCCGAGCGCCGAGCAGGTGATGCAGGCCAGCGGCACGAGCGTCAGCAGCGTCAGCCAGTGCACCGACAGGTTGATGTGGATGTAGCTCGCGTGCACCACCGATGCGATCGGGAACACCAGCGCGGCTGCGAACAGCCCCTGCAGCGCTCCGAACACCACCTTCTCCACCGCGACGAACTCCACTGGCAGCGGCGCCAGCACGCGGTCCTCGATCTCGCGCGTGAACCCGAACTCCTGCACCAGCGGCAGCGCCACCGCCTGGATGCCCTGGAACATGATAGAGAGCCCCACGACCCCGGCGACGAGCACGGTCGCGAAGGCCGACTCGCCCGCAGGGCCGCGCGCGCCGCCGACGCCGGTGCCGATCGTCGGGAACACGTAGAGGAAGACGAAGCAGAGCAGGAACGGCTGCACCAGCGTCCGTGGGATGAACTCCCGCAGCCGCTTGCGAAGGACGACGAGGTCGCGCAGCAGGAGTGCCGCGAACGCCGTCCGGCTGGACGCGAGCGTCGAGCGGGTGTCGAAGACGGGCGCGGTCGCGGTCGCCATCAGTCGCGGAGATCCTTTCCGGTGAGGTTGATGAACACGGTCTCGAGCGAGGGGGCGGCAACTCCCACGTCCCGCAGCTCGTAGCCGGCGCCCTCCGCGGCGTCGATCACCCGTACGAGCACGCGGTCGGTGCCGCGCACGGCGACCTGCACCGTGCCGTCCATGACCTTGGTCGAGTCGACGCCCTCGACTCCCTGCCGCAGCGCGCCGGCCAGCCCCTCCAGGTCGCCGTCGCTGGCGAGGGTGACGATGGTGTCTGCGTGCACGGAGCGCTTCAGCTCCTCGGGCGTGCCGAGGGCGAGGATCCGCCCGTGATCCATGATGCCGATCCGGTCGCAGAGCTGGTCGGCCTCCTCCATGTAGTGCGTCGTCAGCACGACCGTCTGGCCGCTCTGGCGCAGGCCGGCGATCACCTCCCACAGGCCGATGCGCGACTGCGGGTCGAGCCCGGCCGTCGGCTCGTCCAGGAACAGGATCGCGGGGCGGTGCAGCAGCGCGCGGGCCACCATCAGCCGCTGCGCGAGGCCGCCGGACAGCGCCATCACCGGCGCCTGCGCACGCTCGCCGAGCCGGAACTGCTCGAGCAGGTCGTCGGCTGCGCGCCGCGACTCGCGCGCCCCCATCCCGAAGAAGCGGCCGTGGAAGTAGAGGTTCTCCCACACGCTGAGCGAGCGGTCGAGCGTGTTCGTCTGAGGCACGACGCCGATCAGCTGCTTGGCCACCGCGGGGTGGCGGACGACATCGACGCCGCCGACCAGCGCCTCGCCGGAGGTGGGGATGACGCGCGTCGTCAGCATGCTCGCGGTCGTCGTCTTCCCGGCGCCATTCGGGCCGAGGAGCCCGAAGATCTCGCCCTGCGGCACGGTCAGGCTCATGCCGTCGACAGCGGTGATGCCACCGGGGTAGACCTTCGTCAGGTCGGTGGTGACGATGGCCTCCGGCACGGGGCGGGAGGATAGCTAGACGGGTGGCCTCGGGAAGGGGTGGGCGGCCTCGTAGGCCGCCGCGGCGCGCAGCACCAGCGCGTCTTCGAGACGGCGCCCGACGATCTGCAGACCGACCGGCAGACCGTCCGCGAGCCCGCACGGCACCGAGCACGCCGGCTGGCCGGTCAGGTTGAACGGGTAGCAGAACTGCGTCCACCCGAGGTCGTCGTATGCACGGCCGGCAACGGACACCGGCTGGTCGTCGCCCAGGGGGAAGGCCGTGCACGGCAGGGACGGGCAGAGCAGCAGGTGGTATCCCGCCAGGCGTTCGCCGATGGTGAGCAGCAGCGCGGCCCGGGCGTCCAGTGCCTCGCCCACCGCCTGCGACCCGCGCTCGGCGGCTCGCTCGACGAGCCGTACGAGACCGGGCGACACCTGGTCGCCGTGGTCGAGCGCGTCGGGGCAGGACGCCGCGAACATCGAGAGCCAGAGCTCCCGCTCGATCCACCAGGGATCCTCCAGCCCGAGGTCGATCTCCTCCACGTCGTGTCCCAGCTCGGCGAATCGCCGCGCCGCCTCGGCGACGACCGACGCCACCTGCGGCTCGACGGCGGCATACCCGAGGTCCGGGCTGAAGGCGATGCGCAGCCTGGACAGCGGCCGGCCCAGCGCCTCGGCGAACGACCGCTCCGGCGGCGGCACCGAGAGGCGATCCCGGGCATCGAAGCCGACCATCGCGTCGAGCAGCAGCGCCGCGTCCCCGACGGTGCGGGTGATCGGCCCCAGATGCGACAGCGCGAAGCCGCCGGCCGGCGGGTGCGCCACCAGCCCGAACGTCGGCTTGTGCCCGAACACGCCGCAGAACGAAGCCGGGATGCGGATCGAGCCGGCGCCGTCCGAGCCCTGGTGGAGCGGCCCGAACCCGACGGCGGCCGCCACGGCGGCGCCGCTGGACGAGCCGCCCGGCGTGCGGTCGGCACGCCATGGATTGGGGCACGGGCCGTTGAGCGGGTTGCCGGAGTCGCCCTTGAACCCGTGCTCCGGGACGGTGGTCTTGCCGAGTAGGACGGCGCCGGAGGCCGCCAGCCGCTCGGCGACGGGTGCGTCGGCGGCCGGCGCAGGATCGCGCCACACGCGCGACCCGTAGCCGGTCGGGATGCCGCGGGTGGGTACGAGATCCTTCAGGGTGTAGGGCACGCCGCAGAGCGGTCCGGCGCCGCCGTCGCGCAGCAGACCGTCGGCTCGTTGCGCATCGGCCATCGCCCGCTCCGGCGTGAGGGTGACGAAGGCGTTGAGCTCGCGGTCCATCCGGTCGATCCTGTCGAGCACCTCGCGGGTCACCTCGACAGCCGACCGCTCGCCGCGGCGATACACATCGGCGAGCGCCGCGGCACTGAGAAAGCCGGCCTCGTCTGGCACCGCCGAGTTCTACCATGGGCGGCGACCGTGGACTACGCCGATCGCACGCCGCGTTCCCGGGCGCTGAACGAGCAGTTCCAGCGCTGGATGCCGGGCGGGGACACGAGGTCGATCACCTGGTTCGCGCCCTATCCGGCCGTGATCGACCACGGCGCCGGAAACGAGCTGATCGACGCCGACGGTCGATCGTACATCGACCTGCTGAACAACTACACGGCTCTCGTCCACGGCCACGCGCATCCGCTGATCGTGCAGGCGATCGCGGAGCAGGCGGCACGCGGGACGGTGTTCCCAGCGCCGCACGCGGGGCAGGCCGCCCTGGCGGCCGAGCTAGCTCGGCGCGTACCGTCGGTCGAGCGCGTGCGGTTCACCAACTCGGGATCCGAGGCGGTGATGCAGGCGATCAAGGCCGCCCGCGCGTTCACAGGCCGGCCGCTGCTCGTGAAGGCCAAGGGCGGCTACCACGGCTCGTGGGATCAGGTGCCGCTGGTCGCCGGCGAGGCCGGCCAGGGCACGCCAACGGAGCTCGAGGCGCTCGTGCGGATGGTGCCCTACAACGACCTGGACGCGCTGGAGGCGCTGCTCGCCGCGGAGGTCGGCCGGGTCGCCGCTGTGCTGCTCGAGCCCGTCATGGGCGAGGGCGTGATCGCCGCCGACGCGGACTACCTGCACGGCGTCCGCGAGCTGACGGAGGCGCACGGAGTGCTGATGGTGCTGGACGAGGTGGTGACGTTCCGCCTCGCGACCGGCGGCCGGCAGCAGGTGGTCGGGGTGTCGCCTGATCTGACGACGTTCGGGAAGATCATCGGCGGGGGCCTGCCTGTCGGTGCGGTGGGCGGCAGCGAGCGTGTGATGTCGGTGTTCGATCCGAGCCGGCCGCACCACCTCCACCACTCCGGGACGTTCAACGGGAACGCGGTGACGGCGGCCGCCGGGATGGTGTCGCTGCAGCTGCTGACGGCCGCGGAGATCGAGCGGATCGACGGGCTGGCCGCCGCGCTGGCGTCCGGCCTGCGGGACGCGATGGCGGCGAACGGCCTCACCGGCCAGGTCACGCGCTGTGGATCGCTGCTGCACCTCCACTTCGACGTCGAGGCGGAGCCGCGGGCGTTCGCCGACCTCGCGCTCGACAGCCCGACGCTGGAGCGGATGCACCTGGCGTGCATGGAGGAGGGCCTTTTCATCGCCCCCCGCGGCCTGATGAACACGTCGACCGCGATGAACGACGCGGTGGTCGCCGAAGCCGCCGAGCGCTTCGCCCGCGCCGCTGCGAGCGTGGCGCGGGCCGGCCGAACGACGGTCGCCTGAGCATGGCGGCGGTTGGCCTGCCGCTGGCCAGCGCATCCGGGTCGGACTGGGCGGTCGCAGCGGGCGCCGGGGTGATCCTCGCCTACGCGCTCGTCTCCCGCCGCCTCGACGCCACGCCTGTGACGGCGGCGATCTTCTTCGTGACCGCCGGGTTCCTGCTCGGCAGCCACGGCGCCGGGCTGATCGACCCCGGCGCCAGGAGCGAGTCGGTGCGGCTGCTCGCGGAGGTGACCCTCACGCTCGTGCTGTTCTCCGACGCATCCCGGCTCGATCTGGGAGCGCTGCGCGGCGAGTACCAGGTGCCCCTACGGCTGCTGGCGATCGGCTTGCCTCTGACGATCCTGGCCGGATGGGGGACGAGCCTGGTCGTATTCGGGTCGCTCACGGCCGGAGAGGCGCTGCTGCTCGCCATCATCCTCGCCCCCACCGACGCGGCGCTCGGGCAGGCCGTCGTCACCGACGAGCGCCTGCCGTCGCGCATCCGGCAGGGGCTCAACGTCGAGTCCGGGCTGAACGACGGGATCTGCGTACCTGTGCTGTTCGTCGCGCTGGCGCTGGCCGACAAGGAGGCCGGCACGATCAGCGCCCATGGGGCGATCACGCTGGTCGCGGAGGCGATCGGCTACGGGACGCTGTTCGGCGCGGTCGCCGGCGTCGGCGGTGCGCTGCTGCTCCGAGCGGCCGCGCAGCGCGGCCTGGCCGAGGCAGCCTGGATCCAGGTGGTTCCGGTCGGCACGGCGGCCGTCTCCTACGGGCTGGCAGCGCCGCTGGGCGGCAGCGGGTTCATCGCGGCGTTCGTGGCCGGGCTCGCGTTTGGCGCCATCCGCGGCCGCGCGGACGAGACCTACATGCTCGAGGAGCTGGGCGGCCTGGCGAACGCGGCCACGTTCATCGTGTTCGGCGCGGCGATCGTCGGGCCCATCCTGTCACACATGACCTGGAGGGAGGCCGCGTACGCGATCCTCAGCCTCACCGTGGTGCGCATGGTTCCGGTCGCGATCTCGTTCATCGGGACGCACCCGCAGCTGCCGACCGTGCTGTTCACGGGATGGTTCGGGCCGCGGGGGCTGGCGTCGATCGTGTTCACGGTGATCGTGCTGGACGAGTCCGACCTGTCACACGTGTCGACGATGACGGCGGTGGTCGTGCTGACCATCCTGATCTCCGTCTACGCACACGGGGTCACGGCGCGACCGCTGACCGGCCGGTACGCGGCCTGGTACGCGGCGCACCGCGAGCGCCGGCCGGAGTCGATGGAGACGGTCGAGGCCGGGCACCAGCGCTGGCGGCGTCCATCGGCGATCCCCGTGATCGGGGGCCGCCACACCAACGGCTAGTGACGGTGGAGCGGCTCTCCCGGCTCGGTCGCCTGGATCACGCGCCAGCTGTCCCAGGTGATCTTGAGGATGACGGCGGTGATCGCAAGCCCGATCAGCGGATCGGCGGTGTCCCAGCCGAGCCAGACGAGAGCGGCGCTCGCGATCACGCTCAACGAGACGTAGCCGTCCGCCCGGGCGTGGTTGCCGTCGGCGACCAGCGCGGGGCTGCGAAGCCGCTCGCCGCCGCGCAGGCGCACCCGCGCCGCGATCTCGTTCCCGGCGAAGCCGATCAGGCCGGCGAGCGCCAGCACCCCCAGGTGCGAGAGCGGCTGGGGATGGAGCAGCCGCTGGATCGTCTCGTACAGCGCCACGCACGCCGAGATGAAGATGGCGAGCACGACGAACAGGCCCGCGACCTTCTCCCCTCGGTAGGAGCGAAGCCAGAATGCGATGCCGAGCGGCACCGCGGTCAGCGCGTCGCCGAAGTTGTGGATCATGTCGGCGAGCAGCGCGACCGAGCCCGAGGCGAGGAAGATCACCGCCTGCAGGGCGGCCGTGAGCCCGAGCACTCCGAGGCTGATCGCGACGGTGCGCACGCCGTCACGGGAGCGGAGAATGGAGCGGTCAACGAGCCCGTGTGAGTGCCCGTGGCCGTCGTCGTGGTGGTGGCCGTGGTGATGGTGGTCATGGTCGTGGTCGTGGTGATGATCCTGCTCGGCTGGATGCTCGTGATCGTGGGCGGCGGGATCGTCATGCACCACGCCGCGCGGGTGCGTGTGGCGATGCGAATGCACGAGCGCGCCGTGGCGATGCTCGTGGGTGTGGGTGAACTCGCGGCGCGAGTGGAGATTGCGAAGTGAGGGCATCGCCTCAGAGTAATTACCTCAGCCGGCGATATCGTCCAGACCCAGTCATGGCGCCCGACCCGCCGGCCATCTCCCACCACCTGCCCAGCTCGACGCTCTATGACCGCGTCGGCGGCGAGGCCTTCTTCGTCCAACTCGTCGAAAGCTTCTACGAAGGCGTCGAGTCGGACCCGGTGCTCCGGCCGGTCTACCCGGACGACCTCGGGCCGGGGAAGGCCAACCTGGCCGCGTTCCTGGCGCAGTACTGGGGAGGCCCGCCGGATTACAGCGCGCGGCGCGGGCACCCGCGGCTACGGATGAGGCACTTCCCGTTCGCGATCGGCGCTTCCGAGCGGGATGCCTGGGTCAGGCACATGGTGGCGGCCGTCCAGCAGAGCGAGGCCTCCCCGGCCGACCGCGAGGCGCTGATCGAGTACGTCGAACGGGCGGCGACCGCAATGATCAACCAGCCTCTGTAGGCAGCGGGCCCGCGTCGCGCGGGGGCGGTGCCTGATCGCCGGCCGAGACGCGCTCCGCGGGGCGGCGGTAGTACTCGGTCGTGATCGGCTCGAGCGGCGTGTTCCCGAGGATCAGGTCGGCTGACTTCTCGGCCACCATCATCACCGGCGCGTAGATGTTGGCATTCGTCACGTACGGGAAGACCGAGGCGTCAACCACCCGCAAGCCGGTGACTCCGTGCACCCGCATCGTGGAAGGGTCGACCACCGACCGGTCGTCGACGCCCATCTTGCACGTGCAGGAGGGGTGCAGCGCCGTCTCGGCGTCGCGGGCGACCCAGTCGAGGATCTCGCTGTCGCTCTCCACCGACGGCCCTGGGGACAGCTCACCGCCGTTGAAGGGATCAAACGCGGGCTGGGTGAGGATGTGCCGGGCTGTGCGGATCGCCTCAACCCACTCCTTGCGGTCGCTCGGCGTCGACAGGTAGTTGAACCGAAGCGCCGGCTTTGCATGCGGATCGGCGGAGCGGATGGTGACCGACCCGCGGGTGTCGGCGTACATCGGGCCGATGTGCACCTGGTATCCGTGGTCGGACGCCGGCGCCGACCCGTCGTAGCGGATCGCCAACGGAAGGAAGTGGAACATCAGGTTCGGGTAGTCCACCTGGTCGTTGGAGCGCGCGAAGCCACCGCCCTCGAAGTGGTTCGTGGCGCCGGGCCCGCTGCGCCGGAACAGCCAGTTGAGGAACACGGACGGGCGGTTTCGGTAGAGCAGGGCCGGCGCCACCGAGACCGGCTGCGTGCACGCGTACTGCACGTACACCTCGAGATGATCCTGCAGATTCTCACCGACGCCGGGCAGGTCGTTGACCAACGGAATGCCGAGACCACGAAGGTGCGTGCCGTTGCCGATGCCCGACAGCTGCAGGAGCTGTGGCGAGTTGATCGCTCCGCCACACAGGATGATCTCGCCACCGCGGGCACGCCGGCCGCTGCCGCGGAGATCGAAGTCGACGCCCACGGCCCTGCTCCCCTCGAACACCACCCGCTTGACGAGGGCGCCGGTGACGACACGCAGGTTCGGCCGGCGCATCGCGGGATGCAGGTACGCCTGGGCGGCGCTCCAGCGACGGCCGTGCTTGATGTTGCGGTCGAAGGGCGCGAACCCCTCCTGGCGGAAGCCGTTGACGTCCTCGGTCAACTCGAAGCCGGCCTGCTGCACCGCGTCGAAGAACGCTCGGAAGAGCGGGCTGTCCGCCGGGCCGCGCTCCAGCCAGAGCGGGCCGTCGTGCCCGCGCCAGATGTCATCGCCCGCCGTGGAGTTCTCCATCCGCTTGAAGTACGGCAGGCAGTGGTGGAAGTCCCAGTCGGCCATGCCCGGGTCGGCCGCCCAGCGCTCGTAGTCCATCGGATTGCCGCGCTGGAAGATCATGCCGTTTATGCTGCTCGAGCCGCCCAGCACCTTCCCACGTGCGTGATAGATGCGCCGCCCGTTCATGTACGGCTCCGGCTCCGATTCATACTTCCAGTCGTAGAACCGATTGCCGATCGGCCACGTGAGCGCGGCCGGCATGTGGATCAGGGCGTCCCAGCGGGCGTCTGCCCGCCCGGCCTCGAGCACGAGCACGCGCGTGCCCGGATCGGCGCTCAGGCGGCTTGCCAGCGCACACCCGGCGGATCCACCGCCGACGATGATGAAGTCATACTGACCTGGGGACATCGGGACTCCTGTGTTCGAGTGGTCGGGTCTACAGCGCGGAGGCGGCGACGAGGCCGTCCAGCACCGCCTCCTCGACGGTGCGCGGGGCAAGCGAATCGCCGACCACATGGAGCTCGAACTCCTCCCGGTCGAGCTCGTTGGCGAGGCCGGCCACCGAGTCGTGGCCCTGGGCGAGGACGAGCGCCGCCGCGTCTTCGACGACGACCGCCTCCTCGGTGAGGACGTGCTGGAGGTAGACGCTGTCGGCGTCCGCGCCGTAGGGGCGTACCAGTGGGACGATCGACACGCCGAGCGCGGTCGCCTCGGCCAGCATCGCATCCCGAACGTACTGCTGGATCCGCTGGCCCGGGTGATAGCCGGACACGCCGAGCGTCACGGGGTGGCCCCGCTGCGCGAGCAGGTTGGCGATCCCGAGCCCGATCCAGTCGCACCGCCAGTCGGCGACCACCACACGCCCCGGCGGCACATCGGCGCCGCGAAGCACATCCCAGGCGGTCATGACCACCGGTGAGTCGACCAGCTCCAGGGGTGGCACACGCGGCGTGGCGCCGGTGGCCACGACCACGGCGTCCGGCATTCGGTCGGCGACGACCTGCGCGTCCACACTGCTCCCCATGAGCAGCTGCACACCTGCCCGGCGCGCCTCGCCGGCCAGGTTCTCGACGATGCCGCCGATCTCGGCGCGCCCGGGCAGGTTCTGCGCGAGCATGAGCTGCCCGCCGAGCACCCGCGACGCCTCCATGAGGGTCACCCGATGGCCGCGCTCGGCGGCCACGGCCGCGGCCTTGAGCCCCGCCGGCCCGCCGCCCACCACCAGCACGTCCTTGACCCGATCGGCCCGCGTTCGGGTTCCGTACTGACGCTCGCGGCCGGTCTCCGGATGCTGGACGCACGAGATGGGGTAGCCGGCGTGGAAGTGCCCGATGCAGGCCTGGTTACAGCCGACGCACGAACGGATCGCATCGAACTCTCCGCGCGCGGCCTTTGCGGGCATGTCGGGATCGCAGATCAGTGCCCGGGTCATCACCGCCGCGTCCGCGTCGCCGCGAGCGAGGATGCGCTCCGCGTCCTGCGGGGCGTTGATACGGCCGGCCACCATCACGGGCACGGCAGCGACGGACTTCACCCGCGCGCCGAGCGGCGCCGTGTAGCCGATCGGCATCGTCATCGGCGGCACGATGTGGTCCGATCCCGCCAGCGTCGCGGACGAGCCGACGACGACCGACACGTAGTCGATCTGCCCCTCCGCCTGCAGAGCGGCAAGCGCCGCAAGCGCCTCGTCGGCGGTCAGCCCGTCCGCAGATCGCTCGCCGACCGAGATCCGCACACCCACCGCCAGGTCCGGTCCGGCATTCACACGAACGGCCGAGAGCACCTCCCGCAGGAACCGCAGCCGGTTTGCAGCAGAGCCTCCGTACCGGTCGGTGCGGCGGTTCGTCCGCGGGTTGAGGAACTGGGCGGGGAGATACCCATGCGAGGCGACCACCTCGACCCCGTCGAAGCCCGACTCCCGCACGCGGGCAGCGGCGGCTCCGTAGCAGCCGACCATCTCCTCGATCAGCTCGGTCGGCATCGCACGCGGCATGACGTGGAACCGCTCGTTGGGGACGGCGGACGGGGCGAGCGCCACCGGCAGCGTCCCGTCGTCGGACTCCATCGATTCCCGGCCGTCATGGAACAGCTGCTGGAACACCGGGACGCCGTGAACATGGATGGCGTCTGCGAGCCGGGTCAGCCCGGGGACACAGGAGTTGTCATCGGCCATGAGCGTGTGGCTCGTGTACCGGGCCGAAGGATGCACCCCGGCGACCTGCACGACGATCAGACCAACTCCTCCGCGTGCGCGGGCCTCGTGATACGCGATCAGCCGGTCCGTAACCTTGCCGTTGTCGGCCATCACGGTGTCATGTCCCGAGGACACGATCCGGTTCGGCAGCACCACCGGCCCAACGCCCAGCGGCGAGAACAGGTGATGCAGGTGACGGGCGCCCGCCAGCACGGTTCGCCAAGCATGCTCGTCGGGGCCCGCGGCGCCATCAGTGTCTCCGCGGATCCCACCGTGCGGGAATCCCCGACACGTGCGCGCAGACTCTCATGGATTTCCCACCGCGGTCTCATCGCGCTCTCAGCGGGCGGTGGGACACTCATGGCGAGGTGATCTCCATGCCACAACCACCAGACCATCAGGCAGACAAGCTGCTCACGAGGCTGCTCGACTACCTCACGGCCCGCCGCGCGTTCGAGCTCGCCGTCGAGGAGGCGCGCCGCAAGGGGTGGAGCGAGCAGGACATCCAGCGGGTGACGGGGCTGTCGACCATCGGGAGCGCTCCCGCGCTGCGCCGGCGGGGCGGCTCGCCGGCACCCGGTTCGACGGATCACGATCGACCCGCCGCCGCCTGAGGACTTCCTCACCCTTCTCTGACACCCCGGCCTTCGCGGCACGAACTACAACCGGCCAACTGGTCTGAAACGGCCTCGCTGGGAGATAGGGCTGATCCCAGGTTCTCCTGCGGGGCCTGGTTGCGCGTGATGCGCGAGCCTGCTTGAGCCCTTATGTGACACCTGCTTGGGGACGTACGTGACATGTTGACGGCTCGTCCCTAGCAGCAGCCGTCGGCGCAGCCCTCTCCTCGCCAGCTCTCGACACCCTCGTTGGCTGCCACGGCGGCGATGACGAGCGCGGCGAGCGGGTCGGCCCACCACCATCCCAACAGCGCGTTTGCTCCCAGGCCGACGAGCAGGGCGATGGACAGGTAGGCGCAGATCATGTTCTGCGCGGCTTCGCTTTGGGTGGCATGGGAGCCGAGCTGGCGGCCCACGCGGCGCTTGGCACGGGCGAGGAGCGGCATCGTCGGCGCGGTGACCAGGGCGAGTCCGATCCCGACCCAGCTGGTGCCGGGATGGTCTGCTCCGGCGAGGGTGCGCAACGACTCGACGGTCACATACGCGGCGAGCAGGAAGAATGAGACGGCGATCGCCTGCTGGGCGCGGCGCTCGGCGGTCGGGGAGTGCACGCGCCGGCCCGTGAACAGCCAGACGATGACCGTGCCGGCGAGCAGCTCGATCAGGCTGTCGATGCCGAAGCCGACCAGCGCGATCGAGCCGGCGGCTGCGCCGGCGGCGACGGCGATCGCAAACTCGATCAGGTGCCAGGCGTTGCCGCCCCATGCCAGCTGCCGGGCGCGACGCTCCAGCGCATCCCGCTCCGCCCGTGACGCGGGAGAGCTGATCTGTACGAGCGGTGCCTGGCTGGTGCTCATGCCTGGGGTTCCTGCTCGGCCTGACGCCGCTGGATGGGATGCTCGGCACAGTCGGGACGGTGGATCTGCAGGAGCTCGGTGTGGTCTTGGTCGATCTGCAGCGTCGTGTGGCTGAGCTCGAACCGGTCGTGCAGCACCGCTTGGAGGTGGTGCAGGAGACGGTCGTGATCGCAGTCAGGCTTGGCGACGATGTGGGCGGACAGCGCAGGGAAGCCGCTGGTGATCGTCCAGACGTGCAGGTCGTGCACCTGCTTGACGCCGTCCTGCTCGGCGAGCAGCTGACCTATCTCCTCGGGGTCGCAGTCCTCTGGGGCGACCTCGAGCAGGATCCGAAGCGACTCGCGGATCAGCCCCCAGGAGGAGACGAGCACAATCACGCCGATCGCCGCGCCGATGATCGGGTCGGCGTACTGCCACCCCGTCTGCCAGATGATCAAGCCGGAGAGCGCCGCGCCCGCGGAGCCCAGCACGTCGGTTGCGGCGTGGATCATCGCGCCGCGCAGGTTCAGGTCATCACGGTCACGACCAGCGCGCAGCATCAGCAGGGCGGGGACGCCGTTTGCAGCGACGCCGACGAGTCCGACCACGAACACGCCGAGGCCCGCGACATCGGGTGGCTGGTTGATGCGCTGATAGGCCTCATAGAAGATCCACCCACTGATCACAACCAGCGCCAACCCGTTGACCAGCGCAGCCAGGATCTCCGCCCGTCGCCAGCCGTAGGTACGCGCGCCACGGGCGGGCAGACCCGCCGCCCACGCTGCGCCCAGGGCCAAGGCGATCGCACCGCCGTCAGACACGTTGTGCACCGCGTCGGCGATCAGCGCCAGGCTGTGAAACCAGACGCCTGTGACAACCTGGACGAGGCCGTAGGCGACCGTCAGCGCCAGTGAGATGGAAAGCGCACGCGTTGATCCCGACCGGTCAGTCGCGTGCGTATGGCCATGCGCATGGGCGTGACCGCTCACCGCAAACGCTCCTCCGACAGGGTTCCGACCTCGACGCGCTCAATCGGCGCCAGCATCGAAACCGGTGAAGTTCTCACACCGTGAAGGTACCAGCCTGGCCTGCGGTACCCGGCGCAAACTCACCGAACGCCACCCGTGCTCGGCCGGCCGCCTGGGCCATCGGCTCGCGACGGCCGGCCGGAGCTCGAGTTCCGCCGCTACTCGTGGGCCACGCGCCGTAGCGTTCCCGATGCAACCAGTGTGCCCGAGCCAGTGCGGACGCGAACTGCGTCACCGCCGCTCAGCGCCGGCACGTACTGGCTGTGCTCACTGTCATGGTGCAGCTGACAGGTACCGGTGCTGCTGACGCACATCGTGCCGACCTTGTGACCGCCGGCATAGACGGTGAGCGTCTTTCCGGCGAGCTTGCCCGCGTTCCAGAGGCTGATGTGGAAGTCCCGGTGCGTGCCGTCGCGATCGTACTCGGCGTGTCCGCGCACCACGGGATAGCTACTGCTCCCCGACAGCGCCGCTGCCAGATGCGTCTCGCTGGCAAGCGCCACCGACGCTCCGACCAGCATCACCGCGATCACCGGCCCGATGACCACCGGGAAGCGTCCGACGCGTCTCATCACGATCGATCTCCTCCTTGATGTGTTGGGCGAGGAGGCCCTGAGGGGGCCGCTCTTCACATAGAGCCTTCGCCCCCGCATGCTGCCTCCTCAACCGTCGCGATCACGTGGCACGAGTGTTCACCCGCCCCACGCCGCTCGCATCCGCGCCATCGCCCCACCGGCTTCGGCGTTCTGCGGATCGGCTGAGCCGGTGGCTCGGCCACGCGACCAGCGGGGAGCCCTGACGACCGATGCACCTGCACCCGAGCAATGCCGGGCCGGCATGCGGCAACACCTCCAGGTAGATCCGAGGATTGCCTGACGCGATCTGCGACGGCCGCGCGGATACTGGGCGCATGTACTACTCGGACCACATGAACGGGACGGACTGGGCGGCGATGGGCATCATGATGGTGTTCATGCTGATCCTCGTCCTCGTGGTCGTGTGGGCGATCGCGCAATGGACGCGTCCGGCCGATCGATCCACCGCACCGCCCGCCGGGAAGTCGTCTCGCGACATCCTGGATGAGCGGTACGCCCGCGGCGAGATCGACAAGGACGAGTACCAGGAGCGACGCCGCACCCTCGACCACCTACCGGCCCGCTGACGAGCGGGTGTGCCAGGGCAGATGCCCGCGAGTGAGGGACGGGCATTGGCGCGCACGGGTCGTGACGGACTCGGACCAGACGGTGGCAAGCGACCGCTGGTTTGACCGTCCGTCTAGCCTCCAATCAGGAGGACGACCTTGGACACGCCGACCGACACGATCCACGAGCACCACCACGACTACCCGCCTGAGACAGGGTGGAGTACAGCCGTTTCAGCGACGCTTCACTGCCTGACAGGCTGCGCCATCGGCGAGATCCTTGGGATGGTCATCTCCACCGCGCTGGGTCTTGGCAATGCCGCATCGATCGGTATCTCCATCCTGCTTGCCTTCGTGTTCGGCTACGGGCTGACGATGCGGCCGCTCCTGAACGCGGTCGGCACGCGACGAGCGGTGCGGCTGGCGTTTGCCTCCGACACCCTCTCCATCACCACCATGGAGATCGTCGACAACCTGTTCATCATCGCCGTGCCAGGCGCGCTCGCCGCCGGCCTCACCGACAGCCTGTTCTGGTGGAGCCTGATCGTCTCGCTCATCATCGCCTTCATCGTCACAGTCCCCGTCAACCGGTGGCTGATCGCGCGCGGCAAGGGCCACGCCGTCATCCACGCCTACCACCACTGAGCGCACCGCTTAGCGCCGCCGAAACTGGGAGGGCACCGACCGGCGCCCTGCACAGCTACTGCGAACCGCTGTTCGTCGGCTGGACGACGCTGTCGCTCACGTCTCGCCGGAATCCGATCACGACTTCGGTGCCCGGGGACGCGGCGCTGAACCGCCCCTGCGCGCCGCCGTGCGCCACTACTTCAACACGACGGCGCAGCACGGGCCGAAGAAGATGGCCGGCTGCTTTGCCTGCGCGTTCGTGGCCACGGTCGAGTCAGACGAGGGGGAGGTGAAGCCGTGGTTCTCAGCGACGACGCCCGAGCTGTGGCGCGAGTGTGGCTTCACCCGTATGCCCACATACACTGACTAGCGCGACTCCGTCTCGGCCGGTCTGATTCCCGATTTCTTCCCATACTCGGATGAGTCAAGGCTGTTGGGAGCCCTTAGCTGGGGGTGCGCACCGGTCCGCTCGCGGGACGGCGCTATTCCGGCAGGCCGGCGCTACGTAGCGCGTCGCCGAGTTGACTCTTATGGTCTGGGTCGAGGAAGCGGGCCGACCGCAGGGCTGTAGCGATGGTGAGGTCCGGCTCGACGTTGAACAGCAGATCGAGGACCATACGAGCTTCTTCTGGCCGGTCGAGGCTGGCTAACGCCGCCGCGTGGAGGACGTACGGCATGCTGAACTTCGGGTTGGACTCGCTTGCTCGGGCGGCTGCTGCAGCCGCCTCTGCGAACCGCCCTGCGGCGAAGTGCGCGTACGCGAGCCCGATGTAGGGGATATATAGAAGTGGGTCGTACGGGCTGAGTCGAATCGCACGCTGGGCATGCTCAACTGCCATGGCGTCATCTCCCTGCCAGGCGCGCACGATGGAGCTGAATCCGAGCGCCAACGCGCACGAGTTGGACAAGGCGAATGAGCGGTCGAAGGCCGCAGTAGCTGTGTTGTAGTCGTACTCCATCACGGCGATGACGAAGCCGGCAGTGGCGAGTGCGGCGGCGTCATCGCCACCGAGTGCGAGCGCGGCTCGGGCATGGTGCAACCCTGCTTGCTTCGTTTTCTCGTGGAGGCCGCCCCGCAGGTACCGTTGTTCGTGGCACCAGGCGACCATGGCATGCGCTGCCGCGTAGTCGGGATCCAGCTCGATCGCCCGATTTAGCAGAATCAACGCTTGGTCGGCGTCGTGGGGCATTGCGGTGAAAGTCAGCGGCAACGCCCGTAGATAGAGGTCGTAGGCGTCGAGGCTCTCCGGCCGTTTCCGTCGTGCCCGCTCGATCTCTGCCTTGCGCAACGTCGGCTCGAGGATGCCGACGACGGTGATCGTCAGCTCGTCTTGAACGGCAAAGATGTCGTCCAACGCGCGGTCATACCGATCTGCCCAAATGTGGGCGCCGCTGGCGGCGTCAATCAGCTGAGCGGTAACCCGAAGACGCGAGCCGGCCCTGCGAACGCTCCCTTCCAGTACGTAGCGCACGCCGAGCTCATGTCCCACCTGCTTGACGTCCGCCGCCCTGCCTTTGTAGACGAAGCTCGAGTTGCGGGCAATGACGAAGATCCACTTGACCCGACACAGGCCCGTGATGATGTCTTCGACCATGCCATCGGCGAAATAGTCGTCTTCTGGATCGCCGCTCAGATTGGCGAAGGGCAACACCGCGATCGACGGCTTCTCAGGAAGAGGCAAGCTAGGGCGTGAATCACCGGCTCCCGGAGGACGACCGGGAACGGGAGCCCCGACGGCCTCGCCCAGCGCCCACAGATGCCATTCACCGGGCAGGCCCTTCAGTTCGTGAAGACCTCGGTCACTGAACTCAAAGCCGGATCCAGCGACCAGATCTCGCAGGGTGCCCGACACGAGTACCTCGCCTGCCTGAGACGCGGACATCACACGGCTGGCGATGTGAACCGCGATTCCCTGCAGCTTCTCCTCTCCGGCCTCGGCCTCACCCGCATGCAAGCCGACACGGATCGCGAGACCGAGCTCAGCGACCGCCGCCACGATCGCCTCAGCAGCATGAAGCGCCTGCGTTGGCTGCTCGAACGTCGCGAAGAATCCATCCCCAGCCGTGTCAACCTCTCGGCCATGGAACCGGCGAAGCTCTCGGCGAACCGCGGTGTGGTGGGAAACCAACAGCTCTTGCCACTGCCGATCCCCGAGTTTCACGGCAAGATCCGTCGACCCGACGATGTCGGTAAAGAGCATCGTGGCGACGAATCGCCGATCCGAATGGCCAGCCTGATTCACCGGCCGAGCTTACGCTTCCGGATGGCGGCCAGCCGACCGGAGATGCGGAATGGGCCTGCCTGTCCGGACTTTCCAGGCTCGGTGGGCCGGCGCCACGGCGGGGTCTGCGCGGAACAGCGTCGCGCTACCGGCGTCCGCGAGAGGGCCGTCCGTCTCCGGCGGAATCGCTTCGCCCCGACTGTTAGACCCTCGCCCCCAGCTGGCGGTTACCCGATCCAGGACCTCCGGCGGCCTCAGGTCGTCGGGAACTAGGTGAACATAGGTCGCCATCGCGAACGCAGGCGAGTGGTGACCGAGCAAGCTTATGCCGCGGTGCGCAGCCTCGTTGCTCGTGGTTCTTGGACGAGCGACAGGGCAGTATGCGTGGTCGGGCGGCCTATGCCTTGGTAGGCGTAGCCGACGCCGATCGCTGAGGCTGGCTCCAGGAGGTTGCGCCCGTCGATGATGAGGGGGTTTCGCATTGATGCGGTCGTCGTGGGGTCGATGAGCTGCCGGAATTCCGGCCATTCGGTGGCGATGACCGCGGCGTCGGCTCCGTTCACCGCTTCGGTGAGGCTCATCGCGGCGATGCAGTGCGGCATTTCGGGAACGTCTTTGGGTTGAACGAGCGGGTCGTAGCTGACGACCTGGGCGCCGGTGCGAACGAGCTGGTGGGCGATGTGGATGCTGACGCTGTTGCGGGTGTCGGTCGTGTCGGCTTTGAAGCTGAGGCCGAGCAGTGCGATGCGGGTTCCGTCAAGAGTGCCCAGGTGTTCGAGGAGCTTTTCTATGACTCGACCGGCCTGGTTGGCGTTCGCCTGTTGGGCCGCGGTTACGACGCGAAGCGGGACTCCGTGTGTGGTGGCGGTGTGTTGGAGCGCGCTGACGTCCTTGCCGAAGCAGGAGCCGCCGTAGCCGATCCCGGCGTGCAGGAAGCTGGGGCCGATTCGGTGGTCGAGTCCCATTCCAGCGGCGACGGTGTCGATGCCGGCGCCGACCGCGTCGCACAGGTTTGCGATTTCGTTGATGAACGAGATCTTGGTGGCTAGGAACGCGTTTGAGGCGTACTTGATCATCTCTGCGCTGGTCACGTCGGTGCGGATGATTGGGGTGAGGTCACCTGCGTAGAGGGCGGCTACGCGATCAACGGCAGCTGGATCGGCGCCGCCGATGATGATGCGGTCAGGCCGGGTTACGTCTGATATGGCCGAGCCCTCGCGCAGGAACTCGGGGTTGGAGACGTAGCCGATGTCGGCCCGGCCGAGCGAGGCGAGCAGCATCTCGATTCGGCGGCCGGTGCCAACTGGAACGGTGCTCTTCATGACAAGCAAGGGCGACGCCCAGAGAGGGATGGATTCGATCACCGCCGCGACGCGGGTCAGATCCGCCGATCCGTCGGCACTGGGCGGCGTGTCGACGCATACAAACACGATGCCGGCTCGCCTGTACAGCCGCTCGGAGTCGGTCGTGAATTCGACGGGCCGCCGAGCGATCGCCAGCGTCTCGGCGAGGCTCGGCTCGTAGAACGGCAGCTCTCCGTTGGTCAAGGCGGCGATGCGGACTGGGTCGATGTCATGGCAGACGACGCTTAGGCCCCGCTGGGCGAACGCGGCTGCTGTGACCAGGCCGACGTAGCCCGTGCCGACGATGCCGATCTTGCGGTCGGGCATCAGACGACCCTCACGTAGCCCTTGGCGCTGCGATAGGGGAGCTGACCAATGTAGTAGTAGTAGGCGCGCACCGTGAACGCGCCGGGCCCCGGCAGCGGCACCGCCGCTCGGTAGTGGCCCGCGCCGTCGAACGCGACGTGGGTTTCGCTGACGGTCTGCCAGGTGCCTGCGACGCACTTCTTAACCTTGAGCTTCACGCGTGCGCTGCTGGTCGGAACCGGCGACAGCGTGCCGCTAGCTGCCAGGGGTGGCGTCCCGGTCGTGGTCAGAAACGGCTTGCTGGAGCCGCACGCCGAGTAGCGGTGAGTCGCTGCGCCGCTCAGCGCCAAGGTGACCCTCGGTCCGCCCGGCCCCGTCGTCGACGGGGCCGGTGCGGTCGCCGAGGCCGCGGGGCTCGAGCCGATCACGCTGGTTGAGCCGCACGCGCTGCCTGCAAGCACGATGAGTGCGAGCAACAGCGAACCGGTGAGTGGTCGCGGTCGCATGGCTAGCGGGTCACCCAGAAGTTCTGGTCGGCGCTGCGGTAGGAGTTGGTGGTGGTGTAGTAGTAGTAGGCGCGGGCGAAGTACTTGCCGCGCTTGCCCGCGTAGTAGTTGGGGTAGAAGTAGCCGCTCGTGTTGCCGCTGTAGTGCTTGGTCCAGACAGTGCGGAAGTCCCACTTGCCGTTGGCGAAGGTGCACTTCTTGACCTTGATCTTGACCTTCCACGTTGTGCCGCTGGGCACTGGGAAGACCCGGCCGTTCATATGGATCGTGTGGCCGCGGTGGTACTTGGTGTAGTGGTTGACGGCGCCGCAGTGGGTGGAGATGTTGGCGTTGCCATAGCCGCCCTCGAGGTTGAGGGTGACCGTGCGAAACGTCGCGGCGTAGGCGGCGGTCGCTGCGACCAGCGTCGCCAGTAGGGCCAGGGCGATGAGTCGGGCGCGGCGGGTGAGGTGCGGTCGGTGCATCGGTGCTCCTTCGGTGGCTGGACTGCCTCGGGTGAGGCTCCGGGCTTTGCGTCCCCATCTCGCGATGGGTTTGCCGTTTCGGGTTGTGTTCTCATAGTCACCACAGGCGGCAGCTTCCTGCGCTCTGTGGCGAAAGATCCCCCCGGTGGGTGACGGTCATGCCGCTAGGCGCCTCGTCTCCGTCTCGTCGAATACGTCGAGCGCCGCGCTGATCCCACCCAGACCTACTGGCACGTGATGGGGAGGCGTCGCAAGTGCCTGGTGGATCGCCGCAGCGAGCGCGCTGGCGCCGCGGCCCGCGTCCACGACCTGTGCGACGTCCCACTCGGACAGTCGACGCGCTCGGATCTGTTGCTCCATGCTGGGCCCGGGGCGCGGTGTGAGCACGGCCGGGGTGTGGAAGGACAGGATGTCGCAGACGGTGTTGTAGCCGGCCATGGCGACCACGCAGTCGGCGGCTGCGATGGTGCGCCGCAGTTCTGGCACGACGCGCTCCACGGTGACGCCCGCACGTCGCCCGAGTTCGGCGAGTCGTTGGTGATCGGCGAGTGGCATCAGCGGACCGGTGACGGCAAGCCAGGATCCGCCGAGGTCAGGGGCCAACAAGGCGGCTGTTGCAATGAAATGCTCGAGGCCTTCGGCGCCATCAACGCCGCCCCCGCTGGTTGCGACGATCAGCGGATGCTGCGGCGGCTCCACAGGGTTATCGGGGCGCGTGCGGCCGAGGTAGCCGCAGTACCGCACACGCCCGGCGAGGTCGCCTTCGAGGCCGTAGGCTTCAGCGAAGTCGGTCATCGCCGGGTCGCCATAGACACAGATGTCGTGGTAGTGGCGACGAAGTGTGTCGTAGACATTTGTCTCCTGCCAGAGGGTGCGGACGAAGTCAGGCTCATCGATCACGTCTCGGAAGCCGGCGACCGCACGGCCGCCCTGGCGTTCCAGCGCCTGGAGGGCGGGGAGCAGCTCGCCGTAGGGCCCGGCAGGCATGAAATCCGCGACGAGGACGCCGGGGCGGAAGCGCTCCACCGTTTCTTCCAGGATGCTTGCGCGCATGGCGGAGACGGCGTCGGTGGGGAGGGCCAGGTCGCGTGGCGCCCAGTTGCGATACCTGTCGGTCATCACGAGCGAGGGCAGCTTCAGGTAGTCGACGCCCTCGGGGATGGCGAACATGGAGGCAGCATGCGAGCCGGTGACAACCAGTACGGAGGCAGACGGGTGGCGCTGCTTGTATGCACCTGCGAGGTCAAGTTGGCGCTGCGCGTGTCCCACGCCGACGCCGTTGTGTGAGTAGAAGAGGATGCGATGCTCCGTGCCATCGGGGGCGGGCCTGCGGGCCTGTACAGGTTGCAGTGCCCCTGTCAGGCGCCGGTAGGTTGGGCAGGAGCGGCTGAGTTCGGCATCGGTGCCGCGGGCGACGACGCGGCCTGCGTCGAGCACGATGATCGCGTCGGCTCGCTTGGCGAGTCGCATGTCGTGGGTGACGAGGATGGTGGTCGTGCGGCCGATCAGCTGCTCGACGGCGGCGATCACCTCCTCCTGGGTGGCCTCGTCGAGGCTGGCGGTGGGCTCGTCGAGGAGCAGGATCGGCGATCGGCGGACGAGCGCACGGGCGAGTGCGATGCGTTGCCGCTGCCCGCCCGAGAGCGAGGATCCGCGCTCGCTGATGACGGTCTCATAGCCGTCGGGCAGCGCCACGACGAAGCCGTGGATGCCGGCGGCGGTCGCTGCCGCGACGACCTCCTCGTCGGTCGCGTCCGGTTGGCCGTAGCGGATGTTGTCTGCGATAGAGAGGCCAAACAACACCGAGTCTTGGAGCACCACTGAGACCTGGGAGCGCAGCGAGTCGAGTGTCAGCGTGCGCAGGTCGTGGCCGTCGATGCACACCGTGCCCGTGGTCGGGTCGTGCAGGCGGGGAAGCAGGCTGAGGAGGGTCGACTTGCCGCTCCCGGTCTCGCCAACCACCGCGACGGTACTCCCGGCCGGGATCGTGAGGTCGACCTTCTCGAGCGCGCGGTGGCCGTTGGCATATGCGAAGTCCACGCCGGTCAGAGTGATCTCGCCGCGGAAGGGCGATGCCACGACTGCGTCGGGGGCGTCGGTCAGATCCGGCTCAGTGTCGAGGATCTCGACGACGCGCTCGGCCGCTGCCAGCGCCTTCGCGCCGCGCTGGACGGTCTTCGACGCCCGCTGGAGTGGGCGGTAGGCGGCGCGCAGGTAGCTGACAAAGACGATCAGGTCACCGGGGGTGATGGCGCCGTGCAGCGCGCGTAGCGTGCCCATGGTCATGATTACCGCGAGGCCGCCTGCGATTGTGATCTCGACGCTGCGGTTCATCTGCGCCTCGAGGCGGGTTGCCTTGATGCCCTGCTTGAGGCTGCGCCGGTTGATGTCGTGGAACCGCTCCTGCTCGCGTTGCTCGGCGCCGTGCAGCTGCACCACCGCCATCGACGAGATCGCCTCGTGCATGGCCGCGGCTACCTCGCCCTCGCGCTTGCGTTGCTTCTTTGAGTTCTCACGAATCCGCCGGCCATACAGCCATGTGAATCCGGTGATCAGGGGCATCACCGCAAGCGACACCGCAGTCAAGAGCGGGTCGACCGCCAGCATCACGGCCAGCATCATCATCAGCATGATCGCGCCGGTGCCCAGGTTGACGACGGAGTCGACGACGATGTCGCGCAGCAGGATGATGTCCGACGACAAGCGGACCAGCGTGTCGCCGGTGCGCCGCTGCTGGTGAAAGCTGATCGGCAGGCGATGCAGGTGCCGGTACAGCCGCGAGCGGATCGAATAGACGATCTCCTGTGCAGCCTTCGACAGAAGAAAGTCCTCGTAGTAGTAGGAGATGCCGCGCACCAAGCCGGCAAGGCCGAGCAGCAGCCCGGCTGCGAGCAGGATGTCGGTCGGCTGCGTCCCAAATGGCGTGAATAGCGGCACCCACCAGCCCTGTGCCGGCTTGTGGTAGAGCACCTGGTCGAACACCACCTTGATCGGCCACGGCTCGGCGACCCGCGCCGCGGCGTAGAGCGCGCCGAAGCACGCACCGCCAACCAGCGTGCCGCGGCGCTTGCGTATGTCGCGGCGAAAGTAGGAGAGGATCACGCGCCACTGCGTCCACCGCGGCGGCGGACCGGTCGCCTCCGCCTCCTCGTCGACGGGCTGCTCGAGAGTCGGCTCGAAGGTCACGCTGCCATCCGCCCGAGTCCCCCGCGCAGGGAGTACCCGACCTGCTGTGCGATGCCGTCGGCCAAGCCCATGGTCGGCCGGTAGCCCAGATCCGCAACCGCTGCCGTCAAGTCGGCGCGCGTATGGCGGGCATCCCCCCGGGCAGCCTCGGCGAACCTAACCGTAGCTGTTCGGCCAACTGCACGCTCGATCTCCGTGATCGCCTCGAGTAGTGTCGCGGTTTCGCCGCCACTGACGTTGTAGCTCGGCCGCTCGCCGTGTTCGGCGGCGGCGATGGTGGCGGCCACCGCGTCGCCGACATAGGTGAAATCGCGGCGCTGGTGGCCATCGCCGAAGACGGTGATTGGCACTCCCTCGGCGATCCTGTCGATGAACTGGGCAAACGCCATCTCCGGCCGCTGTCTCGGACCGTACACGGTGAAGTAGCGAAGCGACACCGCAGAAAGCCCGCGGCCGCGCCGATAGACGTCGATCAGATCCTCGCACGCAGCCTTGGTCAGCCCGTAGGGCGAGATCGGACTGCGTGGCGCCGTCTCCGGGAGCGACCCTTCGGCCGTGCCTCCATAGACGGACGAGGAGGAGGCGAACACGAACCTGCCCACGCCGCCATGTGTGCATGCCTCCAGAAGCCGCTGCGTCGCCACCAGATTGCGCGTCGTGTAGAGCTCGAAGCCGCCCCAACTCGTGCGCACGCCCGGCTGTCCGGCCAGATGGAACACCACCTCAGCGTCGGCCACGAGGGCGTCGAGCGAAGCGGTCGCAAGGTCGGCCTCGACCACACGGAGTCCCCTGCTGCGGGCCGGTTCAAGGTTGGCCCGCTTCCGGATCGGGTCGTAGTAGTCGGTGAAACAGTCCACACCGACGGTTGGGTAGCCGGCCCGGAGGAGCGCGTCGCAAAGGTGCGACCCGATGAACCCGGCCGCGCCGGTGACCAGGCAGCGATTCACGCTGCCCGCCTCGCGCAAAGCGCGTGGACGACGTCGATGACCCGCGTGGCGTTGCCCTGCCAGGTGTGAGTGGAAAGAACGTACTCGCGGGCGGCACTGGCCAGCTGCTCGACCACGGCCGGCTCCGTAGCCAGATCAACCAGCGCCCTGGCCAGCGACGCCGCGTCCCCCGGGCGTACGAGGACGCCGCGGGAGCCGCCGCCGAGCAAGTCGCGGATCTGACCGAGGTCGGAGGCAACCGGGCAGACACCGGCTGCCATGTACTCGACCACCTTCAACGGCGAGAAGTAGAAGCCGGGCACGTCATGGTAGGGGGCAAGGCCGGCGTGCCAGCCTTGCATCATGCGGATTGCCTCGGCGTGATCTACATGGCCGAAGACGGTCACCCGATACTTCGGTAGGACGGCGCGATCGATCGCCGAGCGCATCGGGCCGTCCCCGACGATTTCCAGACGGAGTGACGGTTGCTCCGACATGGCCGACTGACAGGCTTCGAGCATTACGTCGATGCCGTGCCATGGCTTGAGGCTGCCCGCGAACCCGACCACAAACCGGTCACCAAGCCCCTGGGCACGGCCCGAAAACTGCGACGGGTCAATCGCATTCGGCATTACCTCTATCGGGGCGGTGCAGCCCATGCTCTGCAGCCACTCGGCCAGCGCCGCGGAGACGGCGTAGATGGCATCCGTCCCCGCGAGCACCTCTCGCTCGGCTAGGGCTGCCATCTCGGGATGTGGCAGGGTACGGAAGCGCGCCGCCTCGGCGCGAAGCGGCGCGTTCACCTCGAGCACGTGCGGTATCGACAACCGCGATGCGGCACGGACGCCTGCGACCGAGAACAACGAGAACCGCTCGTAGATCACGTCTGCATGCAGGCCACGCGCGATCCGCTCCACCGCCACGCTCTGCTCCTCCATCGCGTAGCGGAGCCCCGCATCAGTCAGCTGCTTGGGCAACACAGGGGGAATCGAGGCAAGCGTGACCTCGCTGCGGAAGTGTGCTCCTTCGTCGCCGACCCGCGGCGAGGCGATCGCCACCATCGCCCCGCACTGCTCCATCGCCTGGGCGAGCTCACGCACGTGAACTGATGCGCCCTTGTGCCCAAGCACGGGCACACCCGGGTCCGCGCTGAGATAAAGGATCCGCACCTACGCCGCCCTTCTCAGCTGATCGGCCGCGAGCGCATGCACCGGCGGCGGTACAAGGCCTGCCTTTAGCAATGTGTGATGGACGATGGGCAGCGTCTGTTCTCGGTGGAATCTCTTCGCGATTCGATCTCGCCCGGCAGCGCCCATCGCCTCGCGGAGGTCGGCGGACGCGGCGAGTCGCTCTAGCGATGCGGCGAGTGCGGCCGGGTCATCCGGCGCTGACAGCAGCCCAGAGTCACCGTTGATCACCGCCTCACGTACGCCGGCCAGCGTGGTAGACGCGACCGGTAGCCCGTGCGCCATCGCCTCGAGCAGCACGTTGGGGATACCGTCGCGGTCGCCGTCGGCGAGCTTTCTGCACGCTAGCGCAAAGACGTCTGCGGCCAGGTACTCGGACTCCACCTCGGCCGGCGTAAGGGGGCCGAGGAACGACACGCGGTCGGCCACATCCAACTCGTGCACCAGACGCTGCAGGGTCGGCCACTCGGGCCCCTCACCGGCGATGCGAACCTGAACGTCGACGCCTTGGTCGCGCATCACCGCAGCGGCCCGAATCAGTGTGTCGTGTCCTTTCTTCTCGACCAGCCTCCCGACGCTCAACACGACGGGCACCGCGTTGGCCTGCGCCGACCGCGCCGGCCGGCTCGCATCGACACCGTGCATCGCCAGCACGACGGGCGTTTGGCTGTCAGCGAGTTGGGCGAGACGGGCACGCCCCTCCTCAGTGCAGGTCAGGACAACCCGCGCGTCGCGCACCTTCGCGGCAAGCTCGCGTTCGGGTGTACACCAGATGTCCTTCGCATGCGCCGACATGCCGTACGGCAGCCCTGCCAGCAGTGCGGCGAAGCGGCCAACCGTGGCCGGCTTGTGGGCGAAGTGCAGATACATCGAACGGGCGCCAAGCCGGAGTGCGAGATGGCCGACCAGCGCAGCTCGATCGAGGTTCGTGCGGGAGAAATCGGGCGACGCGATGGCGCGCGCCACACCGTCGAGGTAGGCCGCGCGGCGGCGCAGCAACAGCGCGCCGTGGGCAGCACGGACCACCAGACGTGCCGCCGCTCCGGTCAAGTCAGGCACGTACGTGACCTCAGCGCGCAACGCAGCCAGAGCCTCCTGCTGGACAGCCTCCTCGGGTCGGCGCATCGCGACGATGTGCAGCCGCACCCCACGCCGTTCCAGGTCGAGTAGCTCGTGAAGGACGAACGTCTCCGACAGGCGCGGAAACCCGTTCACCACGACCATCATGTCCACCGACGTCCGACCACGCATCACCACGCGAACCTCCTGATCGCCATGCTCCACGTTGGTTGAGACACTCCAGGCGCGACATACCTGCGCCGTCTTGCCGAAGATCCCCCAACCGAGGGAGCTCGGGCAGGTCGATTAGGAGTCGCCGCCGCAGGTTCCCGAGCTGGGCGACCCGCGCACCAACTCCTAATCGGCAGCCAGGCGGCGGAAGAACAGCACCCCAATCACAGCCCGATTGGTCACCGGGCCACGCCGGATCCGAGCCGCGAGCGCTGCGCCGGATGCGACCGTCGGATCGCGTCGGAGAGCGGCCGCGGGATGCTCACCGGTGGCGTCACGGTGGCCAACGTCGTCGTCTACTTCGGGCGGCGGAGCATTCCGATTCGACCTGCGTATGGGGGCGGGTTCACCAACGGGAGGTCACGATGCGCGTGGCAATCATCGGCGCGGGCAATGTGCGGTCCGCCATCGCGGAAGCCGCGGCAAGAACCGGTCACGAGGCGATCGTCGCTGCGAAGGAGCCCAGCCGCGCTGAGGATCTGGCGAAGCGATTGAGCGTCGAGAAGCGCCGGCAGCGTGGCCGAGGCCGCCTCCGAGGGTGACATGATCGTGTTAGCGATCCCGTACGGTATTGAATGCCTTGACGACGTGCGCGCCGCCCAATCGGCCTTGGATCTCTTCGGCACCCGACCGCCCGGTCACAGCCAGACCGCTGTAGTCGTCCTTGAGAGGATTCGTCGCATCGATCACGGTCTTTCCCCGTGCGGCGTCGCGCATCTCCTCCGCTACCTCCGACGTTGCGCCATAGCTGGGCTGCTGACCCTCAACGCAACCGCGAATCGAGCCCAATGCGTGCCATGCCCCGTGAACAACCATCATCGCGTCGGCCTCGTCTGCTCGTGTTCGCGGCAGCTGCGGGCGTGGCGCTGGTGACCGTCCTGCTCGCATTTGTCGCACAGAGCCGGTCGTCAGCAGCCGAGCCGGCCAGGCGGTTGTTTCCCGCGCCGCCACGCCGCAGCTGGCGCCTGTCGGGAACCGCGATAGCGGAGGAGGGACTCGAACCCCCGACACGCGGATTATGATTCACCGCCGCCGTCTCGGCCGGTCTCGGTGGATCTGGCTTCTGAGCGGAATCTGGGCGTTCCCGGGCTGATGGATCTCGCCTGATCTCTGTGGGTCTGAGTGACCCCAAAGTGACACCCGGGACGTCCGGGAGACCGACTTGCAGCACCGGCCTGCCTCACTCTTGGGCTCCGTGAGCGCCGCCTGCCCCGTAGACATGGCCGGTGACGGCCTGCCAGCAGTACGGCACTGAGAATCGAGATCGGGCGAAGTCCTGCGTGGAGCACGCCGAGCCGGTCGCAGAAGCCTTACGTCGCGCCGTTCGAATACGCTGAGACGCGCCGCACGCTTGCCATGTCGCGGACGCCTTGTGCGGGGCGGGCGGAGGCTCCGAGTCGGCCGCCCCGCTGCTGGTAGGTTCCGCGGGGGCGCTCAGCCGGCGGCTGATGGCTGTATCTTGCGGCGGCCGGCTCGCTTATCCAACAGCCGCGAGCCACGCTGCACGTGACCAGGTGCACCATGAACGAGTTTCGAACGGCGACTGCCTCTCAAGCGACGGGAGCAGCTGGCTGGGGCGAGCCGCGACCTCGCCGGCCGAACGCCGCCGCGTTTCCGGTGACGCGCACTACCGCGTCGGAGAGCGCCGACTGACGCATGCTGACCGCCGATGCACCCGCGGCGTCTGGACGTGAGCTGACGCTTGGTGTCGTCGCGGCGCCGGGGCTACCGGCCGATATGGCACCGGACATGGCCGCCGACCTGGCGGCGGAGCTATCCCAGGCATATCCGCAGCTGACATGGCGGCTGCCGGTCGTCTCCGACGCACTGGTGGCGCCGCCGGCGCTGCTGCCCGACCTGATCGACGCCGGCCGGCGCAAGCTGCTCACGGAGCGGTGGGACATGGCGCTGTGTCTGACCGACCTGCCCCTGCCCTCGGCCGGGCTCACCGTCGCCGGTCATGTCAGCGTCAGCCACAGCGTCGTCGTCATCTCGGTGCCTGCGATCGGCGTCGTCGCCGTGCGCCGGCGGCTGCGCGAGGCGGCACTGCGGCTGATTGGTCGGGCCCTCGACGGCTCGACCCGCGGCGCGTCAACCGGTGGGAGGCTGCGCAGGCTCCAGGACCTCGCGGATCTGGGAGACGGCCTCAGCATGGGGTGGCGATCCGGGCGCGGCGGCGGCCGGCTGGTGGTGGGGATGCTTCGGGCGAACCGTCCCTGGCGGCTCGGCGTGAAGCTCTACCGGGCGCTGATCGCATCGCTGGCCGTCGTGGCCGCAGCCCTCGTAACCAGCGACGTGTGGCGGATCGCCGTCGCGATCGGCTGGGGCCGCCTGGGTGCAATCGCCGTCTTCGCAGTCCTGGTCACGACCGTCACGCTGATCATGGCTCACGACCTCTGGGAGACCAGCCACGACGAGCGGTCAAGCGACCAGATCGTGCTGTTCAACATCGTCACCTCGCTCAGCCTGCTGATCGGACTGCTCACGCTCTACGCCGGGCTGATCCTCGTAACGGCCGTGGGTGCCCTGCTGCTCGTGTCTATGCCGCTGTTTCACGAGGCAGTCGGACGCCCCGTGGGTGCCGTGCAGTACGTCGCGCTGATCTGGCTGGTTGCGTCGCTGGCGATGGTGGGCGGCGCGCTGGGAGCCGGCCTCGAGGCCGACTCGACTGTCCGCGAGGCCGCGTACGGCTACCGGCCCGACATCGAGCCACCCACCCAGCCCCAGGCCCGGTAGACACGAACGGCGGCCGGGTTCTCAGACGGCCGATACCGCGGCCGCACAAAGCGCCTCGACGCGCGTGTCGTAGACCGCAATGCCGAGGCGCTTGCACGAGGCCGCCGCGTCGATCAGCCGCCGAGGAGGTGTACCGGGGGGAGCGAACGCGACCATGCTGCCGGCCCGGTCTACGTCGGCCACGCGGCGAAGGACGCCGAGGATCGAGCAGTCGATCAGCGCTGCGGCCGACAGATCGATGGTGACCGAGCCGGCGGTCAGCGCGTCTTCGAGGCAGTCCTCGACAGCCGTGGCCGTCGACAGATCATGCTGAATCCGCCTGATTGAGCGATAGCGGAGGAGGGACTCGAACCCCCGACACGCGGATTATGATTCCGCTGCTCTAACCGACTGAGCTACTCCGCCGAGCGCCCGGAGTTTAGCCGTCGCCGAGCCAGCGCTGCAGGATCCGGATGCAGCCCTCCACCGCGTCGAGATGGGCGATCTCGAAGCCATGGGTGTTCTCGGTGGCGACCGCCAGGCAGGCGCTTCGCGCCACGCGGCCGGTGTCGATGCTGGTCGAGGCGTCGGAGCCGTACCGCGTCACCACGGCGTGCCGCACGCCGATCCCCTCGGCCGCGCCCGCGTCGGCCAGCTCGTCCGACACCCCGTCGTCGAGCGGGCCGTACGCGTCCGCCCTGACCAGCACCGGATCCGGCCCCGGATCGAGCGCGTACTCCTCCGCCACCGGCACCACCTCCAGCGCAACCAGCACCTCCGCGTCCGTGCGCCGTGCGTAGTACTGCGACCCCTGGCACCCGACCTCCTCGCGCGCCGTGAACACCAGGTCGATCGGCCGCGCCGGCCCCGGCACGCGTGCCGCGAGCTCGAGCAGCATCGCCACGGCCACCTTGTCGTCGAGCGCGTAGCTCGCCACGTACTCGCCCTCCTCGCCGAGCCGCACCGCCTGCTTGCGCGACCGCGCCGCCACCACTCGCGAGCCGGCGGTCACGCCGGCCGCCACCAGCGCCTCGGGCCCGAGCTTCGTCTCGATCCAGGCGTCCTTCCACTTCACCGGCGTGTCGTCCAACTGCTTTCGCTGCGGCGACTCGTCGGACACGTGCCGCGCTCCGAACGACAGCACGCCGAGCACCGTCCCCGTGCGCCCGAGGATCTCGACCGGCCCCTCGCCCCAGATCCACGGATGCGCATCGCCCAGCGTCTGCGCCCGCAGGCGGCCGCCGTCCTCCACCCGCTTGACGATGCCGCCGATCTCGTCCTTGTGCGCGAGCAGCGCGGCCCGTCCGCGCGTCCCCTCGCCCAGCGACAGGATGATGTTGCCCGCGCCGTCTGTGCGCGGCTCGCCGTGCGGTGCCAGCGCCGCCAGCAGATGCTCGTCCATCTCGCGCTCGACGCCGCTTGGGGAGTGCAGCGCGGTCAGCGTGCGGATCGACTCGAACAGCGCGTCTCGGGACACGGCCGCGCACCCTACCGCAGAGGGGCGGCAAACCGCACCCGCCAACGTGGGGAAAGTGGAACCACGGCCGGGGGTTTGCCCTGATGCCATGCCAACCGGGAAACGGCAGACTGCCCGCCATGTTCTCTCCCCCAAGGAGTCTTCCGATGACCGGCACCACCGCCATCTTCACACCGCTTCGCGAGCTCGCCCACCGCTCCACCGACGGCATCGACGTCACGCTGATGTGGGATCCCGTCGACGACCGCGCCTTCGTCGCCGTGGTCGACATGAAGAACGGCGTCGTCTTCGACATCGAGGTCGGGGATCACAGCCCGATGCAGGTGTTCAACCACCCGTACGCCTACTGCGACGACATCGCCGCGTGAGCCACGGCGGCCGGCGCGGCGACGTGCCGGCCGCCGTACCCGGCGAACCGGTTTAGACCAGATGGTTCTCCGGGTAGCGGTTCTCACATGACTACGGGCGATGTACTTCAGCAAGCAGCAGGCCACACCCAGCGCGCCGCGCATGGGCGGTGGTTCCGGATCCTCGCGCGCCTCGGCTTCGTGGCGCGCGGCGTCATCTACGCGCTGATCGGCGTCTTTGCGCTCGATCTCGCATTCGGCCGAAGCCAGGCCAATGCAAGCCAGGCGGGAGCGCTTCAGGCCGTTGCGCACCAGCCGTTCGGCGAGTGGCTCCTGATCATCATCACGGTCGGCCTTGCCGCCTACGCGTCGTGGCGCCTGATGCAGGCTCTGCTCGGGCACGGGCCCGAGGGCGGCGGCGAGAACAGCGCGGGCTACCGGCTCCAGGCGCTGGTCAGCGCCATCATCTACGCGTCGTTCACGCTGCTCGCCATCCGCATCCTGACGAGCCCCAACCACCACGCCGGCCAGAACCCGAAGGCGCATACCGCCGCCAGCGACGTCCTCTCGCTCCCCGGTGGGCAGATCATGCTCGGGATCGCGGGCGTCGTCCTGATCGGCGTCGGCCTGTTCCAGGCGTACAAGGGCGTGTCGCGCAGCTTCGTCGACGAGGCGAAGACGAACGAGATGGGCCCGGCGATGCGCACATGGTATGAGCGCATCGGCGTGGTCGGCTACTGCGGTCGCGCGGCGGTGTTCCTTCTCATCGGCACCCTGGTGCTGTTTGCGGCCGTGCACGACACGGCCCGGCAGGCGAAGGGGCTGGACGGATCGCTACAGACGCTCGCGAACAAGCCGTACGGCGCGGCCATCCTGTGCGCCGTCGCCGCCGCGCTGATCGCCTTCGGGCTGCTCTCCATGCTCGACGCGCGCTACCGCCGCGTCTGATCGCAATCCGGTAGAACCCCGGCATGCCGGAACTGATAGTCGGCCCGCTGCTGCGCTACGCGGGCGACACCACAGCAACAGTCTGGGTGGAGGTCGACCGGCCGTGCGCCGTCTCGGTGCTCGGCCGCGAGACCCCCACCTTCCAGCTCGCGGGCCACCACTACGCGCTGGTGGTGCTCGAGGACCTGGAGCCCGGGACGCAGACCCCGTACGACGTGCGGCTCGACGGCGAGGTGGTCTGGCCGGAGGGCGAGGGCGACAGGCGCCCGCCCAGCATCATCCGCACGAGGCACGAGCAGCCGCGGCTGCGGCTCATGTTCGGCTCGTGCCGCGTCGGCGCTCCCCAGCGTCCGCCTTACACGCTGCCGCCCGCCGAGCAGGGCTTCGGCGTCGACGCGCTGTGGGCCTACTCGCGCAGGCTGCAGGCCGGCCGTGAGCAGTGGCCCGACGGCCTCGTGCTGCTCGGCGACCAGGTCTACGCGGACGAGGTCTCGCCGGTGACCGAGGCGTTCATCCGCAGCCGCCGCGACCCCGACCAGCCTCCTGGAATGGAGGTCGCCGACTTCGAGGAGTACACGCGCCTCTACCGCGAGGCGTGGAGCGATCCGGACATCCGCTGGCTGCTCTCGACGGTGCCGGTGACGATGATCTTCGACGACCACGACATCCGCGACGACTGGAACTCCTCGGCGTCATGGCTGGCGGAGATCCGCCGGCAGCCGTGGTGGGAGGACCGCATCGCGGGCGGCCTGATGGCCTACTGGGTCTACCAGCACATCGGCAACCTGTCGCCGCCGGAGCTCGCCGAGGAGCCGATGTACGCCGCGGTGCGAGCTGCGGAGGACGGCGGCCCGATGCTGCGCGAGCACGTCCTTGCCGGCGACCGCGACACCGCCGGTGCCCGCTGGGCCTACTACCGCGACTTCGGGCGCACACGCGTGCTGGTCGTCGACTCCCGCGCGGCGCGCGTGCTCGACGGCGACGACCGCCGCTGGATGGTCGACGAGGAGGAGTGGCGCTGGATCGTCGAGCACACGCACGGGGACTTCGACCACCTGGTGATCGCCAGCACGCTGCCGGTCTTCCTCTCGCAGGGCATCCACAACCTCGAGGCGTGGAACGAGGCGGTCTGCGACGGGGCATGGGGCAGCCTCGCCAGCCGCGTCGGCGAGCGGCTGCGCCGGGAGATCGACCTCGAGCACTGGGCGGCGTTCGGCCGCTCGTTCGAGGACATGATCGACCTGCTTCGCGACGTCGCCACGGGGGCAAACGGGCCGCCGCCGGCCACCATCACGCTGCTCGGCGGCGACGTGCATCACCAGTACGTCGCGGACGTGCGCCTGAAGAGCACCACACGCGTACGCAGCCGGATCTACCAGGTCGTCTGCTCGCCGTTCCGAAACCCGCTCGACCCGAAGCAGAAGCGGGTGGTGGGCATCGGAGCGGCCAAGCCGGTGGGGTGGGCGATGCGGCGGCTCGCGAAGGCGGCCGGCGTCGCCGAGCCGCGCGCCAGCTGGCGCATCACGGAGGGCCCGACCTTCGAGAACTCGATCGGCTCGTTCGAGGCTGAGGGCCGAGCCGCCCGCGTGACGGTCTGGTGCGCACTGCCCGACGACGACACCGGGCCGCCGCTCGAGCCGCTGTTCAGCAAGGTGTTGTCAGCGGGGTAACGGCTGGCGACTCGGCGCGGCCGTCTCTCGTGCGTCGGGACGGCGAGACGGCGCGCCGAGGCCGAGCATGCGGCTGCCGAACGCAATTGCGCAGATCGCACACCAGGCCCATCCGAGGGTCAGCCCTGCGACGACGTCGGACACCCAGTGGAAGTCGAGCAGCACGCGGCTGCAGGCGACCGCCACCGCCAGGCCGACGGCGAAGCCGACCAGCGCCGAGCGTGTGCGGCGGCTGCGGCGGCGCGCCAGCAACAGGGCCGCCGCGGCGAAGAAGGCAGCAGCCTGCGACGAGTGCCCGCTCGGGAACGACGGCCCGAGCGTGGCCGCAGCGGGGTTGAACGTTGGCCGAGCCCGGTCGACGGCCGCCTTGATCAGGTTGGTCACCGCACTGTCGCCGAGTGTGACAACGAGCAGGAACGGGATCAGCCAGCGGCTGCCGACCCGGCGCAGCTCCACCACAGCGAGCGCGATCGCCATCACCGCGATCGCAGCCGATGAGCCGAGCGTCGTGACAGCCGTGAGTCCGGTGGTCGACAGATGCGTCGCGTGGTCGTTGCCCCACCGCGCCGCCCACCGGTCGACCTCGACCAGCGTGCCGCTGTGCCGCAGCAGCAGGGCGAGCAGCCCGACCACGATGCCGCCGATCGCGACGACCACCAGGGACGCGGTCAGGGCCAGGCCGGTCGCCACGTCGGGATCCAGCCGGGCACGCAGCCGCCTGCGCCAGGGCGACTCGTCGAGCTCCTCGCGAACCTCTCGCGCAGCACGGTCGGCGGCGTCGGACGGGAGCCCCCGCACAGCCAGCCGCCAGGCGATCAGTCCGGCGAGGGTGGCGACGATGAGGAGTGCGAGGAATGGCATACGGGACGATGTTTGCCCAAAGCGGTTCGCAGGGAAACGAAGTGGTATATGGCAACTCGCGCCGAAGCAGCCCGGCACACGGCCGTCCCGAAGCGGCAGCCCAATCAGAGTAGCGCCGGATCCCCGATCCTTGAACCACGCGGCAGCCTTTCGACGCGAATCGCAGACCGGGCCCGGGGCCACCACCCCGTCACCGTGTTCCTCGCGATCGTGCTGACCGGATTCGCCCTGCTGGCCGGGCTCATGATGCTGCTCGGGCTCTTCCTCACCGACATGCTGCTTCCCTTCCACGGCTTCGGGCATGACGACGAACACGTGAACGTCGTGCTCGCGGCTCATCGCACCGGGTCGCTCAACACCGCCTCCGACGTGATGTCCGGCATCGCGGACGTCTATGCAATCCCCGCCCTCATCGCCTTGACGGTGATCGCGGCGGCGATCAAGCGGCACTGGCGGATCGCCGGCTTCGTGCTCGCCGCCATCTGCCTGGAGTCGGGCACCTACCGCGTGACCAGCTGGGTGATCGAACGGCATCGGCCGGAGGTGCACCGACTGGACAAGCTGCCCGTGATGGCGAGCTATCCCTCCGGGCACGTGGCCGCCTCGGTGGCGGTCTACATCGGGCTCGCCCTGTTGCTGTCGTCGCGCTGGGAGTCGCGAGTGCTCCGGATCCCCGTCTGGGTGATCGCCCTCGCGATCCCGCCCCTGGTCGCGCTGGCCCGGATGTACCGCGGCATGCACCACCCGACCGACACGCTGGCGGGTCTGCTCCTCGGCATCGGAGCGCTGTCCATCGCGCTGTTCGCGGCCAGGTGTGCCGGCGGCGTCGCGGAACGGCGAGCGGAGCAGGCGGCGTGAGCACGATCGCGGTCGTCGCACATGCCGGAAAGTCGATCGAGGGGGGACTCCCCCAGCTGCGAAAGACGCTCGAGGCCGCGGGCGTCGAGGTGCCGATCTGGTATGAGGTGCCGAAGAGCCGGAAGGCTCCCAAGCAGGTCAAGCGCGCGCTCAAGCAGGGCGCCGACCTCCTGATCGTGTGGGGCGGTGACGGCATGGTGCAGCGCTGCATCGACGCGATGGGCGGTTCCGACGCCACGCTCGCGATCATCCCCGCCGGCACGGCGAACCTGTTTGCGAGCAACCTCGGCATCCCCAAGGACATCGAGGGGGCCGTTCGCGTGGCCCTCTCCGGGCGCACCCAGGCGGTCGACGTGGCCCGCATGAACGGGGAGCGCTTCGCCGTGATGGCGGGAGCCGGGTTCGACGCCGAGATGATCCGCTCGGCCGACGGCGGCCTGAAGGACCGCCTGGGACGAGTGGCGTACATCTGGACGGGAGCCAAGGCCGTCCGGTCGAAGCCGTTCAAGGCGACGGTCGACGTCGACGGGTCTCCCTGGTTCACCGGGAAGGCGAGCTGTGTGCTGATCGGCAACGTCGGTGCGCTGTTCGGCGGCGTGACCGTGTTCGAGGATGCCGAGCCGGCCGACGGCATGGTCGACCTGGGGGTGATCACGGCGGACGGGCTCGTTCAGTGGGCGCGGACGGCGGCGCGGACGGCCGTCGGCAACATCGCGCAGTCGCCCTTCGCGCAGGTGACGCGAGGCAAGTCGGTCACGGTCAAGCTCGACCGGAAGGTGCGCTACCAGCTCGACGGCGGCGACCGCGAGAAGGTCAAGAAGTTCAGCGTCGAGGTGGAGCCCGCCTCGGTGCAGGTGCGCGTGCCCGTCGCAGCCTGAGCTCGGGTGAACCGAGAGTGCCAGGCACTTTTCGTTCACCGCGCGAAGCGGCACACGACTGCGACGGTTTGTGACGGGCCTGTGAGACCTCAGCCGGTGCTGCGCAGGGCCGGCCGGGCCAGCTCCACCACCATGTCTCCGAGCGTGCGCACGGCGGCCGGGTCGAGCGAGTAGCAGATCTGCGTGCCGCGCCTGCGGGTGGTGACGAGCCCCGCCTCGCGCAGCACGCGCAGGTGCTGGCTGATCGTCGGCTGGCTGACCCCGAACTCCTCCGCGAAGTCGCAGGCGCATGTCTCCGGCTCGTTCGAGAGGCGCATGGCGATGCCCAGCCGGACCGGGTGCCCGAGCGCCTTCATCCGGGCCGCGCCCTCGGTGATCTCGTTCGCCATGAGCGCATCGTAGCGGATCTATAGTAGTCTGCCTATATAGTCATCAAACGATGAATGACCCAGCCGCCAAGAGCACGCTCGATCGGGGAGAGATCGTCCGCCTCGCCGCCCTCGCAACCGGCGACGAGAAGCACGAGGCCTCCAGCTACTCCACGCTGGATGCCCTGATGGTGCTCTACGGCCGGGTGCTGCGCGTCGACCCTGCCGATCCGCACTGGGAGGGCCGCGACCGCTTCATCCTCAGCAAGGGCCACGGCCCGGCGGCGTACTACGCCGTGCTGTGCCATCGCGGCTTCTTCCCCGAGGACTGGCTGGCCGGGTTCATGCGAGCGGAGGGCCGCCTGGGCGGCCATCCCGACCGTCTGCTCGTTCCCGGCGTCGAGGCGTCCACCGGGTCGCTCGGGCACGGCCTCGCCCTGGGCGTGGGCGTGGCGCTCGCGCTCCGCGCCAAGACGTCGCCGAGCCGCGTCGTCGTGCTCACCGGAGATGCGGAGCTGAACGAGGGATCGAACTGGGAGGCGGTCATCGCAGCTCCCCACCTCGGGCTCGACAACCTCACCCTGCTCCTCATCGACAACGGCTCGACGACGCCGGCGCTCCGGCCGATCGGTGCGCGGCTGTCGCCCTTCGGGTGGGACGTGGAGGAGGTCGACGGCCGGGGCCACGCCGAGCTCGAGCGGTCGCTCTCCCGCAGGCCGGGCCGGCCGACCGCAACCATCGCGCGGATCGGAGAGCCGTGACGGCGGACATGCGCACCCGGGCGGCAGAGACCGTCTGCGAGCTGTTCGTGGACGATCCGCGGGTGGCCGTCGTGCTCGCGGACATCAGCACCGACAGGTTCGCCCCCGCCCTGCGGCACGACCCCTCTCGCGCGGTCAACCTCGGGATCATGGAGCAGACGATGGTCGGCGTCGCCGCGGGCTTTGCGATGGAGGGCTTCCACCCCGTGATGCACACCATCGCCCCGTTCGTGGCCGAGCGCGCGCTGGAGCAGCTGAAGCTGGACTTCGGCAACCAGGAGCTCGGCGGCCTGGTGATCACCGTCGGCGGGTCGTATGACTACGCATCCGAGGGAACCACGCACCATTCGCCGGGCGACGTCCAGGCGCTGCTCACGATTGCGGCGGCCGACGTGCTCGTGCCCGGCACCGGCGACGAGGCGGCCGCGCTCATCCGTGCGACGTACGACGACGGCCGGCTGACCTACCTGCGCACGCAGGTCACGGCGAACGCCCGGCCGCGCACGGTCGAGCATGGGCGCATCTCGGTGGAGCGTTCCGGGGCCGGGCCGACGGTGATCGCGGTCGGCCCGATGCTCGACCGCACCCTCGCGGCGGTCGCCGACCGCGACGTGACCGTGCTCTACGCGACCACGGTGTCCCCGTTCGACGGGGAGGGGCTCCGCGCGGCGATGAGCGGCGACGAGGTGGTCGTGGTCGAGCCGATGCTCGCCGGCACGCTGTCCCCGCTGGTTGCAGCTGCGCTCGTCGACCGCCCGGTCCGGATCCGGTCGATCGGCGTGCCCCGTGAGGTGATCCGCGCCTACGGCACGCCTGAGCAGCTGGACGCCGCTGTGGGCCTCGACACCGCCGGGATTCGGACACAGCTGCTCGGGGAATGATCCCTCTCCATGAGCAACCTGATGATCATCATCGCCAGCACCCGCCCGGGCCGCGTCGGTCTGCCGGTGGGTGAGTGGTTCGCCGGCCGGGCGCGAGAACACGGCGCCTTCGACGTTACGGTCGCCGACCTCGCCGAGTGGAACCTGCCGTTCCTCGACGAGCCGGACCACCCGCGGCTGCACGAGTACGTCCAGCCGCACACCGAGCGGTGGAGCGAGGCCGTGGATGCCTGCGACGCCTTCGTCTTCGTCATGCCGGAGTACAACCACGGCATCAACGCCCCGCTCAAGAACGCGATCGACTACCTCCACAACGAGTGGGCGCGAAAGCCCGTCGCGTTCGTCTCCTACGGCGGCGTCGCCGCGGGCACGCGGGCGGTGCAGATGACCAAGCAGATCGTCGTCTCGCTGCGGATGGTGCCACTCAACGACGCCGTTTCGATCCCGTTCGTGAAGACGATGATCGGCGACGACGGCGCGTTCCATCCAACCGACACGGTCGAGCAGGCGGTCGATCCGATGCTCGACGAGCTGGCCGCCGTGGCGACGGCCATGCGGTCGGTGCGCGAGTCGGCACAGCCGGTCTGATTCCGGTTGACACCTGCGGGAACCCCTGCGACGGTACCGTGGTGGGTCACCCCGACTCTGGAGGCTTCTCGGCTTGATTGGCACGGCACGACTGGTCGAACTGTGGGACGACCGCTCGCTCGCCCTCGGGGGCAGGCTCCGGGCGGCGGTGCCGTGATGGAGGAGCTCGCACCCTGAGCCAGCGCATCGAGGACTACGCGCTGATCGGTGACCTGCAGACGGCGGCGCTCGTCGGGCGGGACGCCTCGATCGACTGGTGCTGCTTCCCCCGCTTCGACTCGGGTGCGTGCTTCGCGCGACTGCTGGGCGACGAGAAGCACGGGCGCTGGCTGCTCGCCCCGCGCAGCGGCATCACCGCCTCACAGCGGCGCTACCGGCACGACACGCTGATCCTGGAATCGGTCTACGAGTGCGCCGAGGGCCGCGTCCGCGCTATCGACTTCATGCCGCCGCGGGGCGAGGATCCGGACATCGTCCGCATCGTCGAGGGGCTGGACGGCGAGGTGCCGATGCGCTCCGAGCTGGTGATCCGGTTCGACTACGGCAGCATCGTCCCCTGGGTGCGCCGCGTCGACCACGCCCGCATCGCGACGGCCGGGCCGGATGCCCTCTGCTTCCGCACGAACGCGCCGGTCCGCGGCGAGGACATGCGCACCGTGTCGTCGTTCACCCTCAAGCCCGGAGACCGCGTGCCGTTCGTGCTGACCTGGTTTCCGTCGCACAAGCCGCTGCCGGACGAGATCGACCCCGAGCAGGCGCTCGAGGACGCGGAGAGCTACTGGCTGGACTGGGCGCGGATGTGCGACCACGCCGGCGACTACCACGACGAGGTGCACCAGTCGCTACTCGTGCTGAAGTCGCTCACCTACGCACCGACGGGCGGCATCGTCGCCGCGCCCACCACCTCCCTGCCGGAGGCCCTCGGCGGCGAGCGCAACTGGGACTACCGGTTCTGCTGGCTGCGCGATGCCACCCTGACGCTGCGCGCCATGCTGGAGGCCGGGTACAGCGAGGAGGCCCAGGCATGGCGGTCGTGGCTGCTGCGGGCGATCGCCGGCGACCCGGCCGACCTCCAGATCATGTATGGCCTCGGCGGCGAGCGGCGGCTGGACGAGCGGGAGATCGAGTGGCTGCCCGGCTATGAGGGCTCGCGGCCGGTGCGGGTGGGCAACGCGGCCTCCACGCAGCTGCAGCTGGACGTCTACGGCGAGCTGATGGATGCGGCCTACCAGACGCTGGTGCACGGCGCACGCGCCGACGCCGCGGCATGGTCGGTGCTGCGGGTGCTGCTCGGCTGGCTGGAGGACGGCTGGCGCCAGCCGGACGCCGGGCTGTGGGAGGTGCGGGGGCCGGCGCGGCACTTCACCCACTCGAAAGTGATGTGCTGGGTGGCGTTCGACCGCGCCGTGCGCTTCTGCGAGGAGTTCGGCCGCGATGGGCCGGTCGAGCGATGGCGCAGCATACGCGACGAGATCCATGCGCAGGTGCTCGACCGCGCCTGGAACGACGAGAAGCGGGCGTTCGCCCAGTCCTACGACTCGGACGCGCTGGACGCCAGCGTGCTGCTGATGCCGGCCGTGGGCTTCATCGAGGCCGACGACACGCGGATGGTCTCGACGGTCGACGCCGTGCGGCGGGAGCTCGGCCGCGACGGGCTGCTCCTGCGGTACGTGCCCCAGCAGAGCGGAGAGGTGGACGGCCTCCGCTCCGAGGAGGGCGTCTTCCTGCCGTGCTCGTTCTGGCTGGTCGATGCGCTGGCCGCGCAAGGCAGGCGCGCCGAGGCCCGGGAGCTGTTCGAGCGGCTGCTCGACCTGCGAAACGACGTCGGCCTGCTGTCGGAGGAGTATGACCCGCTCACGGGGCGTCAGCTCGGCAACACCCCGCAGGCCTTCACGCACCTGGCGCTCGTCAACAGCGCGATCGTGCTCGGCCGCGGGCGCCACCTGCGCGACGGCCCGGCGCGGCGGGCCGCGTCGGCGGGCGGGTGAGCCCGCGCTCGGCGATCGTGGCCGGCGCCGGGCTGGCCGGGCTCACCGCGGCCCGCGACCTGGCCGAGCAGGGCGTCGCCGTGACGGTGCTCGAGGCCCGTGACCGCGTCGGCGGCCGCGCGTTCAGCGACCGGCTGGGCGGACGGGTGGTCGAGCTGGGCGGCTCGTGGTTCACGCCGGAGCAGGAGCGGGTGCGGGCCGAGCTCGAGCGCTACGAGATCGGGGTGCGCGACTACGAGCCGGTGCGCACGGCTCGCTGGTTGACGGCGGGCGAGCTGCGCCGGGGGGCGCCGGTGCCCTGGGACGAGCTGGGGGCGCTCGAGGCGGCGCTGCGGCAGGTGGCCGCCGACGCCGACCGTGTGGCCGCCGGCGACAGCGAGCTGGCATCGCGGTCCGCCGCGGCATACGTCGACGCTCTGCATCCGAGCGCGGCGCTGCGCGACTTCCTGCTCGGCTGGTGGCAGCTGATGGGTGGCGCGCCGCCGGAGCGCGGCGCAATCGGCGATGCGCTGCACTCCGTCCACGACCATGGCGGCCTGACCGGGCTGGTCACGTGCCTCGCGCACGGGCCCGTGGCCGGATGGTCGGCGCTGGCGGAGGCGATGGCGGGCGCGCCGGGCGTCGACCTGCGGCTGGCGCATCGCCTGGCTGCGGTCGAGCACGGCGGCGACCGGGTCGTGTGCGAGACCGATGCCGGGCGGTTCGAGGCCGATGCGCTGGTAGTGGCCCTGCCCCTCAACTGCCTGCCGGACGTGCGCTTCTCGCCAGCGCTGCCGCCCTCGGTGCGGGAGGCGGCCGGGTCGAACGCCGGAGCGGCGGTGAAGGTCGTGATGCGTGTCCGCGGCGTGGATGGGCACGGCATCGCGGTGGGGATCGGGCCGGGATTGAACTGGCTGTATGCCGACGCCGAGCAGGACGGCGAGGTGATCGTCACCGGCTTCGGCTGGCAGGAGGCCTCGTTCGATGCGGCCGACCGGGGGCATGTCGAGCGGGCGCTGCACGCCTTCCATCCCGGGGCCGAGCTGATCGCCTGGCGGCACCACGACTGGATCGGCGACCCGGCCTCCCGCGGTACCTGGCTGACCGCACCGGCTGGGCGGCCCGGCATCGTCGAACCCGACCGCTTCGGGCCGGTCGGGCGGCTGTGCTTCGCCGGGTCGGACGTGGCGGCGAGCCACGCGGGCTGGTTCGAGGGGGCCGTGCTGAGCGGCGCCGAGGCCGCCCGGTACGTGGCCGGTTTCAGGCCGGCGGGCTGAACGAGGCGCCGACTGCTCCAGCTCGCGCCGCAGGAAGGATCGGCTCAGGATCGCAGCTGCGGGACGACCCGCTCGCCGAAGATGCGCAGCACCTTCAGTTGGCGGTCGTACGGCATGCCGGGCCAGTAGAGCTGGGCGATGTAGTGCAGGTCGTCGCCGGCCACGTCGCGGTATGCGCGGATGCCCGCAGCGACCTCGTCCGGCGTCCCGCACACCATCGTCCGGCGCAGCTCGAGCTCCTGGTCGGGTGTGGGAGGCGGCGGCCCGGCCACCGGCGCGGTCCGGCCAAAGGCCTCCTCCATGTCGACGTACTTCCAGTCGAGGTAGTGGACGTGGTCGCGGACGATCTCCCAGGCATCGCCATCCTCCCAGGCCAGCGTCGGCTGGTAGATGCTCGGCTCGAACGGCACGCCGGCGCGGTCGCTGCGGGATCGCTCGTCGAGCGCCCAGCCCAGGTGCTCCGCGAAGTCGTCCGGGAGGGCAACGCCGTCCATGTAGCCGTCGGCGATACGGCCGGCGCGGCGCACGGCACGCTCGGCCCCGGCGCCGATCCAGATCGGAGGGCCACCGGCGCGGTAGGGCTTGGGCCAGACGGCGACGCCCGGGTACGGCGTGCGGCTCGTGCCGGTGACGAGCCCGTCGCCCCAGGCCTGCCTGCAGATCTCGATCGCGTCCAGCATCCGGGCGCGGCGGTCGGAGAGCGGGATGTGCAGGCCCTCGAACTCCTCTCGGCGCCAGCCGAGGCCGAGCCCGAGCACGAACCGGCCACGGGAGATCAGGTCGACGGTGGCCGCGTCCTCGGCCAGGCGCACGGGATCGTGGAGCGGCGCCAGGAGCAGGCCGGTGCCGATCTCGATCCGCTCGGTGCGAGCGGCGATGGCGGCCGAGAGCGGGAGCAGCGACGGCATGTAGCCGTCGTCGACGAAGTGGTGCTCCGTCGTCCACACCGAGTCGAACCCGAGCCGTTCCGCCTCCACGGACAGCTCGATAGCCTGCTCGTAGAGGTCGGCGTCCGTGCGCTCGTCGCCCGGGACGCGTTGGCAGGTGATGAGGCCGAGGCCGATCTTCATGCGCGGCAGCGTACCCTGCCCGTCAAGGCGCCGTCCCGCCGGGCAACGTGAAGCGGCCCTCGGCCACGATCACGGCGCCGCCGCGGACGCGGACGGCGGTGAAGCCCTCGGCTGACCCCTCCGCGACGGCGTAGAGCGTGCTCGGCCGGCCCACCGAGGCGCCCTGCGAGATCGTGATCTCCGTGCCCGATTCGACCACGCCGTGCCGCAGCAGGTGACAGGCGAGCGGTCCGGCGGCCGATCCCGTGGCCGGATCCTCGGGGACGCCGTCCGCCGGTGCGAACATGCGGGTCGTGTAGGTGCTCCCGGAGCCGGCGAAGACGTTGAAGCCGCTGCCGAACGCGTCGGGCAGCTCCACCAGTGCGTTCAGATCAGGCCGGAGCGCCGCGAGCTGCTCGACCGAGTCGACCCTGACGTAGACGTGCGGCATCCCGTTGTCGTACCGGTCAACCGGCAGCGCGGAGCGCTCGACCCCCAGCGCGGCGAGCAGCTGCTCCGTGTGCCGGTACGGCTCGACGCTGGGGAGCGGCTGCTCCATGGTGCCGCCGCCGTCGTAGAGCCGAACGCGAACAGGAGCGCGCCGCGTCTCCAGCACCAGCTCGTCGATCCCCCGCTCTGCGCCCAGCACGGTCGCCGTGCCGAGCACCGGGTGGCCCGCGAACGAGATCTCCTGCATGGGCACGAAGATCCGCATGCGCGCCGTGTGCGCCGGATCCGTCGGTGGATACACGAACACGGTCTCGGAGAAGTTGATCTCCCGGGCGAGCGGCTGCAGCAGCTGCTCGGGGATCGACGCCGCGTCGGGGAACACGGCCAGCTGGTTGCCGGCCAAGGGCCGGTCGGTGAAGACGTCGCAGATGACGAAGCGCATGGCGGGCGACTCTAGCGGGCGAGCGTGCGCCCACAGCGGGCCGATGCGGCCGCTTTGTGCCAGGCCCGCCATCCCGTATGCTGCTGCGATGCCGCTGCATCGCCTGGTCGACGAGCTGCCGCCGCTCCAGGAGCCGGTGCTGATCGCGTCCTTCGACGGCTGGGTCGATGCGGCCGAAGCGGCGTCGAGCGCCGTCGGGCTGCTCGCCGCCGAGGCGACGCTGATTGCCACATTCGACCCGGACGCCATCTTCGACTACCGCTCGCGGCGTCCGGTGCTGGACGTGATCGACGGACGCCTCTCCGCCCTGCACTGGCCGGAGTTCGCAATCCGCCACACCTCGATGGGCGATCGCGACCTGCTCGTGTTCACCGGCGCAGAGCCCGACCTGCGGTGGCGCGAGCTGGCCGACGACGTCGCCGGACTGTGCACGGCGCTGGGAGTGGCGCAGTGGATCAGCATCGGCTCGGTGCCCGGCGCCGTGGCCCACACCATGCCGGTGCCAGTGATGACGACGGCCTCCGAGGACGACCTGCTCGCCGCTGGCACCGCCCGCGGCCCGGCGGGCCTGCTGCGCGTGCCGTCGGCCGTGCTCTCGGCGCTCGAGATGGCGGTCTCGGCGGCCGGGATCCCGTCGGTCGGTTTCTTCGCCCAGGTCCCGCCTTACGCCAGCATCGGCTACGCCGCAGCGAGCATCGCCCTGCTCGAGCGCGTCGCCGGCCACCTCGAGATCGACATCCCGATGGAGGGGCTGCGCGAAGAGGAGCGGGAGCAGTTCGCGCGCTACGACGCCGCCGTCCGGTCGGACGCCATGCTGAAGCAGACCGTCGAGCAGCTCGAGAGCGTCGCCGGCGACATCGACGAGGAGCGCCTGCCCTCGGGCGACGACCTCGCGCGCGAGATCGAGCGGTTCCTGCGCGGCCGGGCCGAGACCGGCGAGGCGGACGGCTGACCGTGCTCGACCTGACCCCTGAACAGCTCCTGACCACCACCCGGTCGGTGCGCCGCAGGCTCGACCTCGACCGGCCGGTGGACGACGCCACGATCACGCGCTGCCTCGAGATCGCCGTGCAGGCCCCGACCTCGGTCAACATGCAGCACTGGCACTTCGTCGTGGTGACCGATCCCGAGCTGCGTGCCGGCGTCGCCTCGTGGTACCGGCGGGCATGGGAGGACTACGCCTCCGGGCCGCTCGACGAGGACCCGAGCAAGCCCGAGCCCGCGGGCGCCGCCTCTTCGCGGCACCTCGCGCGGGTGCTCGACCGCGTGCCGGTGCTCCTGATCCCGTGCGTCGAGGGCCGGCCGGAGGGGCAGCCGCCGGGCGAGCTGGCCGCGCTCTACGGGTCGATCCTGCAGGCCGCCTGGAGCTTCCAGCTCGCCGCCCGGCTGCATGGGCTCGGCACCGTGTTCACGACCTACCACCTCGACTACGAACGCGAGGTGGCCGGCGTGCTCGGGATTCCGGCGGATCGCGTCACCCAGGTCGGCCTGATCCCGGTGGCGCACACGACGGGCACCGACTTCAAGCCGGCGCGGCGCAAGCCGCTGTCGGAGGTCGTGCACCGCAACCGCTGGTGAGGGCTTGTGCCGATCGCTACGAAAAGGCGTAGGATCGGCGGACATCGATCGAGGGAGGGTCACATGTCCGCCACCGAGACACGGCTCGTCGTACGGAGCTTGGACAGCCCCGACGAGACCCGGCCGTTCGCGGCACACGGCTCGATGGACGTGGTGCAGCTCGGCGACACCACGGCCGGGAAGGGAACCTTCGAGCCGGGCTGGCGCTGGTCGCAGGACGTGAAGCCGATCGCCGGCACGGATTCGTGCCAGGCCCACCACACGCTCTACATCCTGTCCGGCCGGATGCACATCGTGATGGACGACGGCTCCGAGGCGGATCTCGGCCCCGGTGACGCCGCCGTAATCGCAGCTGGCCACGACGCGTGGACCGTGGGTGACGAGGCCTGCGTCGCCGTGGACTTCACCGGCGTCGCCCGGTACGCGAAGCCCGCCTGACGCTCAGGCGTGCGCCGCGAGGCGCCCGACGACCGCGCCGCTCGTGCCTGGCCGCCAGGAGGCCTTGACCACCCGGCGGCTGGGCCCGCGGCCGCAGACTCCGGTGAACCCGTATGACTGCACGCTCGTCACCTTCCCGGCGCAGATCGTGCCGCTCGGGAGGTACTCGAGCTGGAAGGTCGTCGACTGCAACCCCGCCTGACCGACCAGCAGGTCGGCGCGCACGAGCACGTTCTGCGCCCCGTGGCCGACGCCGGTCATCGAGACCAGCCCCACCGTCGAGCCGGCCTGCTGGATGATCCTGCCGCGCAGCGAGTCCTGGAACGTGGCCGCGTTCCACGGCCGTCGGTGCACGCCCAGCGGCCCCATCGCGAGCACGACCAGGCCGGCGGCGACCGCCAGCAGCACGGTCGCCGTGCGGCCGGCCGAGACGGTCACGCCGCGTCTGGTCGCGACCCGCCACACGGTCAGCCCTCCGACGAGCACCACCGACACGGCATACACGGCCAGCATCCAGGGGGCGTTGCGGTCAGTCCCCACCCCGACCCCGTGCAGGGTCGCCGCGCCCCAGACCGCGAAGTTCGCGTAGTGCATCGCGCGCCAGCGGCGAACGCCGATCCGGTCGCGGTACCGGTTGGTGATCGCCAGCGCCAGCAGCAGCTCCGCGGCGACGATGCCGAGCGCCGTCCACACGGGCCGGTAGCCCGAGGCGAGCGGCACGGCCAGCTGCGTGATCGTGAACGGAAGGAAGCTGTCGATCGCGATCGTCGCGACGTGCAGCGCGATGAATGTGCCGACCAGGATCCCGCCCATCCGGTGGACGTCCTCCACGGCGAACATCGGCCAGCGCCGCCATCGCCTGCCCGGCGCGCGGCTCGACAGCGCGAGGCCGAGCGACACGACCGCCGTCAGCAGGATGTAGGCAGCGATGCCGGCCGCGCGGGCGGCATACCAGTCGACGGGGTTGGACGTCAGGTGCACGCCGCCTCCGGCTCCTGCACGGCCGCGGCCCACGCCAGGTTGACGGCGATGCGCCCCTCCCCCGCGACGAACCGTCCGGGGATCCCCCGCTCGTCCAGCCACGCGGGCCCGGACTCTCCGAGCAGGAGCGCCGCCTTCGCAGCCACGTCGGCGTCGACGCAGGTCGCGCCGCACGCAGTCACCTGCTCCCACGCCGATCGCGAGGGCCGGCCTGTGGCCGGATCGATCAGGTGGTGCCGCCCGTCCGACCAGGTGCGCCGTGTCCGGCCGCTGGTGGCGATGCCGCCGGCGGCGAGGTGCACATGGCCCCCGCCGGGGAGGGCCACGCCCACGCCGCCGCTGGTCGCCATGTCACCGCCCGCGCTCACCCACCCGCCGCCCCGGAGCAGCGCGAGCGCCTCGTCGACGGTTGCCGACTTGACCACGCCGTTCAGATCGAGCGCCGTTCCCGGCGGCACCGTGAGCAGACGGCCGCACAGCGAGATGTCCGACCTGCGTGGTGCCGCTGCCGGCGACGAGGGCATGCCCTGCGCGAGCAGCCGGAAGTCCCGGTCATACCCGGCGGCGATCAGCGCCGCACCGATCGTGGGATCGACCAGGCCCTGCGTCTGCTCCGCGGCCCACAGCGAGAGCCGCACCATCGCGGCGAAGTCCTCCGAGACCACGACCGGCCGGCCCGCCCGGCGGTTCACACGCTGGAGCTCGCTCCGCTCCGAGAAGCGGCTGAACCTCCGCTCCCGCTCGCGAAACAGCTCCCGGACGGCTGCGAGCTCATCCTCGTCCGCGCCCGCGACGAGCACCTCGCATCCCATTGCAGGAAACCGCTGGATCTCGCTCATGACTGGCTGGTCGACGCCTGCGGCGGTGCCTGCTGCGGCGGTGCGATCTGCCCGGCCGCAAGGGCGTTTCGCTCGACCGTCCGCACGAAGCGGCGCGGCGCGACGAGCGGGCGGATTCCCTGCTTGACGTGGCCGCTCGCGGTGCTGCGGGTGAGCAGCAGCCCGGCTCCGAAGACCACGGCGGCGAGCGCGACCATCGCCGTCTTGCCCGCCCGCGCCCGGCCGCGCGCCTCCGCGACCCGTCCCGCTCCGAGAGAACGCTCTGCCATCGGTTCGACGGTACCCCGCGGGTGTGAGCGTTTCGTGTGCGGAGGCTGTGAAATGGCTGGGAGGGTCAGGACCCGAGCACCGCGTGCCGATACCAGGGTCGGTATGGCGCGACTCACCATGACGCAGGCGGTCGAGAAGCTCGCCGCGGAGAGCACGATCTCTGCGGAGGACGCCGAGGGCCGCACGATCGAGCTGACCCCGACAGGGCATGCCGGCACGCGGCTGACGGTGACGGCTGAGCGCCTGCGTATGACCGATGCCGCCGAGCTGACCGCCCGGGTGCACGGCGACGACCTGCGTCCCTGGGTGGTGCGTTTCAGCACCGAATCGGCGGCCTACCACACGCCGCATCTGGCACTGGTCGAGCTGCGGGCTCGCGGGATCAAGCTGGACGAGAACCATCGCCGCTCCGACCGCACCGCGCACGGCGGGCACGCCCGGCTGGTTGCGGTCAACTGCCAGGACGTCGTCGACGGCGACGTCGTCGAGGGCTCGATCGTCGACGTGTCCGACTCCGGCGTCGCGTTCTTGACGCGACGCATCCTGCGCCAGGGCGACCGGCTGGAGTTCACCGGCAGGTTCTTCGCCACGATGGTCGAGGCCGAGGTGCGCGTCGCGCGCGTGTCCGAGGTCGCGGGGCAGCGCCAGGTGGGCTGCATGTTCATCGCCATCGAGCCGTCGGAACGCGCCAAGCTCCGCCGGATCGCGACGGCGCGTCCCGGTGGCGGGGCGGCCGACTTCTCGCTGCTGCACCAGCTCGCCGCCGAGCGGGAGGCGCGCGAGGCGGAGGAGCCGGCGTCGCGCTGGCGCCGCCTGTTCCGCCGCAGCGCGTAGCGCTCGCTCTCGCCTTTATGCGCACTCGCAGGTAGGCTCGATCCATGGACGAGCCCATCCGCGTCGACGAGCGCCGTCTGATGGTCGAGCGGGTCGCAGCCGCAAATCTCGCCAAGCAGTTCGGCACGCCGCTCTACGTCATCTCGGAGGCGCAGCTGCGGGCCAACGTGCGGGCATGGCGAGCTGCGCTGGCCGCCGCCTGGCGCCACGGCGACGCTCGCGTGCTGGTCTCGCTGAAGGCCAATCCGAGCCTCGCGCTGCGCCGGATCCTGAACGACGAGGGCGCCGGCTGCGACGTCTACGGCGCGAGCGAGCTCGAGGTGGCCCTGCGGTCGGGGGTCGATCCCGCGGTGATCTCGGTCAACGGCTCGACCAAGTCGCCGGCGCTGGTCGAGCGCACGATCACAGCCGGCGCCCGGCTGACGGCCGACAGCATGGAGGAGGTGGAGCACGCGGCGCTCGTGGCCCATGAGCGCGGGATCGCGGCGAGGGTGCGCATCCGCCTGCGGCCGGACATGACCGACGTCGAATCGATCAGCGACTTCACCGAGCAGGAGCCGCTGGGGCGGGCGGCGGACGCGTACAAGCCGGGAATTCCGACCGACGTGCTGCTCGAGCGCATCGGCTCCGTCGACCTGCGCGGCGTCGAGCTGACCGGCGTCCACGCCCACCTCGGCCGCCACACCACCGGTCTGAGCGCCTTCACGCTGCACGCGGAGCGCGTCGGCCGGCTGGCCGGTCTGCTCTCCGATGCGCTCGGGGGATGGCGGCCGGCCGAGATCGACCTCGGCGGCGGGTACTCGTTCCCCGGCGATCCGACCGGGCGTGCGCTCCGCGGGCTGCCGGATGCGCCTGCGCCGGCGGAGTACGCCGCGGCGCTCGTGGATGGCCTCATCCGCGGGCTGGAGGCCGGCGGCCTCGATCCCGAGGGCATCGCGCTCGAGATCGAGCCCGGCCGTGCGGTCTACGGCAGCGCCGGGCTGCACCTGACCCGGGTGCTGCACGTCAAGCGGCAGGCGGCCCCGGCGCCGCGCGTCTGGGTCGGATGCGACACGTCCGAGGTGCTGCTCAGCGACACCACCTGGGAGCACAGCCGCTGGGAGCCCGTGCCGGCGGCGCCGCTCGACGGGGAGCTCGTCACGGCCGACATCGTCGGCATCAGCTGCGGGTTCGACACGATCACCCCGGATGCCCGGATCCCGTCGGGCATCGGCGCCGGTGACGTGCTGGCGTTCCTCGCCACGGGCGCCTACGAGGACGCGCTGGCCGGCAACTTCAACTCCATGCCGCGGCCGGCGACGGTGCTCGTCAGCGGCGACGGCGTCGAGACCATCCGCCGGCGTGAGACGCTGGACGACGTGCTCCGCCGCGACCGCGTGCCGGCACGGCTTTCGGACGGGCAGGCGGTGCGCGGCATCGACCACGTCTCGTTCACCGTGCAGGATCTGGACCGATCGATCGCGTTCTACTGCGACCTGCTCGGCCTCACCGTGCGCGACCGGGGCCGGCTGGAGCCCGGGCTGATCGAGCAGATGACCGGCGTCCCCGATGCGGTCGTGGACTTCGCGGACATCCTGGCGGGCTCGCGGGTGATCGAGCTGCTCGAGTTCCGCTCACCGCGCCAGCGCCCGGCGCCGCGAACGGGCGGGCGGATCGGAGTGGTGCACGTGGGGCTGGCAGTCGACGACGCCGGCGCGGCGCATCGGCGCCTGGCGGCCGCCGGCCACGAGCCGCTCTCCGAGCCGGTGCTGCTGCCGGACGACGGGTCCGACTGGTCGGGTGCGCTGGTGTTCTACGTGCGCGATCCCGACGGAACGATGCTCGAGATCGTCGAGCGCTCGGCCCAGCCGGTGGGCGCATCGACGCCGGTGCTCGCGGAGCAGCCCGTCAGGAGCGCCTGAGCACGCGCCGCCACAGCGACGGCGGGCGTGGCTGGGTCGCACGCCACTCGTCGTAGAGCGGCAGGCGCCCGGCCTCCCGGGCGGCGAGGACGCACTCGCGGTGGGCATGGCGGCGCCGCTCGCCGTCGCCCTCGGGTGAGATCAGCACGTGGTCGCTCATGGCGTGCAGGCGCAGGCCGCAGAGAGGGCAGCGGTAGGTCGCGGGCTTGCGGCTGCGCACGGGACGCACCGCCCACCACCGCGCCTGCTCCAGCTTCGCCATGACGGGATGATGGCAGGCTGGGTGAACGAAAAGTGCCTGGCACTTTGTTCACCGAGGTCAGGAAGCGAACGAGAGCCGATCGGTGACCGGCCGCACACGCGACGAGCGCGCCGGACGCAGCCGAGCCGCCGCGCGCGGCAGGCGAACCGCGCCGCTGTAGGACGCCGCGTACCAGCCCCCGCGCAGGCTGTCGATCGAGACCACCGCGCCCGTGTGCGGCGCGTGGATGAACCGTCCGTGCCCGACCCAGATGCCCACGTGCCCGAGGCCGAAGAACACCAGATCGCCGGGCTCGAGCTGCGACCGCGGGACGTGCCGCCCAAGCGACCACTGGTCGTAGCTGGAGTGCGGCAGCGAGATCCCGAAGTGGGCATAGACGTAGCGCGTGAAGCCGGAGCAATCGAATCCCGCGGGCGTCGTGCCGGCCCACACGTACGGCGTGCCGCGGAAGCGCTCGGCGAAGCGGACGGCGGCCGCCCCCAGCGTCTGGAGCCGGTGCGGCCGGTGGCCGCGGGCGTGCGCGACGCCGGCTCCCGCGGCCAGCGCCGGCGCGGCGGGCAGCAGGCATACCGCCGCAAGAATGAGAGCCAGGCGTTTCACGGCGCGCAGGGTACCCACCCGATCTTGCGCTTGTCGCAGTACGTTCGAATAATGTGTCTAGACCGCGTGTGCGATCGCGGCGCCGGACGAGGCGTCGAACAGGTGGGCGGTTCCGCGCTGCACGCCGAACTGCAGCCGCTCTCCCAGCTCGTGCCTGGCGCTGCCCTCGAGCCGCGCGGTCAGCCGCACGCCGTCCCCGGCGCGCAGGCCGAGGAACGTCTCGCGGCCGAGCACCTCGACCGATTCGACCACGCCGTCGAACGGGCCCGCCATCGCGCCGTCGCCGCTCCACGGTCGCACGTGCTCGGGCCGCAGCCCGGCGGTGACCGTCTCCGGCAGGTCGGCCGCCGCCACCTCCAGCCGTAGGAGCCCGTTGTCCAGACTGAAACGGTCGCCCTGCCGCTGCGCCGTGAAGTCGCAGAACGCCATCGCCGGGCTGCCGATGAACCCGGCGACGAAGACGTTCGCGGGCTGGGCATAGACGCGGTCGGGCGTGTCGACCTGCTCGAGCACCCCGGCTCGCATCACCGCGATCCGGTCTCCCATCGTCATCGCCTCGACCTGGTCGTGCGTCACGAACAGCGTCGTCACGCCGGTCTCGCGCTGCAGCGCGGCGATCTCGGCCCGCATGTCGACCCGCAGCTTCGCGTCCAGGTTCGACAGCGGCTCGTCCATCAGGAACGCCTGCGGGTGCCGGACGAGCGCCCGCCCCAGGGCCACGCGCTGGCGCTGGCCGCCGGAAAGCTCGCGCGGCTTGCGGTCGAGCAGCTCGTCGAGCCCCAGCCGCTTCGCCGCCTGCTCGACCTGGGCGCGCACCTCCGCCCGCGGCACCTTGCGGGACTCGAGCCCGAACGCGAGGTTCCGGTATACGCTCATCTGCGGGTAGAGCGCGTAGTCCTGGAACACCATGGCGACGTCGCGCCGGCGGGGCGGCAGACCCTGCACCTCCCGCTCGCCGATGGTGATGCGCCCCTCGGTCACCGCCTCCAGCCCGGCCAGCAGGCGCAGCGCGGTGGTCTTTCCGCAGCCGGAGGGGCCGACCAGCACCATGAACTCGCCGCCGGCGATGTCGAGCGTCAGGCCGTCGACGGCCGTGACGTGCCCGAACCGCTTGACGACCCGCTCGAATCCGATCGACGTCATCCCCGGATCGACCCCGCCAGCATGCCGCGCAGGAAATGGCGCTGGGTGAGCAGGTACACGATGACGACCGGCACCGCGACGAGCACGGCTGCGGCCGAGACGCTGGGGACGTCCACGCCGTAGCGGCTCTGGAAGGTGGAGAGGCCGAGCGGCGCCGTGCGGTGGGTCTGGTCGGAGATCATCACGAGGGCAAGCAGGAACTCGTTCCACGTCCACATGAACACGAGCACCACCATCGTCAGGATCGCCGGGCGGCCGATCGGCACCAGCACCCGCCACAGCACCCGCCACGACGATGCGCCGTCGACTCGCGCGGCGTCGGCCAGCTCGGCGGGCACCGACCGGAAGAACGCCCGCATCCAGAAGGTGCCGAACGAGATCGAAAGCCCGGTCTGCGGAAGGATCAGCGCCCAGTACGTGTCGGTCAGCCCGGCGTCGCGGAACGTGTAGTACAGCGGGACGATCAGCGATTCGAACGGGACGACCATCCCCGCCAGCATCACGTAGAAGATGGGCGTGGCGCCGGGGAACTGCATCGTCCCGAACGCGTAGCCGGCGGGGATGCAGAGCAGCGTCGTCAGGACGACCACGGCGGCGGACACGAGCAGGCTCGATGCCATCAGCCGCCCGAACCCGCCGGTGTCCCAGGCGAAGCGGAAGGTCGAGAGGCTGAGCGTGTGAGGAAGCTCGACGCCGGTCAGGAGCGCCCCGGGCGGATGCAGCGCCGCGAGCAGGATCACGAGGATCGGCGTGACGGCCAGCACCGAGAACAGCGCCAGCACGGCGTAGGTCACCGCCCGCTCCATCCCTCCCGCCGTCACGGCCGCTCCTCGATCAGCCGCGTGATCAGGACGACCAGCGTCAGGATCAGCACCCCCATGATCGCGCCGATCGCGGCCGCCGACCCGACCTGGCCTGTCACGAACGCTCGCGTGTAGATCAGGAGCGACGGCACCGTCGTCGCATCGCCGGGGCCGCCCTTGGTCGTGACGTAGATGATGTCGAACGCGCGCAGCGCCGCGATCACGGTCAGCGAGAGCGCCACGGCGAGCTCGTTCCGGAGGCCCGGCAGCGTCACGGCGAAGAACTCCCGCACCGGCCCGGCGCCGTCGACGCGGGCGGCCTCGTACCGTGCGGGCGGTATCCGCTGCGCGCCGGCCATGAACAGCACCAGGCAGAGCCCGGTCGTGATCCAGCTCCCGATCACCCCCACCGCCGGCAGGGCGGTGGACAGGTCACCGAGCCAGGAGTGCTGCAGCGAGCCCAGCCCCACCTTGGCGAGGGCCTGGTTGATCGGCCCCTCCGGGTCGTAGAGCCACCGCCAGGCCACGCCGACCACGACCGCAGCCAGCACCTGCGGCAGGAAGATCAGCGTGCGCACCGCAGCCACTCCCCGCACACGGGAATGGACGAGCAGTCCGGTCAGCGAGAGCGCGACGGCCACGGGCAGCACGGCGTAGAAGAGGATGAGGACGAGCGAGTGGCCGAACGCCGTCCGAACGGCGGCGTCCTCGAACGCCGCCCGGTAGTTCCCGAGCCCCACCCACGTGCCGCTGGTGACGCCGTCCCAGCGGAACAGCGAGATCCATGCGCCGTCGGCCATGGGCGCGATCACGAACAGCGCGAACACGGTGAGCGCCGGCAGGATGTAGAGGTATCCGATTAGCCGCGGCCGGCCGGGCGCCTGGGTGCCGCGGTCACGAATGGGCGCTCTCCCAGTCCTTCTGCACCGCCGCCGTGAACTGGGCCGGCGTGATCGCGCCCTGGCTGAGCTGCTGCAGGCCGCCGAACATGGTGTCCCCCATCGACGCCGTGGCCCAGTCGAGGTAGGGCACGAGCAGCCCCGCTCGGGACTTCTGCTGCCAGGTGCGCGCGATGGCGGCCAGAGAGGACTCGCCGGCGAGCGCCGCGCCGCCGGGATCGGCCGCCGGCAGGTCGCCGTGCTCGATCAGCAGCTTCGCGGCGTGCTGTCCGGTGAGGAAGTCGATCAGCGCGGCCGCGACCGCCGGGTGCGGCGTGCGCGCGCTGATGTGGTAGGGCAGCGACAGCGACCCTGTGGTGGCGGAGGGCCCGGGGCGGAGGCCGGGCATCGGGAAGAACCCGACCCGGTTGCCGAGCGGCCCTGCGAAGGTCTGGTTCTCCCAGGGGCCGGTGATGAAGTAGAGGCCCTCCCCCTTCGCGAACCGCGCGGCCGCGGTCTGCTGGCTGACGCCGTTGAAGCCGTTCTCGAAGTACCCCTTTGCACCCCATTGCGCGAAGGTCGCGGCCGCCCTGCGCGTTGCCGGCGTGTCGAACGAGGCGCCGCTGTGGCCGAAGGCCCAGGCCTCGATCGCCGACGGCTTCTCGTACAGCGCCTGCAGCACCATGAACACGTGCCCGAGCGGCCAGCGGTCGAGGCCGCCGACCATCACCGGCGGGACGCCGGCGGCCCTGGCCGCCGCCAGCGTCTGCTGGAACTGCGCGAAGGTCCGCGGCGGCCGCAGGCCGAGGCGGGCCATCACGTCCTTGTCGTAGAACACGCCGAGCACCTCGGCCTTCTGCGCGACGCCCCAGAGCGTGCCGCTGCCCCACGTCGACCCGTCGGCCGACCAGCGCAGCGCGTCGAGCGTCGCCGGGTTGCCGAACCTCGTGTCCCAGCCGTACGCGGCCGCCTCGCCGTTCAGCGGCAGGATCAGCCCCGCCCTGATCAACGCCTGGTCGACGGCGTATCCCTCGTTGCCCTGGAAGACATCGGGCGGGTTGCTCGATGATGCTGCCAGCTTGATCGTCGACATGTAGTCGTCGAACGACTTGACGACGCGGTGCACCGTCACGTTCGGGTAGCGCTGCTCGAACTCGTGGATCAGCTCGTCCTCGGTCTTCGAGTCGCCGGGGGAGGTCTCGTCGTCCCAGATCGTCAGGTCGACCTTCTGCGAGGTGTCGAAGCCGGTGCTGACCGGGCCGGAGGGCGCCGTGGCGGCGCCGCCGCTCGACCCGGGCGTGCCGCAGCCGCAGACCGCGGCGGCGATCAGGAGCAGTGGGAGCAGCAGGCGGGGGCGGAGCGGGTGCATCATGAGGCGTCGCGGGTCGTCGGAATGGTCGCATCGGGCGCGGCGGCTGCGCGCAGCAGACCGTCGGCGGTGGCGGCGCCCTCGCGCGTCGTCGCGACGCCGATCGACATCGAGGCGTAGAGCACGGCGAGGCGCAGCCGCTCGTCCACCTCCCGGCCCGCCAGGTCGCCCCACACCCAGGCCGCGGTGAAGAGGTCGCCGGCCCCGTTGGTGTCGATCACCGGCACGCGCGGGGCCGGCTGCGCGATCAGGCCGTGCGCACCGGCGCAGATCGCGCCCCGGTCGCCGAGCGTGACGACCACGGTGCTGCAGAGGCCGGCCAGCGCCCGGGCGGCCTGCTCGGCATCCTGCTCGCCGCTCAGCAGCCGGGCCTCCGCCTCGTTGACGATCATCGCGCGCGCCCGGGCCAGCTCTGCCGGCGGTCGCCCGGCAAGGTCGCGCGCCGCGACGTCGCCGATCACCGCGTAGGACGGCACGCCGGCAGGCGCGCGCGCGAGCGACGGCACGTCCAGCACGACGGCCCGCGCACCCAGCGCGGCCAGCCCCTCACCGTCGAGGTCGTGCTCCGGCGCGACGGTCAGGAACGCCCGGTCGCCGTCCAGCGGCATGATCGCCGACACCGCGGTGCCGTCGCCGGACGGGCCGATCCACTCGATCCCCTCGGCGGCCAGCAGATCGGCCAGAATGCGCCCGAGCAGGTCGCCGCCAACGGGCCAGAACATCCCGGCACGGAGACCGAGTCGGGTCGCCCCCAGCGCCACGTTCGCGAGGCCGCCGGCCGTCAGCGAGATGCTGCGCGCAAGCCGCTCCTCGCCCAGCGACGGCAGGGCCTCGAGCCCGCTGAACGTGATGTCGAGGAACGGGGGGCCGGCGCAGACGACGTCGAGGGAGGAGGCTTCCGGCACCGGGTCAGTAGTACCAAACCCGGTCGACTGCCGCTATCCTCGGCCGCCATGGGCATCGATCTCGCAGTCGCGACTCCGTCGTTCCTCGACCTCACCTTCGTCGGGCTCGAGTCCCTGCCAAGGCTCGGTGAGGAGCGCTTCGCGAGCGACCTCGTGCGCTCCCCCGGCGGCGGCGCCATCACGGCCGTCGGCGCCGCCCGGCTCGGGCTGAAGGCCGTGCTGGCCGCGCCGCTCGGCAACGACGTCGCCGGCGACCTGATCATGGACGTGCTGAGCGGCGACGGGGTGACGACCGTCGAGCGGCGCGCCCCGCGCACCCCCGTGACGGTGGTGCTGCCGACCGGCGGCGACCGGGCGATGGTGACCGTCGACCCGGGCGTCCGGGCGAGCCCGGCAGACGTGGCGTCGCTCGAGCCGAAGGCCGTCTCGGTCAACATGGATCTGATGTACGTCGTGCCGCCCGGGGTCGACGCGTACGTCACGTGCGGCGATGACGACGCACGCGCGTACGCCGGCCGCCCGCCCGCCCAGCTCGCGCACGCACGCGCCCTGTTCGTCAGCGACGGCGAGGCGCTCCGGCTGTCCGGACAGCCTGACGTCGAGTCCGCGGCGGAGCACCTGGCCGGCCTCGCGTCGACGGTCGTCGTGACGCTCGGCGCCCGCGGTGCGATGGCCCTCATCGACGGGCAGCGGGTGGAGGCACCGGCGTTCGACGCCGGGCCGCCGGTCGACGCGACCGGAGCCGGCGACCTGCTGGTCGCCGCCTACGTCTGGGCCGACCAGCTGGGGACTCCTCCCGACGAGCGGCTGCGCTGGGCCGTCATCTACGCGGCGCTCTCGATCACCACCCCCACCGCGGTTGCAGGCGCCGCGGGGCTCGAGCGGCTGCTCGAGGCCGGCGCGTCGGTCGGCCTGAAGGCGCCCGAGGGCCTCTCCTCCAGCACGACCGGGTAGCCCGCATGGCCTTCGCGATCGACACGTCGACGGCGTTCGGCGAGCGGGCGGCGAGACGTGTCCGCGAGGAGCTCGTGGCATGGCTGGTCACGGTCAGCCCGGCCGGGGCCCCGCAGCCGGTGCCGGTCTGGTTCCTGTGGGACGGCGCGGAGAGCGTGCTGCTCTACAGCCGCCCCGGCAAGCCGAAGCTGCGGAACATCGAGGCGAACCCGCGCGTCTCGCTCCACCTCGACGGAAACGGGAGGGGCGGCGACATCGTCGTCCTGTCGGGCAACGCCGCGGTCAGCGACGACCCGCCCGCCGACGTCGTCGAGCCGTACACGGCCAAGTACCGGCCGCTGATCGAGCGCAACGGCTGGACGCCCGAGTCGTTCGCCGCGGACTACTCCGTGCCCGTGCGGATCGCGCTCACCCGGCTGAGCGGCCACTGATGGCGGACGGCCGCAGGGAGCGGTTCCACCGGCTCCACGAGGACGGCATCTTCGTCATGCCGAACGCCTGGGATCCCGGCTCGGCGCGGCTGCTCACCGCCACGGGGTGCGCCGCGCTCGCCACCACCAGCGCCGGCTTCGCCTGGACGCTTGGCGTCGAGGACTACCGCGTCACCCGCGACCAGCTGGTCGAGCACGTGGCCGCGATGGCGGCGGCGACTGAGCTCCCGCTGTCGGTCGACGGCGAGCGGCTGTTCGGCACGACGGCCGGTGAGGTGGCGGCCACGGTCGACCTCCTGGCCGAGGCCGGCGCGGCCGGCTGCTCGATCGAGGACTTCGACTCCGCGGGAGGGGACGTCGACGACGCCGCGCACTCGGCCGAGCTGGTCGGAGCGGCGGCCGAGGCCGCGCACCGCGCCGGCATGGTGCTCACGGCCCGCGCCGAGAACCTCCTTCACGGCCGCGACGACCTCGACGACACGATCGCCCGCCGGCGCGCCTACAGGGCCGCGGGCGCAGACGTCGTCTACGCGCCGGGCCTGCGGGTGGCGGCCGCCATCCGCTCGGTCGTCGAGGCCGTCGGCTGCCCCGTCAACGTGCTGATGCTGCCCGGCGTGCCTCCGGTGGTGGAGCTCGGCGCGCTCGGCGTCCGCCGGGTCTCGACCGGCAGCATCCTCGCGTCGCGCGCATATGCCGCCGGGCTGGCCGCCGCCCGGTCGCTGCTCGAGCAGGGCGGCTACGGCGACGGCGAGATGCTCTCGCCCGCCGACCGGGCCGCGCTCAGCTGAACGGCGGCTGATCCGGCTCGCACACCGTGCCCGCCGGGGGCAGGACGAGCGACACCAGGTAGCGTGCAAGCGCTGCCCGCGCGCAGCTGCTCCAGGCTCCCAGCGAGGTATGGCCGGTCCCGTCGATGGTCAGGAGGCGCGCCCTGGCGAGGGTGTGGCTCAGGGTGACGGCGTCCTGGTAGCGCGTGGCCGGGTCGCGCAGGTTGCCGATCACGAGCAGTGGGTGGGAGGTGACCCGGTTGAACGGACCGTCGTAGCGGTCGGGCGACGGGAGCCGCCACGTCGCGCAGGCCTCGTCCAGCCATGTCCAGAAGCGGCCGAAGTACGGCGCCACACGGTCGCGGGCGATCCCGAACCGCTCCCAGACGGAGGGGTCGGTGGGGTTGTGGCTGTCGCTGCACGTCACGGCGGTGGCCGCGTCCAGGCCGTTTGGATAGGAGCCGACGTCCCGGCGCGGAACCGCGGGCAGGAGCGCCTGGGGAGCCGTCGGGGCGGCCCCGGCCGGGCCGGCCGCGCTCGAGCTGTGCCTCCACAGGCGCTGCAGGAAGTCGGACAGATCGGCCCAGCAGCACTGGTTGTAGAGGTCGATGCGGACATCGTTCACGGCGGTCGGGTAGTCGACGGTGCCGTCGAAGGCGGTGGTCACCGGCTGCTCCTGCAGCCGCTGCATCAGCACGTGGAACTTCCAGCGCGTCGAGCTCGGCCCGCGGCTGAACACGCAGGCGGTCGGATGCGCGTCGCAGGCCGCGAAGAACGCGTTCAACGCCGCGTAGCTGCCGGTGTCGCTCTGCAGCCGCACGTCGATCGGAACCCGGGTGCCGCCGGGCCCCTTGCCGAGCCAGGCGAAGGGGTTGATGGCACCGTCGGCGACGATCGCCCGCACCCTCCGCGGGAACATGTTGGCGTAGACGGTCGCCAGGTAGCTGCCGTAGCTGTAGCCGACGAACGTCAGCCGCCGGTCGCCGACCGCCCGGCGCAGCAGGTTCATGTCGCGGGCCACGTCGGCCGTCGTCATGTGCCGGGCCAGCCGCGGCATGCGCCGAGCGCAGCCGGCCACGAGCTTCGCGTTCGCGCGCTCGATCGCCAGCGCCTGCCGGTGGTTCATCGGAAACAGCGGCAGCCCCGCGTACGTCTCCAGCTCGGCGCCGAAGTCGGAGAAGCACCGCAGCGGCGTGCTGCGGGCGACGCCACGCGGATCGAAGCCGATGATCGTGAAGCGATCGCGAACCGCGCGCGGGAAGGCCGCACTGTTCTCGCGCAGGAAGTCGACCCCGGAGTCGCCGGGGCCGCCGGGGTTCACGAACAGGGTGCCGATCCGCTGCCGTGGGTGCGCCGCCGGAAGGCGGATCAGCGCCAGCGAGATCGTGCGGCCACGCGGACGGCGGTAGCTGAGCGGGACGCTGGCCCGCGCGCACTGGAACCCGCCGCCGCACCCGTGCCAGCGCAACCGGGGAATCGGGGCGTGGGCCAGAGCCGTCGCGGGCACCGCGAGCATGGCTGCGCCCACGGCGAGCGACGCCAACAGCAGCATGCGAGTTCGGACGGTGAGCCTCCTGGGACGAACGGCCGCAGCCGAGTCTACGTCGGGTCAAGTCGCCTGACAATCGGTAACGTCACGTGCCCGGCCTGTTGGATCTGGAAAATTCGGACGGCCTTGGCCACAATGCGAGCAGATGCTTCGCCTGCTGTCCCGGCCGCTCTCGGTGGCCCTCGTGCTCACCGCTCTGCTGGTCGCCGGCCAGGCGGGCGCGTCGGCTGCACCCCGTTCCGGGCTCGTTCGCATCGGCGGCACCGCGCTGCCCGGGCTGCGGGCATCCGCCCGCGTGGCAGCGACGCCGTCGTCGCAGCCGGTGGACGTGACGGTCACGCTGGCGCCGCGGAACGCCGACCTGTTGCGGACAACGGCGGCACGGCACGGCCGCCCGCTCAGCTACGCGCAGCTCCGGGCCAGGTTCGGTCCGGCCGCCGCCACCCGCGCCGCGGTCGTGCGGTACATGCGATCGCAGGGCCTCGCGCTCGCGAGCCAGGGGCTGCTGTCGATGACGTTCAGCGGCACGGCCGACTCCGCCTCGCAGGCATTCCACGTCAGGCTCTCGACCTACCGCAGCCCGCACGGACGCCTGTTCCGCGCGCCCGACGGCGCGGCTTCGCTTCCCGCGGACATCGCGTCAAGCGTGACGGCGGTCACCGGCCTCGACACGCGGGTGCGGCTCCGACCGGCCGTCAAGGCTCCGAGGCTCTCGTCCGGATCCCCGCAGGTCGCCCTGCAGCCCTTCGGGACGCTGGCGAGCCCCTGCTCCGGCGCGAAGCACGCGCAGAGCGCGTACGGCGGATACCTCCCCGCCCAGCTCGCTCAGGCGTACGGCCACCAGACGCTGATCAGCGGCGGCTCCGACGGGCACGGCGAGTCGATCGCGCTGGTCGAGCTGTCGAACTACAAGCACACCGACATGGACACGTTCAGGAACTGCTTCGGGCTGACATCGGACGTCATCCCCCACGCCGTCGCCGGCGGCACCCGCGACACCAGCGGCGCGATCGAGGTCGAGCTCGACATCGAGGTGGCGATGGCCGCGGCACCCGGGCTGGACGCGGTGCACGTCTACGTGGCGCCCAACAACCTGGGCAACATCCTGCCGATGATCGAGCAGATGGTTGCCGACCAGGGCACCACCGGCGTCCACATCATCAGCGACAGCTGGGGGCTCTGCGAGGCCCTGCTGCCGCCCTCGTTCGTGCAGGCCGAGTCCGTCGATCTCGAGCTTGCCGCGGCGAGCGGCATGTCCTTCTACGCGGCCTCGGGCGACTCCGGGTCGAGCGGGTGCAAGGATGCGATCAAGGGCTACACGGCGCACGTCGTGGACGACCCGGCGTCGCAGCCGTTCGTCACCGGCGTCGGCGGCACGGTGCTGCACAGCCCCGACGGCTCCGACAGCACGGCGTGGCGGGCCGGCGGCGGCGGCGTCTCGCGGCTCTGGGCCCAGCCGTCCTATCAGGCATCGAACCCGCTCAGCCCCTACGACGGCGGCTCGAAGTGCGGCAACCCGGACGGCTTCTGCCGGCAGGTGCCTGACATTGCGATGAACGCCTCGCTGAACAACGGCTACGTGATGCTCTGCACCGCGAGCAGCTGCCCGCCGGTGCCGTGGTTCCCGGCCGGCGGCACCAGCGCCGGCGCGCCGCTGATGGCGGGGATCACGGCCGATGCGAACTCGGCGACGAACGGCGCCACCCGCGTGGGCTTCGCCAATCCGCTCCTGTACAGCGATTCGGCGATGTTCTGGGACGTCACATCCGGGACGAACAGCACGGACGGCACGGGCGCGTACCCGGCCGGCGCCGGCTACGACCTCGCCACCGGGCTCGGGTCGGTGAACGCGGTCATGTTCAAGGACGATCTCGCGACCTTCTCCCCACCCGGGATCACCCAGGATCAGACGCAGCTCACGATCACGGCGCCGCTAACCGCGCGCACGATCCACTACGGCAATCGCGTCACCTTCAGGGGGACGTTGCTCGATCAGGCAAGCAACCCGATCCCCGACCGCCGCGTGTACGTCGAGCTGCACGAGGGCGGCTGGATCTACCTCTACCAGGCGCAGACCGACGCCGAAGGCATCTGGCAGATCGCGCTGGCGAAGGCGCTGCAGCGCAACCTTACCTGGCGGGCCATCTTCACCGGGACGGACACCGAGCTTGGGCGCAAGGTCGCCGGCCAGCCCGTCTACGTGATCCCACGCCTGGGATCGCGCAGCACCGTCTCGTCGGCGCCGCGTGGGTCGCTGTTCACGTTCCGGGGATCCTCCTCACCGAACATGCACCGTGCCACGATGCGGCTGCAGGTGAGGCGCTCCACCCGTGCGGCCTGGAAGACGGTCGGCACGGTGCGCGTGTCGAGCTCCGGGAAGTTCTCGCGGCAGGTCGGCTTCGCCAGGTCGGGCTACGCCTACCTGCGCTGGTCGTACAGGGGCGGCAAGCGGCATCCCTGGATGAGCGCGACATCACCGGTGCGGCGCGTGCGGATCAGCTAGCCGTCTGCGGTTCGGGGCGGCGCTCGGGGCGACGCTCGGGGCGGCCAACGAGCATCCACCAGATCACGAGCACGCCGATCGCGAGCGCGCCGAACGTCAGGATCGGCCCGGCGAGCGCGTGGTAGCTGGCCATGCCGTCGACGTAGTCATAGCCCTCGTGCACGTCGTAGGCGAGCACGGCGCAGAGGCCCGCGAGCAGCAGCGACCCGACCCGCAGGAACAGCCGCCCGTGCGGCGCGATCGCCACTGCCAGCGCGACGCCGCAGGCAATGGCCAGCGTGTCGAACACGGTCCCGCTCGGGGTCGAGGCCATCCACCACCCGAGCAGCACGATCGAGCAGATCCGCGCCACGTTGAACGCCATGAACAGCACCGCGGCCAGCACCCCTCCGCCGAGGCGGCGCCAGAGGCTTCCGGGAAGCAGGAGCAGCGACACGGCGCCCAGCCCGAGCACGCCCGCAGCGCTCGAGCAGGAGCCGGTGACGACGGCGTACATCTGGAAGCTCCGGCCGGCGTGGACCGACAGGTTGCCCGCCTGCGGGTTCGCCACGCGGAACCCGAGCAGCCCGAGCCCGTGCGCGGCCAGCGCCGCGTCGAAGGCGGCGAAGTGCGGCGATAGCATGAGGTAGCCGACGAGCACGGCTGCCATGGCCGCCACCGCCCGCGTCGAGATGGAGCGGCTCCATAGCCGGCGGATCATGCGGCCCTCCGCATCTCGTGCTTCGCCTCGGGCTCGGCGACGCGCGCCGTCTTCGCCCAGCCGTGGCGGCCCAGTGCGATCCGCACCAGCGCCCGCCACCCGGCCGCCATGTTGATGTAGGCATAGAAGACCTGCACGTGGCCCTTCGCGATGGCGGCCGCCGACGTCTCCCCCTCCGTGCGGCGCGCGTAGATCAGGCCGAGCACGGCCGGAGGCAGGAAGGTGAGCACGTACCAGAAGACCGCATAGAACAGCACCTGGACGCCCACGCCGTCGAACGGCAGACGGTGTGGTGGACGAGGTTGTACGCGAGGAAGCCGAGGCCGAGCGTGAAAGCGATCGACCACGGCAGCATCACGAAGGCGGGCGTGATCAGGTAGACGGTGGTCTCGAGCGCCGTGCGCCGGTCGACGCGCGGCGAGTGCCACAGATCCATCGCCTTGCCTCAACTAGCCCCCTCATCGGTCGATAGTGGCTCTGGCTTTACCGCAGACAGGGGAGCCGGCTACCTCAATATGGGGAGCCGCAACCTCATCGTCTGCGTGAGGTGTCTTCCCCCGCGCATCCGCTAACGCGGTGCGCGAGATCGTGACCGCCCGCCGCGACGTTCACGTGGTGTTTCCGGTGCACCCGAATCCGGCGGTGCGGCTGGCGGCGGAGGAGCTGCTGGACGGTGTGGAGCGGGTCTTGCTGCTGCCGCCGCTCGGCTACCGGGAGATGGTGGGGGCTGCTGCACAGCTGCACGTTGGTGCTCACGGACTCGGGCGGCCTGCAGGAGGAGGCGCCGGGGCTCGGGAAGCCGGTGCTGGTGCTGCGCGAGGTGACGGAGCGGCAGGAGGCCGTGGAGGCGGGCGCGGCGATGCTGGTCGGAACCGACACACGGACGATCTCCGGCGCAGCCTCGGCGCTGCTCGACTCGCCGTCGCGGTACGCGCGCATGGCGCAGGCGGTGAATCCCTACGGCGACGGCCATGCCGCCGAGCGGATCGTCGCCGCCCTGCGAGGCCAGGACGTGAGCGAGTGGGCGCCGTTCGCAGCCCAAGCGGCCTGAACGGCACACACCCGTGCGCCTTCCGTGACAGTTCCGCGACAGGGGAACCCGTCACGAACCTGCAACGCGCCGGTCACGCCAACCCGGTGGGGCTTTGACTCCAATAATTGGGCTTCGGCGGCTTCCGCTCAACCAGGCGCACAACTCGTCACGATTCAGTCACGAAGCGGTCACACCCACCCGGCGGGGCTTTGACACCGTTTCGGCCGTTGGGAGGCGTTCGTCACGGTTCTGTGACATACGTGGATGTCACAGATGAGTCACGGCGGCCGGCACGGGTCGTTGACGGGACAAGGACGTCTAGGATGGTCGCATGGTCGTTCGGGCCGTCACGAACCGCGTGCACTACGCCTGGGTGGTGGCCGCGGCCACCTTCGTCGTGCTCGTCACGGCCGCGGGATTCCGTGCGACGCCGGGCGTCCTGATCGTCCCTCTCCAGCACGAGTTCGGCTGGTCGCGCGCGCTGATCGGCGGTGCGGTCGCCGTCAACCTCCTCATCTACGGGCTCGGTGCGCCGTTCGCCGCGGCCGTGGTCGAGCGGTTCGGCATCCGCCGCGTCACGGTGATCGCGTTGGCGCTGGTGGCAACCGGGGCCGCGCTCACGACGGCGATGAACTCCGCCTGGCAGCTGTACCTGCTCTGGGGCCTCGTCGTCGGCGCAAGCACCGGCGCCATCGCCGTCCCGCTGGCCGCCATCGTCTCGAACCGCTGGTTCGTCCGGCAGCGCGGCCTCGTCACCGGCATGCTCACCGCCAGCAACGCCAGCGGCCAGCTGATCTTCCTGCCGCTGCTCGCCTGGATCGTGACCACGCACTCCTGGCGGGCCGCGGCCCTCACCGTCGCCGCCACGGCGCTCCTGCTCGTCATCCCCGTCGCCCTCATCTTCCTGCGCGACCGCCCCGCCGACGTCGGCCTCCTACCCTACGGTGGCACCGAGCCCGAGCCCGCCCGCAGCATGGTCAATCCGTTCCGAAACGCCGTCGACACGCTCCGCGATGCCGTGCGCGTCCGCGACTTCTGGCTGCTCGCCGGCGCCTTCTTCATCTGCGGCGCGACCACCAACGGTCTGATCGGCACCCACCTCATCGCCGCCTGCTCAGATCACGGCCTCAGCGAGGTGCGCGGCGCCGGCCTGCTTGCCGCCATCGGCGTCTTCGACGTGATCGGCACCATCTGCTCCGGCTACCTCACCGACCGCTTCGACCCCCGCTGGCTGCTGTTCTGGTACTACGCCCTGCGCGGGCTCTCCCTGCTCGGGCTGAACGCCGCGCTCGGCGACGCCGGCCTCGGCCTGGTCGCCTTCATCGTCTTCTACGGCCTCGACTGGGTCGCGACCGTCCCACCCACCGTCGCGCTCTGCCGCGAGGCGTTCGGCCGCGAGCGGGTCGGCGTCGTCTTCGCCTGGGTGTTCGCCTCCCACCAGTTCGGCGCCGCCTTCGCCGCCTGGGGCGCGGGCGCCAGCCGCACCTGGCTGGGCTCCTACGAGCCCGCCTTCCTGCTCGCCGGGGCCCTCGGCGTGCTGGCCGCCATGCTCAGCGTCAGCGTCGGCCGGCGGGGCCTCCTCCGCCCGACCCCCGCGAGCGCGTAGCGTGAGAGGCGTTCGCCGCTCGGCATTCCTGCTCTACCTCGGCATCTTCGTCGGCGAGGTCGTCTGGACCGCCCTCGTCCCGCTCGTGCCGACCTACTCGCAGCACTACGGCCTGTCGAAGCTCGAGAGCGGCATGCTGCTCGCCGCCGCCAGCGTCACCATCCTCGCCGTCTCGATCCCCGCCACCGTGCTGGCCGACCGCTTCGGCGCACGCCGCCTGACGCTCGCAGCCATGATGCTGATGGCCCTGTCCGACCTCGCCACAGGCCTCTCCGGCTCGTTCTGGGAGCTGCTCGCCTCCCGCATGCTGTTCGGCGTCGGCTTCGGCATCGTCTGGACGACCGGCGTCGGCTGGCTGGGTGAGGTGGCCGGCACCAGCCAGGCCCGTGCCCTGTCCCTGACCGTGACCACCGCCGGCCTCGGCGGGATCACCGGGCCTGCCTTCGCCGGCATCGCCGTCGAGCGCTACGGCCTCGCCGCCCCCTTCGTCGCCTGCGCCCTCGTCACCGCCGCCGTCTTCGCGGGGATGCTGACCATCCCCGCCACCACCGGCCAGCGACCCGAGAGCACCCTGCCCCTCGCCACCACCATCCGCCGCGTGGCCGGCGACCGCCTCGTGCTCGCCAGCCTGCTGACGATGACGCTGGGCGGCTTCGTGGGCGGCGCCGTCAACCTGCTCGCGCCGCTCCAGCTGCACCGAAACGGGCTCTCCGAGTCGACCATCGGGCTCGTCTTCTCGATCGCCGCTCTCACCTTCATCGCGTCCAGCGCCCTCGTCGCCCGCTTCGGCGAGCGCGCGGCCAGCGTCCGTATCGCCTGCCTCGGCGCCGCCGCCATGGCGGTCGCCCTGCTGCTCGTCGTGGCCAGCACCAGCTCCCAGGCCGTGATCGGCTTTCTGCTCGCCCGCGGGCCGATCTCGGCCCTGATGTTCACCATCACCTTCCCGCTCGGCGTGGTCGGCGCCCGCCGGGCCGGCATCTCACTGACCGCCGTCGCCGCGCTGCTCAACATCGTCTGGTCGGCGGCCGCGCTGATCGGCCCCATCGCAGCCGGCGCGATGGCCGAGACCACGTCGAGCCAGGCGACGTACGTGTGCCTGATCGCCACGCTCCTGATCGGCGCCGCCTGGATGGCACAGGCCCACGGCGAGGAGCGCTCGGCCCGGTACGCCCGTGAGTCGGCGTACCGCACGTCGGGCCGCTAGATGATTGATTCCACGGCGCCGTGCGGTCTGAGCGGTCGCAAGCCGAGCAGCGCAAGGATCGAGGGAGGGTCGATATCGGGAATATCGGCCCGACCGAGGACGCCGCGATGCGACGGCTTGCGGCCGCAGCCACCGGCGCGTCGCCCATCTACAGCAGCCTGGCGGTCAGACGCGCGGAGTCGTGGAATCAATCATCTGGGTGGGACGGAGCCCGCTCCGCCCCACCCCGCGCCGTTCAGATCACAGCCCGCGCAGGACGCAGCCGCTGCTGTGGTTGCTCCACTCGCGCTGCAGCCAGTACTTGCCGGTTCCGATCACCTGGTTGTACTGCCCGGTCGACGTCGAGCCGAGCGCCGCGCCGAACGTCCACGCGCACTTGTCGCCGTTCTCCGCCCCCGCCGAGTCGTACCACGCGGTGCCGAGTGGGTCGGTGTTCGTCTCGTTGTGCTCGTGGCTCGTCACGTTGATCGTCGCGTCGGCATCCCCGCCGTTCGGGTGCTGGCCGGAGTCACAGCGCGACGGCACGAACGCCGCGTACGGCTGGTTCGCGTAGAGCGTTGGATTCGCCGACGGCCCGTACGAGCCGTGGTACGCGCAGAAGTAGGAGTACGAGCAGTCGCTCCCGAAGCAGCTGCCCACGTTCTTCGGCGTGAACATGAAGAAGATCCTCCCGCCGCCGGGCTTCCATCCCTTCACGCCCATCACGCGGGTGACCTCGGCCTGGATCTGGGCGTCGGTCAGGCAGGTGGTCGTGTACCTGTCCTTGCAGCCGCTCGCAGGGAAGGCATGGGTGTCCATGAACGAGCCGCCGAACGTCGAGGTGTAGGCGGCCTTGCCGGTCGAGTCCGTGTACTGCGAGTCGCTCCAGTACACGTTCGAAGTCCTGCCGCTCGCGGCGGCGACGTTCGCGAAGAACCCGTTGATCGTCGAGACGTAGGTGGCGCCGACGGAGTAGCCCGACGGCACCCAGTAGATGGCGTACGTCGTGTTCGTGTGCAGCACCGGCCCGCCGTGGTACAGCAGGTTTCCGGCCGGCTTCGCGGTGGCTGCGGCGACGCCGCGCGCGTGCACGATGCCGCCGATGTGCGTGTGGTGTAGCGTCTCGGGCGCGGACGCCACCGCGGTTCCCGCTCCGCCGAGCACGCACACGGCTGCGACCAGCGCGCCCATGATCGGTCGTCTCACAGCTTCCCCCTCCTCGGTCCGCGCGCCGGGCGACGCGCACCGGCATGCTGCCGCGCGCGGAGGGCCGAGTCAAGAGATGCTACGGCAGGCGTTACGCAGTCGTGTGGAAGACGGCACGCGCCGCCTGCGACCTGTATGCGCTGAGCGACCGCGGCTTGCTGCCGAGGTCGAACTGCGAGCCGTAGTCGTAGTAGACGATCGCCGCCGTCCGCGGGTGCATCCGCGCCCAGTCGAACACCTTGTTCACGAAGGTGGGATCGTCGTAGCCCCACGGCGCCCACTCGCCGAGGATGAACGGCTTGCCATAGTTGTAGAGCGGCTGCATGCCCTTCCAGTAGGCGTTCCCGCCCTGGGCGTAGAGGTCGTCGGCGACGTAGTCGACGTAGGCGTTGCCCGGGTAGTAGTCGTGCGGCTGGTTGCCGGCGACGTTGGGCGACCCCGCACCCTGCGGGTTCCAGACCATCGCGATCTGCCCGCTCGGAGGGATGCCGTCGGCCGACAGCGGCGCCTGCAGCAGACGCAGCCCGGCCGCGTGCAGCTCCGAGTTGATCACGGCGCGGCTGCCGCCGCGCATGATGATGGCGATCCGCCGGAACGCAGCCTTGTACTTGCTCGTCGAGTACGCCGCGCCCTTTCGGGTGCCGTCCGCGTTGAAGGCGCAGTACGACATCCAGTAGCCGTTCATCTCCTGCATCGGGCGGATCCAGACCGGCCGGCCGGACTCGTTCGCCTGCTTCGAGTAGGAGATGTAGATCGCGTCGGCCTTCCCCGCGGCCAGCTCGCCCGGCGAGAACTTGTGCCGGTCGGAGACGCGGGTGACGCCAAGCGTGATCATCGCGATCCGGTGGGCGTGCGTGGCCTGGTCGATCTGGGTCGTGACACCGTGCCACTTGACCCACGAGCCGCCCAGCATGTCGAACAGAAGCCAGACGTCGTGGTGGTGGCGGGTGAGCGTGTCGAACGCCCCCGGCTTCTTGGCACCGACTCCGAGCCGGATGTGGCCGGTCGGCGGCATCCCGGGCGGCGGGCTGCCCGCGCCGAGCGCCTGCCCGCCGGCGCACGCGACGACCGCGGCGGTCGAGCCGATGGCGATCAGACGGCGCAGGGGGAGCCTCATCCTGCAAGGTTCATCGGCTCTCGCGCGAGCGGGCAACATGACCCGTTCTGGCGATCTGGGTCAGCCGGGCGGGGCGGACGCGTCTCGCGCCTCCGCCCCGCCCGTCGTGCCCGTTCCCCCGCTCCCCTTACGGAGTTCGTGCGCGGCGCCTGGGCGCGCCCGGGAACAGCCGCCGCGGCTGCTCCTCCGTCGCCCGCACCACCTCGTCAACCGGTTCCCGCGGATCGGTCGCGTCCCGCGACCGCTCCCGTGCGATCCGCGCCACCAGGTCGACGACAGACCCCTCGCGAACCTCTCGCTGTGTCAACGTCGCCCTCCCATGAATCCCATCGTGGGCGACGGATGTATGGGATCTGTTGGCGCCTCGTTCGGATTGTGAACAGGCCTATGGACCTGGTGGATACATCGGGCAGGTCGACTGGTAGCCGCGCGCGCCGACGTAGCGGTGCCACTCCTCCTTTGTCAGGTTGCGGCCCGCGATCGCGCATGCGTGAGCCATCCAGGCTGACGCCGTAACCGGCCAGCGGTACGCGGATCCGTCGCTGAATACGGCGAACAGCCAGCGTGAGTCAGGCGAGAAGAGCACCCTGCCCCAGGCGCCCTCACCACCCGGGAACGGCGTACCGACCATCTGCTGCGTCGGCGCGTTCCAGAGCCGCGCGCCCCCGCTGCCTCCGCCCCCGGTTGCGTACCGCATCCCGGAGGGATCGAATGCGAGAGATGCCACGGGGGCCGGCATCGCAAGTGTCGGCCGTCCCAGCTGAGCACCTGTTGCCGCGCTGTACACGGTCACGATGCCCTGCCACGAGCCGGCCGCGATGGTGCCTCCATGCCCGAACGCCACGGAGATCGTTCCCGTCGACGGGCTCATCGAGTGCAGCAGCCGGCCGCTGGCAACGTCGTAGATCAGCACCGATGGCCTGTCGTCGAGTACCGGGCTGGAGTCCGTGGCGACAGCCAACTGGGAGCCGTCCGGCGAGAATTGCACCGCGTTGCCAATCGCGGGGTGCCACGTACGGGTCAGCACCACGTGCCCGTTCTTCCACATCACGAGGTCCCCCTGCTTGTCCTGGATTCCATTCGAATCGAGCGTTCCGTCAACGGCGGCCAACTCGCGCCCGTCGGGGCTCGCTGCGACGCTGCTGACGGTGAACCGGAGTCCACGGAGCACCGCCGTGCGGTGGTGCGCACGAACGTCCCAGACCGTCACGGCACCACGTGCGGAGCCGACCACGAGCTGAGCGCCCGACCACGCCAGGGCCGTCACGACCGACCGACCGACATCGAGCGCCCCGATCCTGCGCAGGGTCGATGTCGAATACAACGCGACGCCATGGGTCCCTGATCGCACTGCGAGCGTTGCGCCGTCGGGCGAGATAGCCGAGGGCGGGGTGCTCGCGGAGATCGGGGGGAGGCCGTCGGGCGTCGGGTCGCTGACCCGAAACGGGCTCCCGAACCGGGCACTTCCCGAAAGGGCCCATCGCAGCACCGTGCCGTCGAGACCCGTCGTGTACAGCGTGCGGCCGTCAGGACTGAAGGCCACGCCCGTCACATGTCCGCCGTGTCCGGCGAGTCGCTGGAGCACTGCCCCTGTCGCGGGATCCCACACGATCACGAGCCCGTCGTCGCCGGTGCTCACCGCCACGCGCGAGTCCGGGGAGAAGGCGATGTTGTCCACCGCGCCGCTATGCGCGCCCTGCCCTTGCCGCGAGGCTCCGGTGACCGCGTTGACGAAGTGGACGGTTCCGTCGGTGAGGCCGTACGCCAGCACGCGCCCGTCCGGGCTGATGGCCGCGGGCACGTCGACCACGTCCGCGAGCGCCGGCGCCGGATAGCGCCGGATCTCTCGCAGCGTGTTGGGGTTCCAGGTCGAGATCGCTCCGTCGGACGCCACCACGAGGCGGCCACTGGATGTCATGCGCGAAGCGATCACACCCGGCTCCCCGATGCGCACGATGGTCGGACGCACCGGCCCGTGACTCGCATCGACGGGCCATCGCTGGATGTAGCCCGGCCCGTACACGGAGCCGTTGGCGCCGGTCTGGATCGGCGCCCACGTGAGCACGACGTACTTGCCGTCCGGCGTCACAACCGGCGGGTGGTACTGCTGCGGGTACTGCGAACTGTCCCACGCCGGCCCCCACGCATACCGCCTGACGATCCGGCCGGTCGCCGGATCCAGCCGGATCAGCGGACCCGGCCCGGGGGTGCTCTCGAACACCTGGTCGGTATGCGGCATGTAGGCGGGCGGGAGCGCGCCGTCCTTGTTGATGTGGAGCAATCGCCGCGAAGGCACATCGTAGAGCCGGAGCGTCTGATCGTTGCCCGTGACGGCAATCGTGTGCCCATCAGGCGCGGCCGCCAGATCGAGCGGTCGTACGGTGAGCGGAAGGCTCAGCGTCGAGATCAGATCCGGGCTGCGAAGCAGCGTCGCGAGCATGGTGCCCTCGGTCTGAGATGACCGGTCGAACTCCATTGACTGCCGGGCGAGCAGCATCGCGCGGTCGACCCGTGGCTCCGATACCGCCTCGGCGCCCAGCTGGCGGCCAAGCGCGACGGTGGCCTGGTGCTGTGCCGAGCTGCGCTGGACGAGCGCGATGATGCCCGCGGCCACCGCGAGCACGGTCACCACCGACACGCCCACGAGCAGCATCCGCAGCCGGCGGTTCTGACGGCGTTGCCGCTCCGCGTCGCGCTCGGACTCGGTGCGGCTCTCGCGCAGGAAGTCCTGCTCGGTCTCGTTCAGCTCCGCCGCCCGGCCCGCGGCCCAGTCGAGGGTCGCCGTCAGGCGGGTTCCCCGGTAGAGCTCGCTGGCGTCGCGGCCGGCGCCCTGCCACCTGCGCGCAGCCTGCATCAGGTGCTCGCGCAGCTCCCGTCCCTGCGCATCCTCACACAGCCACTCGACGAGCCGCGGCCATTCGCGCAGGAGCGCCTCATGCGCCACCTCGACCGTGTCGTCGGTGACCGTCAGCAGCCGGTCGGCCGTCAGCCGGGTGACGACGACGGTGATGTCGGCGCCCGGCTCCAGACCGAGCTCGTCGCGGTGCACGATGCGCCGCGTCACCACGCCATCCTCGCCGGCCGTCACCAGCCGCAGGAACAGCGCCCGCGCCACCTCGCGCTGCCGCTCCGACAGCTGCTCGTACGAGCTCTCCGCCAGCCGAGCGACAGCGCCGCTGACGCCGCCCGCCTGCTCGTAGTCCGCATAGCGGAGCCAGCCCGACGACCGCCGGTCCCAGAGCTCGACGAGCGCCGTCGAGAGCAGCGGCAGCCCGCCGGGCTGGTCGGCGACCTCCTCCACCAGCCGGTCGACCAGCGCCGCGTCGACGCGAACGCCGCACCGGCGCGCGGGCAGCTCGATCGCGCGCCGCAGCTCCTTCGCGCTCATCGCGCCGACCAGCACCTGGTTCGCCGCGACCAGCCGCGCGAGCTCCGGATACACCGCGCAGTGGCCGTAGAAGTCGGCGCGCATCCCGATCACGACGACGTGGCGCTCCGCGTCGGCGGCGAGCGACGTCAGCGCGTCCACGCACGCAGACCGCTCGGCCTCCGAGACCGCCGGCGCGAACAGCTCCTCGAACTGGTCGACGACCAGCACCAGCCGCTCGTCCCCGTCGCGCTCCGCGGCGAGCGCCTCGTCCAGCTCGGCCGCCGGGTGCTCTCCCGGGCGCATCGAGGCCACGCGCCACCGGTCGCTCCCCGGGAGTAGACCGGCGCGGAGCGACGGCACCAGGCCCGCCGCCAGCACCGAGGACTTGCCGCTGCCCGACGCACCGATCACGGCCAGCATGCCGGCGCCGACGGTGCGCGCCGCCAGCTCGCCCACCAGCTGCTCGCGTCCGAAGAAGAACCGCGAGTCGTCGTCCTCGAACGAGGCGAGACCCTTGTACGGGCACGTGCCCGGAGCCAGGTCGCGCGCGTCGGGGGTCGCCGTGTAGAGGCGGGCAAGCTTCAGCCCGATCACGTTGTTCGCGAAGTCCAGGCCCGCCTGGCGCTCGACCCGCTCCGCCGACAGGTACTCCGCCGCCGCCTCGAGGCGCCGCGCCGCCTCCCGCTCGGCCCACTCGCTCATCAGCTCGTGCACCCGGTCGGGCACGCCCCCCGACGCGCGCAGCACCGATTCGACCGACACCTCGCCGGCCGCGTCGCCCGCGTACAGGTCGACGATCGCCTGCACCTCGGCCGGGCCCAGCGGCGAGAGACGGCGATGGCCGTCGCCGTCGCGGTCGACGCGCGCGACCAGCTGGGAGACGTCCGCGCTGGCATCGGCGTCGCCGACGACGCAGACGACGAGCACCGGCCGCCGGTCGATCTCCGGGAGCACCTGCTCGATCGCGGGCACGACGCGATCCGCGGTGACGTCGACGTCGTCCAGCACGACCAGCATGGGCAGCTCGGCCGCGGCGGCGGCGCGCAGCTCCGCCTCGGCGGCCGCCAGCGCCGTGCCGCCCGCGCCGGCATACCTGACCAGGCCCTCGCCCTGCACCACGGCGGCCAGCTCGGCGGTCAGCCGGGTGCGGCCGATGCCCTCCTCCCCGGAGAGGACGAGCAGACGGCCATCGCCGCGGCGCGCCTGCCGCCAGCACCCGCGCAGCCAGCACATCTCGTCGTCGCGGCCGATCAGCGGCGTTCCCACCTCCAGCTCGACCGGGAGCGGCTCCGGCTCGGGGAGCCGCGGCCTCTCGGCGGGCCGCTCCCGCGCCGACCGCACCTCCACGACGTCGAGCGGCGTCTCGAAGCCCTTGAGCTCGAGCGCGCCGTGGGCCGACGCGCGCACGTCGGGCAGCGGGCCGGCGGCGTCCATCAGCGCGGCCGGGACGAGCACCTGCCCTGCCGCGGCCTGCGAGCAGAGGCGCGCCGCGGTGTTGATCGCGGCGCCTCGGTAGCCGCCCTCGAGCGGGACGGCGGGGCCGGCATCGACGCCGACGCCGACCAGCAGCGGCAGGTCGGGGTGCTCGGCCACCTCCTCGGCGCACAGAGCGACCAGGTCGACGGCGGCCCGCACGGCCTGCCGAGGCGCCTCGAACACCGCCAGCGCCTCGTCGCCCCGCAGCTCGATCACGCGGCCACCGCGTGCGGCGACGGCGTCTCGGGCGAGCGATGCGAAGGCCCCCGCCAGGCGGGCCGCTGCGGCATCGCCGTGGGCGCGGGTGAACCGCGTGTAGCCGCGCACGTCGGCGATCAGGAAGGCTCGCTCGACGACGTCCTGCTCGATCGTCTCTGGCCGTGTTTCGGTGTCGCTCATCGTCCGCCGTTGTCTGAGTAGTAGCTACCGAACAGGACGTTTCGCAAGTGCTTCATCTTGCAGGGTTTCCGGGTCGGGCCCCGCGGGGTAGTCACGACGACGTACGTCACGGTCTCCGAGGAGGGACACACATGCTGTACACGCTACTTGTTCTCCTGCTGATCATCGTGCTCGCCATCATCATCTGGCGGGCGGTCGCTGGGCGCGCGGTCTAGCCGCGCACGAAGGATGCCCTGCCCGTCCCGACGCGGGCAGGGCTTCTTCCGTTAAGAGACCGGCCGCGCGACGTGGTCGCGCACCCGCCCCGACTCGTCGATGAAGCGGTAGTCGATCGAGCCGCCGCGCACGTCGATCTCGAGAAATCCGTAGGCGATGAACGAGACGATGGCGTCGGACGTCGCCTTCGTGAACTGTGCGCTGCCCGGCCCCTCGCCTCCGGTGCCGACGGTGAACTCGAGCACCCCCGCCCGCACATGGCGCTCGTAGCGGTGGAGGTGCGCAGCGAGGACGGCGGCGACGTGGCGCCGCCGGAGCAGCGGCATGATCGCGTTGGTCGCCTCGATCGGCCGGTGGACGAGGACGAAGCGCACGGGGCACGCAGGCGAGCAACGCCCGAGCGTGTGGCGGGCGAAGTCGACCGCCGAGCTGTCTGCCTGCAGGCCGAGCACCACCACCTGCACCGGGCCGTACTGGATCGCGTAGTGCTCGCCGGGCATGTCGAACGCGCTCTTCACTGCCGACCCGCCGTTCCACGCCAGGTCGTGCTCGCCCAGGGCGACGGCGGGGGCCGCCTCGCCCAGCAGATCGCGGAGCGGCGTGAAGATCGCGCGGTTCAGGAACGGGGGCGCTGCGACCAGGTACGAGTTGTCGCCGCCCGACAGGAACAGCGAGGGGTCGGCGGCGGCCGCCAGCCTGCCGACGGCGTACTCGTGCGCGTTGCCCGATCCGTAATCGCCGAATGACACCAGCCGGATGTCCCCGCTGGTGGTCACTGGAGCTGTGCGGAACGCGCCCGCGGCCGCCGCGCTGCCGCCCACGTCCGCCGTCCACCGGTAGGTGGTGCCAGGCTGCAGGCCCGCGAACCGCCCGCCCTGGGCCGTCAGCGCCGTGCCGGCCGGGTCGAGGGCTCGCAGCGTGGCTCCGGGCTGACCGTCCTTCAGCTGCCACTTGAAGGAGGCCGAGCTGGTGGTCAGCTGCACCAGGTAGGGGGCGCGCAGCCAGACGCCGGCGGGCTGCTGGACGAGGTAGCGCGCGCCGTACCAGACGGCTCCGACCAGGGCGAGCAGCAGGATCAGGGTGAGCAGCGTGAGGGCGGCGAGCACGCGCCGCGGGCCGGCCACGTCAGCGACGCGGCCGCGCCACCCACCGCGGGCGAGCGGCACGATCTGCAGCGCAGCCAGCGCGAGCGCGCCGAGGCGCGGCCCCCACGGCTGGCCGAGCACGAGGAACGGGAACGGCGCGATGATCGAGAGCCCGGAGCAGACGACGTCGAGCCGGCGGCGCGGGCGGACGAGGTCGGCGCTGAGGCTGGCGATGCCGCCGAGCACGCAGACGAGCAGCGTCGGAGCGAGGGCGACGTCGCCCAGGATCGGATCGGAGACCGTGGAGGCAGCCAGCATGGCCGCCGCATCGACGAGCAGGAGGATGCGAAGCGCGCGCATTCGCCGGGCACGCTAGCGGAGGGCTCCTGAGGGGACTCTGAGGCCGGGTGAACCAAGAGTGCCAGGCACTTTTGGTTCACCGACCGCGTTGTTGCAGACTCGCTACGGCCTGCGACGGGTTCGCGCGCTACGCCTGCGGTGCGACCGCGAGCAGCTTCTGCTTCAGCAGCGCGTCGGGCTGCTCACCCTGCGCCGCCCATGCGATCGTGCCGTCGGGCTTGATCACGTAGAACGTCGGGAAGCTCTGGAGCCGGTAGGCGCTCGACACCGGCCCGGCCTTGCCGAGCGTCGTGAACGACCCGCTGGGCGCGCCCTGGTAGTCGAGCAGCGCCGGATACGGCGAGGCGAAGTACCGGTGGAACGCGAACACGCTGGCCGCGTTCTCCGAGTCGCCGTTGATCGACACGAACTGGACGCCCTTCGACGCCAGCTCGTTCGCCAGCTTCGACAGGTGCGGCGCCTCCGCCTGGCAGTGCGGGCACCAGGTGGCGAACAGCTCGAGCAGCACCGCCTTGCCGCGGTAGTCCGAGAGGCTCACCGTCTGCCCCTGCGGCGTCTTCAGCGTGAATGCGGGCGCCGCCGTGCCCGGCTTGAGCAGCGAGGGATCGCTCGCGATGGAACCGGAGCTGGCCGGGTCGTTCTCGCGCAGCCCCACGCCCGGCTCGGTGCTGGTGTGGAAGCCGAGCGCGTTCGCGGCCGCGACCAGCGCGGCCGGCGCGTTCGCGTCGGACGCCGCCTGACGCTTGGCGGGTGGAGGCGCCGGCGCGCCGGACTGCGAGCGCGCCACGAGCACGCCGGCGATCACGACGACGATCACGAGCAACGCGCCGTTGATGATCCACAGCGTGCGGTTCGCCTTGGCCCTGGCGGGCGCGGGCGGCGCGGGGCGCTTCGGTCGCTTGGAGGAACGGGCGGTCTGGCTCATGTCAGTCGCAGGGTAGGCGAGCCTGCTAAGCCGCAGATTGGCAGCTGCGCCGCCGGCGAGCCGTCAGTGCGGCTCCGCGCTGAGCGCGTCCAGGGTCGACGCGACCAGCCGGCGCAGCTCGTCGGCCGTCTCGTCGGCGTGCCGCTGCCACGCCTGGCGCTCGCGGCCGCGACGGGCGGAGGCCGCCTCGATGCCGGCAACCCGGGTCTCGTCGGCGAGCGCCATGATCTTCATCACGCCGGGCGCCGTGCGGTTGGTGTGCAGCACCGAGCGCAGCCGCTGCGTCAGGCGTGCCCACTCGAGCTCGCTGATCTCGACCCGCTCGCGCAGCTCGGCCAGCACCGCGTCGACGACGGCCATCGTCTCGGCCTCGTTGGCGTAGGCGTCCGACGCCGCGTAGGCGAGGGCAAGCGATTCGTTCCGGCGTTTCATATACGGCACATATCGGCCACCGGGACGAACCGCTTGACGCTCGCGCAGGATCAGGCCGACTCGACGGCCGGCTCGCCGACCGGCTCACCGTGGCCGTGCGCCGCGACCGGCGCCCCCTCGCGGATCAGCGTGTATCCGCCAACGGCGGCGGCCAGCGCGAACACCGCGCCGACCAGGAACGCGGCGTGATCCCCGCCGGTCAGCGCCTGCAGCTGGCCATGGCCATCGCTCAGGAGCGTGCTCGTCCGCGACGCGGCCACGCTGGCCAGCACCGACAGCCCGAGCGCTCCGCCCATCATGAACGCCGTGTTGACCACGCCCGAGGCGAGCCCCGATTCGTTCTGGGGCACGTCGCTCATCGCCGCCAGCAGCACCGGGTTGAACGCCATGCCCGCCCCGATGCCGAGCAGGACCATGCTGGGCAGCACGTCGATCGCGAAGCTGCCGTCGACCGGGGCTCGCACGAACAGCGCGAGGCCGACCGCGGCGAACGTGAGGCCGACGCCGAGCGGCTTGCGCAGCCCGAAGCGCATCACGATCTTCGCCGACAGGCCGATCGAGAACGCGCCCATGATCAGGTTGGCCGGCAGGAAGGCGAGCCCGACCTCGATCGGCGAGTAGCCGAGCACGGCCTGCAGGTACAGCGCGGAGAGGAAGAACCAGGCGAACATCGCGCCGGCCCAGAGGATGCCCACGCCGTTCGCGACGCTCATGTTGCGGATCCGGAACAGGCTGAGCGGCACGAGCGGTGCGGCCACGCGCGACTCGATCAGCAGGAACACGCCGAGCAGCGCGACCGCGCCGCCCAGCAGGCCGAGCGTCTGGCCGGACGTCCAGCCGTTCTGGTTGCCGTTGACGATCGCGTAGACGGCCATCATCAGCGCTGCGGTGACGGTCACGGCGCCGGCGACGTCGAGACGCCCCTTCTGCGGCACCGCGCCGCCCGCCGGGAGCAGGCGCATCGACAGCGCGATCACGGCCACGCCGATCGGAAGGTTGACGAGGAAGATCCAGTGCCAGTCGAGCCAGTTGGTGAGCACGCCGCCGAGCAGCACGCCGAGGCTGCCGCCGCCGGAGGCGACGAAGCCGAAGACGCCCATCGCCTTGGCGCGGTCGGCCGGCTCGGTGAACAGGTTCATCATCAGGCCCAGCGACACGGCCGACGCGATCGCCCCGCCGAGCCCCTGCACGGCGCGGGCGCCGACCAGCAGGTGCTGGCTGTTGGAGAGGCCGCAGGCAAGCGACGCGATCGTGAACAGCGTGATGCCGAAGATGAACAGCTTGCGCTGGCCGTAGAGGTCGCCGAGCCGGCCGCCAAGCAGCAGGAACCCGCCGAACGTGAGCAGGTAGGCGTTGACCACCCAGGCCAGCGAGGTCGGTGAGAAGCCGAGGCTGATGCGGATCGAGGGCAGCGCGACGTTGACGATGGTCGAGTCGAGCACGATCATCAGGCTGCCGCCGCAGAGCACGATCAGGGCCAGCCAGCGGCGGCGCATGTCGTGTGGCGAGGCAGCGGGTGCGGATGCGAGGTCGGTCATGTGTGAGTCAGTCCCCAGGAGTCGTCGTTTCCGGGGTAGACCGGCGACGCACTGAAAACTCATCGTAGCTGCGGTGTGCCAGCCGCCTTGACCTGCCACCGCACGAAGTCGTAGGGTCGCGCGCTCCTGATGCGCCGCCTGCTCGTTCTCACCTGCCTGCTCCTGCTGGCGACTCCCTCCCCGGCATCCGCCGGAACCGCCCGTGCCTACGTCACGCCGCTGATTGCGCACACCGCCTGGACGGCGACCGACGGCTGCGAGCCGGTGCCCGGGGTCGTCACCCTGCCGAAGGTGCTCGCCGCCCACGCACGTCGCGGCTACCACCCGTCCGGCACGCTCATCACCGGCTGGATCCGGCCGGCGACGCGCACATGCATCGAGCACCTCGCCCTGAAGCCGTACCCCAAGCCCATCCTCCTGCCCAGCTGGCGCGACCTGCGCAGACTGCATGCGGCCGACCCCTGGTTCGGGCTCGCGTCCGGCGGCATCCACTACCGGGAGCTGACCGTCCTGTCGCCGTCTCAGCAGATCGCCGAGGCGTGCGGCTCAGCGGCCGCCATCATCGACCACGGCTGGCGCTCGCCCCTGCCGCTGTTCGCCTACCCCAACAACCGCGTCACGGCCGTGATCAACGCGCGCGTGCTCGCGAAGTGCCCCTACACGCTCGGCCGGCACTACAGCGGCGAGGCGAACACCAGGCGCAGCATCCGCTCGGGGTTCCTGCGGGTGTACAGCATCAACGGCGGCCGCTGCCGGGACACAGCGCTCCGCTGCTCCCACCTCGACACCCGGTTCGCCTATACCCGCCCCGCCGAGCTGGCCGCGCGCCTGCATCCCGCGCCCGGCCGCTGGGTGGTGCCGCAGATCTACCGGCTCGTCACCGGCAGCCGTCCCACGGGCCGCCTGCGCTGGAACTGCCGCGGCCCGGCCGGGAGCCACTTCACCTACGACCGCGGCGGTGACAGCACGGAGCTGTACTGCGCCCGCGACTACTTCGCAGCGCTCGCGCACCAGCCCGGCTACGTCGTCACCGGCAGGACGATCCGTGGGGTCGAGCAGCTCTGGGGTCTGTGACGGCCGGAAGTGGCGAGCGTCGTCCGGCGGCTCTAAGGTAGGGGCCATGGGTACGGACGTCGCCACTGGGCGCGCGACGACGCGGGAGCAGCTCGAGCCCCTGCTCGAGGAGCACCGCCGCGAGCTGACCGGGTACTGCTACCGCATGCTCGGCTCGGCCTTCGAGGCCGAGGACGCGGTGCAGGACACGATGGTGCGCGCGTGGCGCTCGCTCGACCGGTTCGAGGGCCGCGCATCGCTCCGGTCGTGGCTCTACCGGATCGCCACCAACGTCTGCCTCGACATGCTCGGCCACCGCGAGCGCCGGGCGATGCCGATGGACATGGGCCCTGCCGTGGGGCCGTCTGTCGAGCACCTGAAGCCGCTGCACGAGTCGGCGTTCGTCGAGCCCGTGCCGGACGGCCGAGTGATCGGCTCGGGCGACCCGGCCGACCTGGCGACCCAGCGGGAGACGCTGCGCCTCGCCTTCGTGGCGGCGCTGCAGCACCTGCCGCCGCGCCAGCGCGCCGTGCTTATCCTGCGCGAGGTGCTGCAGTGGCAGGCGAGCGAGGCGGCGGAGCTGCTCGACACGACGGTGCAGTCGGTCAACTCGTCGCTGCAGCGGGCGCGTGCGACGATCGCGAGCAAGCACCCGACCGAGGCGGATGTCTTCCAGCCGGACAACTCGAAGCAGCAGAGGCTGCTGGAGCGCTACCTGGAGGCGTTCGAGGGCTACGACATGGAGGCGCTGAAGACGCTGCTGGCCGAGGATGCGATCCAGTGCATGCCGCCCTTCGACATGTGGCTGCGCGGGCGCGACGACGTGCTTTCGTGGTGGTTCGGGCCGGGCAAGGAGTGCAAGGGATCGCGGCTCGTGCGGACGGTGGCGAACGGCCTGCCCGCGTTCGGCCAGTACCGGCCGAGCGGGCCGAACGGCGAGCACGAGCCGTGGGCGCTGCAGGTGCTCGAGATCGAGGACGGCGAGGTCGTCGGCTTCACCGCCTACCTCGACACTGCTCGGCTGTTCCCGCTGTTCGGGCTGCCGGCTTCGCCGCCCAGCGCGTAACCGCGAGACGACCGGCAGGCGCGCTTCCCCTCGCTGGGTGAACCACAAGTGCCAGGCACTTTTGGTTCACCGACCGGGATGTCGCACGGTCGTTGCAGGTCGATGCGGGCCCGACGCACATCCGCCCCGCTCGAACACCGGCTCGAGGCCGCACAGCTCGATCAGCGCGCTCAGCCCGGCCGGAACTCCGCGGAGCAGCAGCCGACACCCGCCCCGCCGGGCCGCCAGCTGCAGTCGCGCGAGCGCGTCGACAGCTCCCAGATGCGCCCGCGAGAGCGCGCTGACGTCGCACACGAGCACGTCCCCGCCGCCGACCAGCAGCAGCACCTGCGCGCGGGCGCAGAGCGCAGCGGCGTCCGAGCCGGTGACCTGTCGGTCGATCACCAGCGTCGGTGGCGCGTGCGAAGGGGGTCGGCCGGCCATGTCGGGTGCTGCCCTGTAGACGCCGCCGGGGCGGCGAACTCATCGCGAGATGATTGATCGATATCTCCGTGAATTCCAAGGCGCAAGGCGGAGCCTTTCGCCGGTCACGAGCGATCTGCGATTACGCAGATCGCGAGTGGGCGAGAACCGAGCCTCGCAAGGACGCAGGGAGCGTCAATATCGGGAATATTGGCGCGACCGAGGACGCCGCGAGGCGACGGTTCGCAGCCGTAGCCACCCCGACCGTCTCGAACACCTAACCTCTCGCAGCGGCCAGGCTCGCGAGAGATATCGATCAATCATCTGAACAACTCGGCGATGATCGCCGCCGCCCTCGCCGCCCCGTCCTCGGGCACCGGCAGGTAGTCGACCTCGCGGCCGACCTCCTCGGCGATCGCCTGCGCCAGGTCGTCGGCCGTCGTCTGCGCGAAGTCCATCCGCCGTCCGGCGCCGTGCCGCTGCAGCCGGTGGTGCACGTGCACGTTCTGCTCGAAGTGCTGTGCCAGCGGGAAGTAGATGAACGGCCGGCCGTTCGCGGCCAGCTCCATCGTGGTCGACAGGCCGCCGTGCGAGATCGCGAGGTCGGACGCCGCCAGCCAGCGGCCCAGCTCGTGGACGTAGCCGTGCACCTCGAGCCCCTCGGCCGCCGGGATCGAGGCGGGATCGATCCGCGGCCCCGTGACCAGGATCATCCGCAGCTCCGGCACCCGGTCGCGTGCCGCAGGGAACGCCTCGACGGCGCGGCGCAACAGATCCGTGCACACCGCCGACCCGCCCGGCGCGACGATGCACACCCGCTCGTCCGCTCCGAAGCCGAGCTCGCGCCGCAGCTGCTCCCGGTCCTCCAGCCGCCCCGGCACGAACCCGGTGACGTAGCCCGAGAACCGGAACCGCTCCTGCGTCCAGGCGCGGATGTCAGGCAGGCCCGGCCCCAGCGTCCCCGGCACGATGTCGTCGGGGTCGCCGACGAAGATCGACCGGTCGCGCAGCCGCGGATGGCGGGCGACGTGCTCGACCATCTGCGCGTTCGTGTCGGCGGCGAGAAAAGCCTCGCGCTCGCCGCCGTCGGGCATCGGCATGACACCGACGAAGTCGGTCATCCACACGTACGGCGCCGTCTTCAGCTCCGGGTTCTCGTGCAGGAAGTAGTCGAGCTCCCACGCCTCGTCGGCGATCCAGAGGTCGAACCGCTGCTCGCGCACCAGGTCGTTGAACACCATGAAGTTCGCGACGAACACCTCGTCCAGGTGCCGCAGCATCTGGAAGGCGTGCAGCTCGTGCGCCCGGCCGCGGGCGTCGACGACGGCCGCCTCGGGCGCGAGCTCTGCGCTCGCCGGGTGCACCCGCTCGCCGGATGCCTCGAGCAGCGTTGTCAGCGGAGGCTGCGCCAGCCACTCGATCTCGAGCCGTGGCTCCAGGCGGCGCAGCTCGCGGGCGATCTCGACGTCGCGCCAGGCATGGCCGAGGCCGATCGGCGACGACACGAACAGCGCCCGGCGGGGCCGCGCGGGTGCCGGCGTCCACGACCGCGGCGGCGCCGGCGGGACAAACCGCGACGCGAACTCGTGGATCATCGTATTGATCACCACCGGATGCCGCACGCTGGGCACGTGCCCTGCTCCCTCGAGCGTCACGTGCTCGGCGCCGGTCAGCTCGGCGAAGGCGAGGCCGCGGCTGAACGGCTGGCAGCGGTCGTCGGTGCCCTGGACGACGAGCACGGGGCAGCGCACCTGGCGGCAGATCGCCTCGATCCCCTCACGGTCGCCACCCACCGGCGGCGAGTCCTCGGCCACGAGCATCTCCGCCGTCGTATCCATGGCGAACGCGACCGCATCCTCGATCGCCTTCTCGGAGTGCGGCTCCGGGAACATCTCGCGGAAGAAGAACTCGAGGAAGTCCCGCTGGTGCTCGAGGATGTGCCGTCGGTTCTGCTTCGCCCACCCCTGGGGGTCCTCGACCACCTCGTCCCAGTGCTGCAGCGCCTCGCCACGGTTCGGATGCGCGTCCGTCAGCAGCGGCACGCCCGGGGCGATGGCGAAGATGCCGAGCACGCGGTCGGGCTGCGAGGCCGCGATCTGCGCCGCCGGGTAGACGCCGTCCCCGCAGAGGCCGACGAGCACCGCCGACGCGGTGTCGGTGGCGTCGAGCACCGTCAGGCAGTCGGACGCCCACCAGCCCGCCTCCCAGATCCCCTCCGGGTCGGGATGATCCGAGCGGCCGTTTCCGCGGCCGTCGTAGACGATCACCCGGTGGTGACGGGCGAGGTGGTGCACCTGCGCCTTCCACAGCCGCGAGTGGCTGATCGGGTTGCACGGCAGCAGCACGATCGTCGGGCCGCCGTCGCCGTGCACCTCGTACCAGAGCCGCAGCCCGTCCTCGGTGACGGCGTGGCCCGAGCTATCGGGCACGCGGGCGCGGACGTCCGGGTGGACGTCCGCGCCGTGTGCGGGCCTGACGGCCGTGTCCGTCACGGACGCGCCTCGAACACCAGGTTGAAGGGCGTCTCGGCAGCGCGGCGGAAGCGGGTGAAGCCGCCCCGCTCGACCACCTCGCGGATCCGGGCCTCGCCGGCCTGGGCGCCGAGCGCGAGCCCGACCTCCTGCGACAGCGAGGCCGGCGTGCAGAGCAGCGTCGAGAAGGAGTAGTACGCCCTGCCGACGGGGTTCAGGTTGTCCTCGATGCGGTCGCCGGCGAACGGCTCGACGATCAGCCAGGTGCCGTCGTCGGCCAGGGACTGGCGGACGTGGCGGGCGGCGCCGATGGGATCTCCCATGTCGTGCAGGCAGTCGAACATCGTGACGAGGTCGTAGTCGTGGCCAGGATACGCGGCCGCGGGCGACGCGTCGAACGTCGCGCGATCGGCGACGCCCGCCTCCTGCGCCCGCTGCCGGGCGGTCTCGATGCCCTCGCGGTGGTAGTCGAACCCGGTGAACGTCGAGTTCGGGAACGCCTGGGCCATCAGGATGGTCGAGGCGCCGTGCCCGCAGCCGACGTCCGCAACGCGGGCGCCGCGTTCGAGCTTCTCGACGACGCCGTCCAGCGCGGGCAGCCAGGCGCTGATCAGGTTGGCGTTGTAGCCGGGGCGGAAGAACCGCTCGCAGCCCTCGTGCACGTCGTGGACGTGCTCGTGCCAGCCGACGCCCTGGCCGCTGCGGGCAGCCTCCGTGATGTGCGGCGAGTCGTGCACCGAGCCGAGGGCGATCTGGAAGAAGCCCGGCAGGTAGGCGGGGCTGTCCTCCTGCGTCAGCGCGACCGCCTGCTCGGGCGGCAGCGTGTAGCGCCCGGTCTCGGGGTCGTACTCGACGTAGCCGCCCGCGGCCTGCGCGTTCAGCCACTCGCGCACGTAGCGCTCGGCGGTGTCGGTGCGCTCGGCCAGCTCGGCCGGCGTGACCGCGCCGGCCCCGGCCATCGCCCGGTACAGCCCGAGGCGGTCGCCCATCACGACCAGCGCCGTGTTCAGGGTCGCGCCCACCTCCTCAACCGCCTTGAACACGAAGCCGTGGAGCTTGTCGATGTCCAGCGGCCGCTCTTCGATCGTTGCCATGGTGAACCTCTCCTTGGTCGGTGACGATCACGACGGTACGAGCGGTGCGGCGCGCTCGCCTCAGGGGGGCCCCCTGGTCCTGTCAAGATTGGCGCGATGCTGGTCGGCCGCGACACCGAGCAACGCGCCATCCAGTCGCTGCTCGACCGCGCGCGCGGCGGCGAGAGCGGCGTGCTGGCCCTCGTCGGCGAGGCCGGGATCGGGAAGTCGACCCTGCTCGAGTGGGCCGCCGGTCGGGCCGGCGGCATGGCGGTGCTGCGCGCGCGCGGCGTGCAGTCCGAGGCGCACATCCCGTTCGCCGGGCTGTTCGAGCTGCTGCGCCCGGCGCTCGGCAGCCTCGACCAGCTGCCCGAGCCGCAGGCGGCCGCGCTCGAGGGCGCGCTGGCGCTGCGGCCGGCCGCGACCCGCGACCGCCTGGCCGTGGGCGCGGCCACGCTGACGCTGCTCGCGGCCTACGCCGAGCGGGCACCGGTGGCGGTGCTGATCGACGACGCGCACTGGCTGGACGGCTCGACGGCCGACGCTCTGCGGTTCGCGCTGCGGCGGCTGCTGGCCGACCCGGTCGCCGTCGTGCTGACGGTGCGTGAGGGCGAGCCGTCGCTGCTCGACGGTACCGACCTGCCGCTGCTGACGCTCGGCGGCCTCGACGCGGAGGCGACGGCGGCGCTGCTGCGCGAGCGCGCGCCGGCAGTGGACGCCCGCCGGCTGCACGAC
>DASSEV010000005.1:0-2136 GCA_035695105.1 Gaiellales bacterium
CCACTCCCTCGAGGTCGCGCAGGTCGGCCGCGAGCTCGCCGGCAGCCTCGGGCTCGCCCCCGACGTCGTCGACACCGCCTGCCTGGCGCACGACCTGGGGCATCCGCCGTTCGGGCACAACGGCGAGCGGGCGCTCGCCGAGTGGGCCGACGACGTGGGCGGGTTCGAGGGCAACGCGCAGTCGCTGCGGCTGCTGACCCGGCTCGAGCCGAAGGTGTTCGGGCCCGACGGGGCGCCATACGGGCTGAACCTCACGCGTGCCAGCCTCGACGCGAGTTGCAAGTACCCGTGGGGGCCCGACGACGCCGTCGGGGATCCGAGCGGTCGCGCCAAGTTCGGCTACTACCCCGAGGACGCCGAGGCGTTCGCCTGGCTGCGTCAGGGCGCACCCGACAAGCGCCGCTGCATCGAAGCCCAGGTGATGGATCTCGCCGACGACATCGCCTACTCGGTGCACGACTTCGAGGACGCGGTCGTCGCCGGGTCGGTCGAACCGGCGGCGCTGCGCTCCACCACCGCGCAGCGGGACGTCGTCGGTGCGATGTACGCCTGGGTGGGCGGTGCCTTCAGCCAGGACGAGCTCCTCGAGGCGCTGCAGCGGCTGCGCGAGATGCAGCCGTGGATCGTGGAGTGGGACGGATCCCGCCGGGCCCACGGTGCGCTGAAGAATCTCACGAGCCAGTTGATCGGCAGGTTCGCGGGCGCCGCCACGCAGGCCACCCGGCGGGCGGCCCCTGCCGCCACGCTGGTGCGGTTCGGTGCCGACGTGAAGGTGCCCCGCGCCATCCAGGCGGAGATCGCGGCGCTGAAGGGCGTCGTCGCCGCGTTCGTCATGGCGCACAACACCCGGCAGCCGATCTACGTGCAGCAGCGGGAGCTGCTCCAGGAGCTCGCCGATGGCCTGCTCGCCGAGCCCGAGCGGATGGACACGGCGTTCCTGGCGGACTGGGCGGATGCCGCGGACGACGCGGCCCGCAAGCGGGTCGTCGTCGACCAGGTCGCCAGCCTCACGGACCAGTCGGCCCTCGCCTGGCACGCCCGGCTGAAGGCGTGAAGCGCACGCGTCGCATCCCCGACGCCGCGGGCCTGCAGCTCGAGGCGGCCCTGCTCGCGGGCGGTCTGCGGGCGCTGCTGCTGCAGCTCGCCCACCCGGCGATCGGACACGGAGTCGCCCGGCACAGCGACTTCGCCGCCGATCCGCTCGCCCGGCTCCGCGGCACGCTGATCTACGTGTACGAGGTCGCGGCGGGAGACGCCGCGACCGCCCGCCGCGTGATCGACCGGATCGATCGGCTCCACGCGCGGGTCATCAGCTCGCCGGGCGACGCCGTGCCGTACGACGCCGCCGATCCCGGCCTGCAGTTCTGGGTCACCGCCACCATCGCGGACACCGCACTGCGCATCGCCGACACGGTGTGGGGCCCGCTCCCCGCCCCGCTGGGCGATGAGCTGCTCGCCCGCCTCGGTCGCATCGGGACCGAGCTGGGCATGCCGCCGGAGTGGTGGCCCGCGTCGCGCAGCGCGTTCGACACGGCGTTCGCCGAGGCCGAGAGGGAGCTCCGCCTCGATCCGGTCACCCGGCACGTCATCGCGGAGCTCTTCGCCGCCCGGGGGGCGCCCCGCTGGGTGCGCGCCGCGCTGCCGTTCCTCATCGCCGCGACCCTGCCCACGGTGCCCAGCATCCGTGCCGAGCTCGAGCAGCTGCCCAGGACCACGGCCCCGAACCTCAGCGCGCTCGTCCGACCGCTCGTGCCCCTGTACCGCGCCCTGCCCGTCCGGCTCCGCCGGCTGCCGGCGACCCGCCTGCTCGCACGCGCGCGCCGTCGCACCGCCGGCCCGCGGCGACCCGGCCCCGTCGTCGCCGAAACCTAGACTCTGCACATGGCCGGCCGCATCCGCTCGAGTGACATCGAGGAGGTCAGGGCACGTACCAACATCGCCGACATCATCGGCGAGCAGGTCACGCTGAAGACCGCCGGCGTCGGCGCGTTGAAAGGGCTCTGCCCCTTCCATGACGAGCGCAGCCCCAGCTTCAACGTGCGGCCCGGCGTCGGCCGCTTCCACTGCTTCGGCTGCGGCGAGAGCGGCGACGTCTACGCCTTCCTGATGAAGCTCGACCACGTCACCTTCGTCGAG
>DASSEV010000006.1:0-4763 GCA_035695105.1 Gaiellales bacterium
AGGTTGGTGACGCGGCCGCGGAGCTGGTGCAGGTCGGCGGAGCGGAGCGCCGCCGCGGCGCGGGTGAGGGTTGGATCAGCCACCGGCTTCGGCGGGGGCCGTGCGCAGGGCGTGGGCGACGACCTCGCCGGCTCGCGCCAGCTGCTCCTCGATGCGCGCGTCGATCTCGCCGTCCTCGGTGCGAACGACGCAGCCCCCTCGCGAGACCCGGCGCTCGGCGATCACGTCCAGGCGGCGGACGCCGCCGACGCGGACGGCCAGCTCGTCGGCGAGGTCGTGCACCAGCTCGAAGTCGGCCGGGTTCACCTCGAGCACCAGGTGGTCGCGCACCGTGGCGCGCCGCAGGGCGCCGGCGATCACGCCCAGCACCGCCTCCGGGTCGGCGTCGATGGCCGCGCCCACGATCTTCTCCGCAAGCTGCAGCGCCAGGTCGACCGCCGCCCGCTCGGCCTCGAGCAGGAACTCGTCTCCCTGCTGGGCAACGCCGCGCACCGCCTCCGCCAGCGCGGCGGCGGCGGGCTCGAGCATGGTGCGCGCCTCCTCCAGCCCGGCGGCGAGGCCCTCCGCGTGGCCGTGGTGCCGCGCCTCCTCGACCACCGACTGCAGGGTGGCGTGCTCGGCGCCGCGGACACCCAGCGGAGCGAGCGCGTCGAACGAGTAGATCTCAGCCGATGAGCTCATCGTCCTCGTCCTGGCCGCTGCGGGCGATCACGATCTCACCCGCATCCTCGAGCCGCCGCACCACGGCGACGATCTTCGTCTGCGCCTCCTCGACCACCCGGCGGCGCTGCGGCGGCATGAACTCCATCTCCTCGCGGAGCATCTCGGCGCCGCGCTGCGACATGTTGGCGAGGATCTTCTCCTGCACGTCCGCGGTCGAGCCCCGCATGGCGAGCGCCAGGTCCTTGGAGTCCACCTCGCGCAGCACCAGCTGGATGGCGCGGTCATCGAGCTTGAGGATGTCCTCGAACACGAACAGCAGGCGGCGCACCTCCTCGGCCAGCTCACCGTCCTGTTCGCCCAGGTGGTCGAGGATGTTGCGCTCGGTCGCGCGGTTGGACGAGTTCAGGATCGACGCCAGGGAGCGCACGCCGCCGGACGCCGCGTACTCGCGCTGGATCACGGTCTCGAGGCGGTTCTCCATCACGCTCGCGACCTCCTTCACCACCTCCGGGGACGTCTGGCCCATCGTCGCGATGCGGACGGCGACGTCGGCCTGCACCTCGGGCGCGAGCAGCTCCATCACCTTGGCGGCCAGCGCCGTCGTCGGCAGCTGGGCGACGACCAGGGCGATCGTCTGGGGGTGCTCGTTGCGCAGGAAGGCGGCCAGCTGGTCGGGCGGCGTCGTTCGCAGGTAGTCGAACGGGCTGGTCTCGATCACGGCCGACAGCCGGTTCAGGATCTCGCCTGCCCGCTGGTGGCCGACCGCCCGCTCCAGCACCTCACGGGCGTATCGCAGGCCGCCCTCGGCGATGTATCCGCGCGCGGCGGCCGTCTCGACGAACTCCTCGAGCACGTACTCGGCGACGTCCGGCTCGACGGCCTGGGTCTTGGCCATCTCGACCGTGAGCTGCTCGATCATGTCGTTCGAGAGGTGCTTGAAGATCTCCGCGGCGCCACCGCTGCCGAGGGAGACGCAGAGGATGGCCGCCTTGCGCCGGCCGGGCATCTTGGCCAGCCGGTCGTTCATTCACTCATCCACTGGGCGACCTGCATTGCCACCGCGTCCGGCTGGGTCTTGACGATCTCCTCGGCCGTCGCCTGCATCTGCTGGCGGCGCTCCGGCATCACGGCCGTGGCCTGGCCGGCGCCGCTCCCGAGCTGCGCGATCGGCGTCGCCTGTGTGATCTCCTTCAGCCAGCGCGGCTCCGGCGCCACCGGGTCGCCCTCGCGCCGCTTCAGGTTGCGGCGCACGAGGAAGAGGAACACGATCGCCGCGAGAGCCGCGCCGCCCGTCTTCGCCATGTCGATCGGGCTGCCGAGGCCGGCGATGCCGCCGCCGGCCGCGCCGGCCGCCGCCGGCTTGGCGAACGCCAGCGTCGAGACGGTGATCGTGTCCCCGCGCGACGGGTCGAGGCCGACCATGCTGCTGACCGCGTTCTGCACCGCGGTCACGTCCGCGCCGCTGACCGACTTGTCGACCAGCAGCGCGACGTCGAGGCGGTTGACCGCGCCGGGGGCGACCTCGGTGTGCGCGACCGTCTTGTCGACGCCGTTCTGCACCTGCTCCGACTTGTTGATGTAGTTCGAGTTGCCGTTGCCGCCGGCGCCGCCGGGATAGCTGGTGCCCGTGCCGGTGCCGCCGTTGTTGATGTTGCCGGCGGTGCCGGAGAGCCCGCCGAGACCGCCGCCGGCCGACTTCAGCGTCTCCTCGCTGCTGTTCTTGTCCAGCACGACCGGCGGATGGGTGTGGTCGTAGGTGACGGAGTCGGTGGTGGTCTTGTCGACGTTGAGATCGGCGTTGACGCGAGCCTCCGCCTTGCCCGGGCCGAGGATGTTCGCCAGCAGGGCGTCGATCCGCGCGGACAGCTGGCTCGCGTACGCGTCCTCGGCGGCCAGCTTGGACGGCGCCCCGCCCAGCCCCGTGCCGTCGCCGGTCGGCCACAGCATCGCGCCGGTCTGGTCGGTGATCGTGACGCTCTGCGGGTCGAGGCCCTGGACGCTCGAGGCGGTCATGTGGGCGATGCCCTGCACGCTCGACTGCGTCAGCCCGAGCGGGGCGTCGACCATCACCGACGCGGTCGCCTGGGACGCCTGGTCCTGGAACAGCTGGTCCTTCGGCAGCACGAGCTGCACCTGCGCCGAGTCGACGCCCGAGATGCCCTCGATCGTGTTCGCGATCTGGCCCTCCAGCGCGCGCTGGTAGTTCACCTGCTGCTGGAAGTCGGTCGTGGACAGCGAGGAGTGGTCGAACAGCGAGAAGTCGACGTGACCGCCGTTCGCGAGCCCGGCCGAGCCGAGAGCGACCTGCGCCTGCGACTCCTGCCCGCTCCTGACCGCGATCGCGGTGCCGCCGTTCTCGAGCTTGTAGGTGACGCCCGCGGCCGCCAGGGCGGAGGTGATGCGGCCGGTCGACGACGGGTCGAGGCCGGTCTGGATGGTCGAGTAGCTCGGCTGGGAGGCGAAGTGGTAGATGCCGTACATGACGACCACCACGGCCAGCATGGAGCCGACGAGGGTCATCTGCGCACGCGGCTCGAGGCTGCGCCAGAAATCACGGAGCGTGTTCAGATTGGGCATGCGAGAGGGGGGAGTGGGGGCGGGTCAGGGCGCGGGCCGCGTCAGACCTGCATCCGCATGAGCTCCTGGTAGGCGTCGACGGCCTTGTTGCGCACCTGGACGGCGAGCTGCATCGCCAGGGCGGCCTGCTCGACCGTGGTGACCACCGAGGCAACGTCGGTCGCCTGGCCGGTGGCCAGGGCCTGTGACGCGTCGGCCGCGCTGTTCTGCATGTCGTTGAGAGCGCCGATCTTGTCGGTCAGCAGGCTGCCGAAGGAGCCGGCCGCCGTGCCGCCGGCGGTGGCCGTTCCGGCCGTGCCGCCGACGCCGCCGACCTGGAACTCGGGCCCGAGCGTGGATGCGGAGACGGGATCGATCATCAGTGCAGCACGTCCAGCGTCTTGGTGAACATCTGCTTGGCCGCGCTCATCGCCGTCACGTTCGCCTCATAGCCGCGCTGTGCGGTGATCAGGTCGACCATCTCGTTGACCGGGTTGACGTTGGGCAGCGTGACGTAGCCCTGCTTGTCGGCATCCGGATGGCCGGGGTCGTAGACGCGGCGCGGCGGTGACGTATCGCTGACGATGCCGGCGACGCGAACGCCGCCGAGCACCTCGCCGAACGTGGGAGACGCCTGCTCGAGCACGACCTCCTGGCGGCGGTAGGGGCCGCCCTCGGGGGTGCGCGTCGTCTCGGCGTTGGCCAGGTTCTCGGCGATCACGTCCATGCGCAGGCGCTCCGCGCTCATGCCGGTGGACGAGATGCTGAGCGCATCGAACATGCCCATCAGGAAGCACCTCCAGTGCCCATCGCCGTCTGCAGGATCTTCACGCGCGACGCCAGCACCGAGGTGAGGGACTGGTAGTCGAGCGAGTTCTCGGAGAGGTTCGCCATCTCCGTGTCGACGTCCACGTTGTTGCCGTCGGCCTGCATCACGGAGCTGGTATCTGTCTGGATCGAGAACTTGGTGGCGTTCAGCGAGGCGGGCGAGGCCGAGCCGCTGTCGAACGCGTTCGCGAGCGCCGCGTGGAAGTCCACGTCCGAGCGCTTGAAGTTCGGGGTGTTGGCGTTGGCCAGGTTGTTGGCGAGCACCTGCTGGCGCAGCTGCGCGCCGCTCATCGCCCGCTCCAGGCCGACCATGGTGGTGTCGAAGAGCTCCACGTCCGTCCAATCTCCAGTCGAGTGGATATCGGGCCCGTCCGTGGGTCCTTCACGCTCGCGATCCGTGCGAGCACCTCGGTAATCGACGGGCCGCCGCTCCGTTTTAGAGGTGACGGCTCAGTGGCGAGCAGCGCCGGTTCCGTCACGATCGGACGGAAGGTCTGCGCCCAACCATGGGGCGTTCGTTACAAACCGGCGCGGGAAAGGTGCCAACCGCCTCCACCCGTCTTTGAGATGCCCGGAGGGGTCAGACCGCTCGGTCGACGAAGGACGAGGCCCGTGGCGCGCCGCCGTATCCCGCCAGTGCCTGCCTGCCGCGTCCCACCAGCGCCAGCTGCGCCACCGTGCGATCGGTCGCCTCGACGATCGACGCGACGTTCCGT
>DASSEV010000007.1:0-27965 GCA_035695105.1 Gaiellales bacterium
CTCCGCACGTCTGACCGCCTGACGGTGAGTAGCCGGCGTCCCTGTGGGGGCTGCGTCCGGTAGGACGGCGCATCGCGGCGTCCTCGGTCGGGCCGATATTCCCGATATCGGCCCTCCCTCGATCCTTGCGCTGCTTACCTACCGACCGCTCAGACCGCACGGTTCCGTGGAATCAATCATCTAGGCCGGGTCCGTGTCCGCCGCCGCGTCCTGCTCCTGGGTGCGGCGGCGGATGCGGTCCCGCGTCTCGTCGATGCGGAGCCGCAGCTCCTGCGTGTCGTCGTCGGCCGGCGGCACGGTGTCGTAGGAGGCGAACGCGGTCGCCGGCCTGGTCGGTGGGGGCTCCGCCGGGGCCCGCGGCTCGTCCCAATCCTCGAGGTCGAGCTCGTCGGCCGGCGCCAGCATGCGCCGCGCCCGCCCGGCCGCCACGAAGGCGCCGGCCGCAGCGGCCGCGCCCACTATGAACCATCGCATCCGTCCCAACTGAGCCTCCCCGTGAACGGCCGCCAGTATACTGACGGCCACAACCGAGAGCTTCCTGCTCCGGCGCGGCGCCCGCCACCGATCCTGATCGGCGGGGCCTTCGGCCGCCGGTGCTGTACAGACCAGAGGAGGTGATCAGGATCAACCCCTACGAGATCATGCTGCTGATCGAGCCCGAAGCCGCGGAGGAGCGGCACCGGGAGATCATCGAGCGCATCCAGCAGATCGTGGAGAAGGGCGGCGGCAGCTGGAAGGCCGTCGAGCCGTGGGGCCGTCGCAAGCTCGCCTACGAGATCAGGCACATGGGCGAGGCGTGGTACTACGTGCTGACGTTCGACGCCGACGCGCCCGTGCTCCAGGAGATCACGCGCGTGCTCGCCATCACCGACGGCGTGCTGCGCTTCATGGCCACCAACCGCATCCCCGGCAGCTCGCCGGCAAAGCCGGCGGAAAGCCGCTCGCAGGACGCTGAGGAGCCGGTCGAGGCCGGCGCCTGACCAGCGTCCGCACACCGCCCTACTATACGAACGTACGTTCGATCAGGGCTAGAGGAGGAACCATGGCAAACATCAACCGGGTCATCCTGACCGGCAATCTGACAAGCGATCCCGAGCTGTCCAGCCTTCCCAGCGGCACGCAGGTGTGCAAGCTACGCCTGGCTGTGAACCGCCGCTACAAGGATCAGGCGAGCGGCGAGTGGGTCGAGAAGCCGAACTATTTCGACGTCAAGGTCTGGGGCGCCCAGGGCGAGAACTGCGCCACCTATCTCTCGAAGGGCCGCCCGGTGGCGGTCGACGGCCGCCTCGAGTGGCGTGAGTGGGAGGCGCAGGACGGCAGCAAGCGCCAGGCGGTGGAGATCGTCGCCGACACGGTGCAGTTCCTCGGCTCTCGCGGAGACGGCGAGGGCGGCGGCGGCCAGGCGCGCAGCTTCGAGCCGCGCGGCGGCGAGCTGACCCCCGACCCTGTGCCGGCCTTCGGCCCCAGCTCGGGCGACGACGACATCCCCTTCTAGGAACGAGACGGAGGTTCCATGGCATCCAAGCCGAAACGGCGCCCGACCAAGGCGCGCACGGGCCCCGGCGGGTCGACGCGGCGCAAGTCCTGCTTCTTCTGCAAGGACAAGGTCGAGGAGGTCGACTACAAGAATTACAACCAGCTGCGCCGCTACGTGTCGGAGAAGGGCAAGATCCGGTCGCGGCGGATCACCGGCGCCTGCCGGCGGCACCAGCGCCAGGTTGCGGTCGCGGTCAAGCGGGCTCGCGAGGTGGCGCTGCTGCCCTACGCGGTGAACTGATTCTCCGCACACAGCGGCTTTTCTCTTCGGCCGCGGCTGGCAGTTTCCAGCCGCGACTGGGACGATGTTCGCGGCCCCGGGCCGCGTGAACGACGAGGGGTGTGATGGCACACAAGGGAACCCAGGCGATCCTCTTGCAGGACGTCGACAAGCTTGGCCGGAAGGGCGACGTCGTCAACGTCGCCGCCGGCTACATGCGCAACTTCCTGGAGCCGCGCAAGCTGGCGCTGGCCGCCAGCGACGGCATGATCGAGCAGGTGCGCAGGCAGGAGGAGCTGCGGCGGCGCCACGAGGCGCAGAGCGATGAGCAGGCGCGCGAGATCGCCCACACCCTCAACCGCACCGTGCTGACGATCAAGGCCCGGTCGGGTGCCGAGGACCGGCTCTACGGGTCGGTGACCTCGAGCGACATCGCCGACGCGATCTGGAAGGCGCGCAAGATCCGCGTCGACCGGCGCAAGGTGGCGCTGGAGGAGCCGATCAAGGCGCTCGGCTCCTACCGCGTCGGCATCACCGTCTGGGGCGAGGTGGACGCGACGATCAAGGTGATGGTCGTCCCGGGCGCCGCCGGTGAAGAGGGCGGCGTCGAGGCGTTCGAGGCAGAGCCGGACGACTACTGAGTTCGCGTTCGTTGGCCGTCGACCAGCAGCAGCACCAGGCTCCCACCATCCCTCCGCACGATCTCGATGCGGAGGAGTCGGTGCTGGGCGCCATGCTCGTGTCGCAGAATGCGATTGCGATCGTCTCGGAGATCCTGCGCCCGGACGACTTCTACCGGCGGTCGCACGCGACCGTCTACGAGACCATCCTGCAGGTGTACGCCGAGGGCGGCACCGTCGACTCGATCACGCTGATCAACGCCCTCCAGAACCGGGGCCTGCTCGATGAGGTGGGTGGCAAGGCGGCGGTGCACACGCTCGCCTCGACGGTGCCGGCCGTCGCCAATGCCCAGCGCTACGCCGAGATCGTCCGCGACTCGAGCACCTACCGCAACCTGATCCGGGCAGGCACCCAGATCGCGCAGCTGGGCTACGAGCGGCTGGGGGAGCCGCAGGAGCTGGTCGACCAGGCCGAGCAGGTCGTGTTCGGCATCGCCGACCAGCGCATCACCAGCGACTTCAGCTCGATCGCCACGCTGCTCAACGAGTCGTTCGAGCGGATCACCCAGCTGCACGAGGCAGGCCGTGAGATCACCGGCGTGGCCACGGGCTTCCGCAAGCTCGACAAGATCACCGCGGGGTTCCAGCCGTCGAACCTGATCATCCTGGCAGCGCGGCCGGGCATGGGCAAGACGTCGCTGGCGCTCAACGTCGCCGCCCACGTCGGCATCCGGGAGCGGCTGCCCGTGGCGATTTTCTCGATCGAGATGTCGCGCGACGAGGTCACCCAGCGCCTGATGTGCTCCGAGGGCAAGGTGGACTCCAGCCGTCTTCGCACCGGCAAGCTGGCGCCGGAGGAGTGGCCGAAGCTGACGGCGGCGTGCTCGGCGCTGCAGGAGTCGCCGATCTACGTCGACGACACGGCCGGGATCACGGCGCTCGAGATCAAGGCCAAAACGCGGCGGCTGAAGGCGCGCCATCCCGACCTGGCGCTCGTCGTCATCGACTACCTGCAGCTGATGTCCGGCGGCGGCCGCTTCGACAACCGGGTCAACGAGATCTCCCACATCTCGCGGCAGCTGAAGCTGATCGCGCGCGACCTCGAGGTGCCGGTGCTGGCGCTGTCCCAGCTCTCCCGCGCCGTCGAGCAGCGCGGAGCGAAGGACCGCAGGCCGCAGCTCTCCGACCTGCGCGAATCGGGATCGATCGAGCAGGACGCCGACCTCGTCATGTTCGTGTACCGCGACGATTACTACGACCCCGAGAGCGAGCACAAGGGCGAGGCCGAGGTGATCGTCTCGAAGCACCGCAACGGGCCGCTCGACACGGTGCAGCTCGCCTACCAGGGCCGTTACACGCGCTTCGCGAACCTGGCCCAGGGCCCGGCCTGAGGAACGACCGATGCCGTGCACCGTCATCGTCGGCGCCCAGTGGGGCGACGAGGGCAAGGGCAAGATCGTCGACACGCTGGCCGAGCGCGCCGATGTGGTCGCCCGCTACCAGGGCGGGAACAACGCCGGCCACACGCTGGTGCTGGGCGACGAGACCTACAAGCTCCGGCTCGTGCCGAGCGGCGTGCTCTGGCCGGGCACCCTCTGCGTGCTCGGCAACGGCTGCGTGATCGACCCCGAGGTGCTGATCGAGGAGCTGGACGGGCTCGAGTCGCGCGGCGTCGACCTGTCCGGCGTTCGCATCTCAGGCAACGCCCACCTGATCATGCCGTGGCACCGCATCATCGACGCCGACTCCGAGCTGATGCTGGGCCGGCTGCAGATCGGCACGACCCGCCGCGGCATCGGGCCGGCGTACGCCGACAAGGCCTCGCGCGTCGGCATCCGCGTCCAGGACCTGCTCGACGAGAAGATCCTGCGCCAGAAGATCCAGACCGCGCTCTCGGTCAAGAACGTCCTGCTGCGCAAGATCTACCACCAGCGCCCCATCGACAAGGACGTGCTGACCGAGGCCACCCTCCGCTACGCCGAGCGGATCCGACCCTTCATCGCCGACACGTCGCTGCTCGTCAACCAGGCGCTGGACGACGGCAAGCTCGTGCTGTGCGAGGGCGCTCAGGCCACGCTGCTCGATCTCGACCACGGCACCTATCCGTTCGTCACCAGCTCGAACCCGATCGCCGCAGGAGCGTGCGTTGGGCTCGGGTTCGGGCCGACGCGGGTCGACGCGGTGCTGGGCGTGGCCAAGGCGTACGTCACTCGCGTCGGAGCGGGCGGGTTTCCCAGCGAGGCCGACGAGGCCGACAGCGCCCGTATCCGCGAGCACGGCGGCGAGTACGGCACGGTCACCGGCCGGGAGCGCCGCTGTGGATGGCTCGACCTGGTCGCGCTCCGGTATGCGGCCCGGCTGAACGGGCTGACGCAGCTCGCGCTGACCAAGCTGGACGTGCTGTCGATCTTCGAGTCGATCCCGGTGTGCACGGCCTACCGGCTGCCGGACGGCTCGGTCACGGAGGACTTCCCCTGGCATCAGAGCGACTTCCATCACGCGCAGCCCGTGTACGAGCGGCTGGAGGGCTGGAGTACGGATATCTCCGGTGTCCGCGACGCCGGCCAGCTCCCGCGTGCCGCCCGGGACTACCTCGCCTTCGTCGAGGAGCGGGTCGGCGTCGAGGTCGCGATCGTCGGCATCGGCCAGCGCCGCGACCAGATCATCACGCTGCGCGACGTGCTCGCCGCCGCCTGAGCACGGCTCAGGGGGACAACCGAAGCAGCGTCCCACCCACCCGCTGCACCACCCACACGGCGTCGCCGGTGGTGGCGATCGCCGCTCCGGCGGCGCCGACGTCGACCGGCGTCGTCACCTGTCCGGTGGCCGGATCGATACGCGCGACGCCGAAGCTCCCGCTGACCCACACGCCGCCGGTGCCTGCGGCGATCGACCCGCCGCCTCCGGGCAGCGACAACCGGTCGACCAGCCGCGTCGTCGGCAGCAGCAGCCGCACCACCGACGATCCCTCGTAGACCCAGATCGATCCCGCGTAGATGGTGATCTGCGAGGGCGGCCCGGCCCCGGACGCCGCGATCGTGACCGTGTCCGTGATGCGGCCGGTCGCCGCGCGCGCGCGGATCAGGTCGCGCGCCTGGTCGTCGGTTACGAACACGCTTCCAGGCGATGTCGTGATCGCTTCCGGTGAGGGTGTCAGGTGCAGCCGGTCGCGCACGGCGAGGGATGCGGGATCGAGCCGTAGCACCGTGCCGTCGTCGAGCGTCAGCCAGAGCGAGCGCCGCGAGAGCAGGATCGCCCGTGCTCCGGCGTTCAGGTCGGTGCTGCGGCGCAGGTGCCCGGTCGCGGGGTCGAACTGGAGCAGCTGTCCGCCGGCCACGACGTCGACCGCATCCGTCGAGGCGGCGAGCAGGTACGGCGCCGGGCTCGGCGGCAGTGCGACGGCGCCGCCCGTTCGGGCGGTCGCCGTATCGACCGGCACCAGCGATCCGATCAGGTGCGGGCCGCCGGCCCACACCGCCGCCCAGAGGGTGTGCCCGCCGTCCCAGCAGATCGCCGGCACCCCGCCCAGCGGCACGCGAGCCGTCACCTGTTTGGGCAACGTGTGTCCGCCCCCGCTGGGGGGCTGCGTCGACGTCGTCGCGATGGCGATGGCCACCGTGCGGCCGCCGTCTTCCACGTGCAGCCCGGACTGCGCACCGCAGCCCGCCGCGAGCGCCGCCAGGGCCAGCAGCCACGTGATCCTCACTGCTCCACCCTCGGAAGCTCGACCGTGACCACCGCCCCACCGCCTGGCCCGTTTGCCAGCCGCAGGACGCCGCCGATCACCCGTGCCTGAGCTGCCGCGATCGCCAGCCCCAGCCCGACGCCGTCGCCTCGCGCCGAGTCACCCGACGCGAAGCGCTCCGTGGCGCGCTCGAGCATGTCCGCCGGAAAGCCCCGGCCGGCATCGATGATGCGCACCGATCCCGGCGAGACCTCCACCACGATCGGCGGCGCCCCGTGACGCTCCGCGTTGGCGATCACGTTCTCGAGCACGCGCTCCAGCCGCCGCGGATCGACGAGGGCGCGACACGGGGCGTCTGCATGCACCTCCACGCCGGGATGCCGGGCGGCCACCGAATGCGACAGCGCTGCGACGTCGACCCAGCGCAGGTCGGCCGTCGCCGACCCGTTCTCGAGCCGGGCGATCTCGAGCAGGTCCTCGACGAGCTCGCTGAGATGGCCGACGCGCTCCTTGATCGCCGAGCCCACCTGATCGCTCTCGAGCAGGCTGGCCGCGGTCACCAGCCCGGTCACGGGCGTTCGCAGGTCGTGCGCGACATCCGCGACGAACCGTTCCTCGCGCTCGATCCGCAGCTTCAGTGCATCCGCCATCCGGTCGACGGCCTGTCCCAGCGCCGCCACCTCGTCGTGCCCGTGCGCGTCGATGCGCGCGTCGAGGTCACCGCCGGCGACCTGCTCGGCGGCCGCCGCGGCCCGTCGCAGCCTCAGGGACAGGCTGGTTGCGAGCACCGCCCCCAGCAGCGCGCCGCCCACCGCCGCCGCGATCGCCGCCTCGATCAGCTTCGTGCGCAGGTCGTCCAGCGAGCGCTGCTCCGCGAGGTAGCTCGACCGGACGAACAGCGGCGTGCCGTCGGCCGCCGGCCGGCCGGCCCAGATGGCCGGCTCGCCCCTCCAGCTGCCGTGGTACGTGGCGACGAGGCCGCGGGCGACCGCCGCCCGCAACGGCTTCGGGACGGAGCTGTCGCCGGTACGCAACGCCGGGTACGGCGGGAGCGGCTTGGTCAGCGGATACAGCCGCGCGGCCGAGCGGACGTTGGCTACCGCGCGGGCGCGCGCGCGGTCGAGCAGGTCCTGCGCGGAGAGCTCGTACACCACCACCCCCACCGATGCGGCCACGAGCGCGGCCAGCAGCGCGAACGCGAGCGCCAGCCGCACGCGGAGGCTCATGCGCGTGCCATCTTGTAGCCGGCGCCGCGCACGGTCTCGATCGCCTCGTGACCGATCTTGCCCCGCAGCCGGCGGACGTGCATGTCGACCAGCCGCGTGTCGCCCGCCCAGACGTAGCCCCACACCTCCTCCAGCAGGCGCTCTCGGCTGAGCACGATCCCGGCGTTCTCGGCCAGCATCAGCAGCAGCCGGTACTCGGTTGGCGTCAGCGAGATCTCCTCGCCGTCGCGGCGGACGACCATGCCCAGCGGGTCGATCTCGAGCGTGCCGAAGCGGAGCGGGGCGGCAGCCTCCGGCCGGGTGGCGCGCCGCAGCACGGCCCGCAGCCGTGCCGCGAGCACCGCGGGCTCGAAGGGCTTCGTGACGTAGTCGTCGGCGCCCGCCTCGAGGCCGACCACGACGTCCAGGGCGTCCGAGCGCGCGGTGAGCATCACCACCGGCACGACGCTCGACTCACGGATCGCGCGGCAGACCGACACCCCGTCGAGCCCCGGCAGCATCAGGTCGAGCAGCACGAGGTCGGGCGGATGGTCGCGAAAGGCCTCGAGCCCGGATGGGCCGTCCGCCGCGGTCTCGACGGTGAAGCCGTCGCGCTGGAGCGACAGCTGCGTCATCTCGCGGATCGTCGCGTCGTCCTCGACCAGCAGGATCCGGTATGGCTCCACGGTCCAAGCGTAGGAGATGGCCCCGCCGGCGCCAGTCCGGCGAGCCCATCGTTACACGATCGTTAGGCGCGGATGCGGTCGCCCGAGGGATCCCAGAGCGGCTCCGCCGATACGTGGGCGGGGATCCACTCGCCGAACACCTCGACGTCGACGGAGGTGCCCGGCTCCGACGACGCGGCCGGCAGGTAGGCGTACGCGATCGATGCGTCGACCGCGAACCCGTAGCCGCCGGTGGTCACCCGTCCGGTGATCTCGCCGTTCACGCGCACGGGCTCAGAGCCCAGGCAGACCGACCGCGGATCGTCGAGCACCAGGCAGCAGAGCCGGCGCTCGGGTGCCTGCAGCCGCGCCTCGACCAGCGGCTCGCGTCCGATGAAGTCACCCTTCTCCGGCTTCACGGCGAACGCGACCCCGGCCTCGTCGGGCGTGTCCTCGGGCGTCATGTCCGACCCCCAGACCCGGTAGCCCTTCTCGATGCGCAGGGCGTCGATCGCGCGGTACCCGCACGCACGCATGCCGTGCTCGCGTCCGGCCTGCCAGAGGACGTCCCACAGCGCCTGCCCGTACTCGGCCGGGCAGTAGATCTCCCATCCCAGCTCGCCGACGTAGGTGACGCGCACGGCCAGGCACGGAACCGATCCGATCGAGATCTCCTGCGCCGTCATGTAGCGAAACGCCTCGTTGCTCAGGTTGGAGCGGGTGAGCGGCGCGAGGATGTCCCGCGCCCGCGGCCCCCAGAGACCGAAGCAGGCGTAGGCGGAGGTGACGTCGTGCAGCTGCACGCTACCGTCCGACGGCATGTGCTTGCGCACCCAGGCCATGTCGTGGTTCCCGAACGCGGTGCCGGTGACGATGCGGAATTGCTCCGCACCGAGCCGGGTGACGGTGAAGTCGCATTCGATGCCGCCGCGGCGGTTGAGCATCTGGGTGTAGGTGACCGAGCCGACCGGGCGGTCGACGTCGTTCCCGCACAGCTGCTGCAGGAGCGCGAGCGCGCCGGGTCCCTCCACCTCGAACTTGGCAAACGAGGTCTCGTCGAACAGCCCGGCTCGCTCCCTGGTCGCCATCGCCTCGGCATGGATCGCCGGCGACCAGTTCTCGCCGGCCCAGCCGCGTGGGCGGAGGGACTCGTCGCCGTCGGCGGCGTTCGGCTCGAACCAGTTCGCCCGTTCCCAGCCGGACTTCTCGCCGAAGGACGCCCCCAGCTCTGCGAGCCTGGCGTACGCCGGCGAGAGGCGCAGCGGCCGTCCGGCCCGGCGCTCGTGGTTCGGGTACTTGATGTCGTAGTAGGTGGCATAGACCTCGGTGGCTCGCGCCAGCGTGTAGTCCTGGCTCCGGTACTGCCGGCCGAACCGCCGGATGTCCATGTGCCAGATGTCGAGGCTCGGCTCGCCGTTCACGATCCACTCCGCCATCTGCCAGCCCATGCCGCCGGCTCCGGCCAGGCCATGGGCGCAGAAGCCCGCCGCCACCCAGAACCCCGGCACGTCCGACTCGCCGAGGATGAACTCGCCGTCGGGCGTGAACGCCTCGGGCCCGTTGAACAGCTTCTTGGCCTCGGCCGTCTCCATGGCGGGCACGCGCCGGATCGAGTTTCCGAGCAGCTCGTCGAACCGCTCCCAGTCCTCGGGAAGCAGCTGCGCCTCGAAGCCGTCCGGCACGCCGTCGAGCGCCCACGGTGCGGGGTCGCGCTCGTACCCGCCCATGATCAGCCCCCCGACCTCGGTGCGCCAGTAGACCAGGTTGTCGGGGTCGCGCAGAGTCGGCAGCGGCTGCAGCGGGGGATCGAATGTCTCGGTGACGAGAAACTCGTGCGCATAGGGGATGATCGGGACGTCGACCCCCACCATCCGGGCGATCTGCGGTGCATACATGCCGCCGGCGTTGATCACCACGTCGGTGCGGATGGTGCCCTTGTCCGTGACCACCTCGTGCACCCGCCCGTCGCGCAGCGTGATGTCCGTGACCCGGGTGCGCTGCTCGATCTCGGCTCCGCGCAGGCGGGCGCCGTCGGCGAGCGCAAACGTGAGCTGGCTGGGGTCGAGGTAGCCGTCCTGCGGCAGGAACAGCGCACCCTCCACGCCGTCCGTGCTCATCAGCGGGAAGAGCTCCTGGGCCTCGCGGGCCGATATCAGCTCCACGGGCAATCCGAAGCTCTTGGCCCACCCGGCCTGTCGCTGCAGCTCCTCCATGCGAGCCCGCGACGAGGCGAGGCGCAGTCCGCCCAGCTCGTGCCATCCGGGATCCTTGCCCGTCTCATCCTTGAGATCGGCGTAGAGGCCGACCGAGTAGTGCATCATCTTGGTCAGGCTGACGGTCGAGCGGAGCTGGCCGACGAGGCCCGCGGAGTGCCAGGTCGAGCCGTGCGTGAGCCCGTACTGCTCCACCAGCACGACGTCGGTCCACCCGAGCCTGGCGAGGTGGTAGAGGATGCTGCAGCCGCCGACGCCCCCGCCGATGACCACCGCGCGTGCTTCAGTGCGAATCGAACTGCTCCCGGATCAGTGGTATAGACCAGTCGAGGGCATCAACCATACCGACTGCCCGCGAGCTCCGCTCCGGAGCGACGGTGCCGGCAACGAGGACGCATCGCATGCCGGCTGCGAGCGCCGACTCGAGGCCCGGCTCCGAGTCCTCGAACACCAGCGTCTGCTCAGGTGACAACGTCCCGTGGGTGTGGGCTGCCAGGCGATCGAGCGCTGTGAGGTACCCCTCGGGATGCGGTTTGCCGTGCACCACGTCCTCCAGACAGACCAGCACGGGGAACAGCTCGCGCAGCCCGGCCGCGTCGAGCACGGCCTCGATCTCGAGGCGTGCGGCGCCGGACGCGATCGCGACGGGGACACGCGCGGCGATCTGACGGACGCACTCGGCGGCCTTCGGCGAGACGGTCGGAGCGCTCCGCTGGGCCTGCAGGTAGAGCTCGGTCCGCCGCTGCACGACGTGCTCGAGCAGGTCGGTGTCGCCGTCGCGCCCGAACCGGGTCAGGACGCCCTCGGCGATCTCCACGTCCGAGTGGCCTGCGAACTCCTCGAAGTAGAGCGACGCCGGGACGTCGATGCCGACCTCCGCGAAGATCTGGTGGAACAGCTCCGCGAGCAGCCCCTCGTCGTCCGAGATGGTGCCGTTGAAGTCGAAGATGACGGCGTCTGGCACGGCGCGCGAGTGTAGCTGGTACGATCGGTGGGCAACTAGGCTGGCGTCATGGAGATGCGACGCCTGGGCACCACTGATCTAGACATGTCCGTGGTGGGCTTCGGCTCCTGGGAGGCGGGCGGCATGCACTGGGGGCCGAACACGTCGGAGCAGGACGTGGTCGCCGCCATCCATGCCGGCCTCGACGCGGGCATGACCTGGGTCGACACCGCCGAGGTCTACGGCGACGGCGTCTCGGAGCAGATCGTCGGAAGAGCCGTTGCCGGTCGTGACGACGTGCTCGTCTTCACCAAGGTCGCTCCGGACGAGGGCAGCGGGCTGCGCCCCGAGCAGGTGCAGGATGCGATCGACGGCTCGCTCCGCCGCCTCGCCCGCGACCACGTCGATCTGTACCAGGTGCACTGGCCGGACGACGACGTGCCGGTGGAGGAGACCTGGGGCGCCATGGCTGAGCTGGTCGCGGCGGGCAAGGTGCGCCACATCGGCGTCTCGAACTTCGGGCGCGGACTGATCGAGCGCTGTCAGGCGATCCATCCGGTCGCCTCGGTCCAGAACGAGTTCTCCCTGCTCGAGCAGGCGGATCGCGCGGAGCTGCTGCCCTGGCTGGCCGAGCAGGGCATCGGGTACCTCGCCTATAGCCCGCTCGCAGCCGGACGCCTGACCGGAGCGATGCGGCCCGACCACCAGTTCTCCGAGGGCGACTGGCGCAGCGGCCGTGGGCAGTACGCCGACTGGCGCGACGAGGGAGCCGAGTGGTCGTTCGACCCAGCACCCCTGGCGCGAGACCTCGGCAAGGTCGACGAGATGCGACCGGAGGCCGAGCGGCTCGGCTCCTCGCTGGCGCAGCTCGCCCTGCGATGGGTGATCGAGCAGCACGGCGTCACGGCGGCGATCGCCGGCAGCCGCAACCAGGAGCACACCCGGGCGAACGCCGAGGCGGGGTCGCTGCGGCTGGATCCGGATGCGGCCGCCCGGCTCGATCAGCTATTCGGTTAGCCCTCCGGCCTAGGATCCCGTCATGACGGCGACGCTCACGGCGGATCCCTGGCTCGAGCTCGATGCCTCGGAGGCCGATCCGTTCGGCCGTCTCGAGGAGTTTCTCGCGGGGCACGGGTTCGGCGTGTGGAGCGAGCCCTTCGTCCCGGCGGCGGACGGCCTGGTCGCGGACGTGTATTTCGGCTACGGACTGGCATCGACGCTGCCCGGCGTAACGGAGCCGCAGCCACCGGAGCCGTGTCCGCTGCCGTCGCTCGCCTGCCACGTACGTTCAGCGCGCGGCGGCCGCGAGGCGCTGGCCGGCCGGTTTCGGGTAGGAGGCTGGGAGGCGACCTGGACCGCGGCGGAGCATCGCGCCGCGGTGATCGCCGTGCGCGAGGCGATTGCGCGCGGCGACGTCTATCAGGTCAACGTCGTCGCCCACCACAGCGCTCCGTTCCGGGGCGATGCGAGCGGGATCGAGGCGGCGCTGGCACCGCTCGGCGCGGAGCACGCGATGGCGATGCACGGCGACGGCTGGTCTGTGGTCTCGGCGAGCCCGGAGCTGTTCCTGCGGCGGCGCGGCGACGTGGTCGAGACGATGCCGATCAAGGGGACGCGGCCGGCCGACGACCCCGAGCGGATCGCGGAGAACCCGAAGGACCGGGCCGAGCACGTCATGATCGTCGACCTCGAGCGGAACGACCTCGCTCGCATCTCGGTTCCCCACAGCGTGCATGTTCCGGACTACCTGGTGGAGCGGCCGATGGCCGGTGTGCGGCATCTGGTCTCGCGCGTCCAGGGGCGGCTGGCGCTCGGTGTCGGCCTGGCCGATCTGCTGCGGGCGACGTTCCCGGGCGGTTCGGTGACCGGCGCGCCGAAGGTCTCGGCGGTGAACCACATCGCCCGGCTCGAGCCGGTCGGCCGCGGAGCGTCGATGGCCGCCCTGGGCCGGATCTATCCCAACGGCGACCTCGAGCTGGGGCTGACCATCCGGACGTTCGCCATTGCCGACGGGCGGATCCACCTCTGGGTCGGTGGCGGCATCGTGTGGGACTCCGACCCGGCCGCCGAGGTCGAGGAGTCCTGGGTGAAGGCCCGGCCGTTGCTCGCGCGGCTGGCCGGTTGACGCAACCGCGAAGTTCGCAGCCGGCGCAAACGTCACGGCCGCCGTGACGCCTCGCGCCAATTATTGGAGACCAAGTCGCACCAGGCGGTCGTGGGACGCCCGGTACGGAATCGTGACGATCCGCCGGGCTGGTTGCTATGGCAGGCGGCCCATCACGTTCATTGGAGACCAAGCCTGTCCGGGCCGGCGGAGCCGGCCCGGACAGGCTTGGTGCCGGTTGTGACCGGTTCGGAATTCGTCGTTACGCGAGCTGCTCGATGATCTGCTCGATCCCCGTCCGCGCCTCGCGTCCTGCCGCGCTCTGCCACCACGACGCGTGCCCAAGCACGAAGGTATGCCATGCCCAGTCCGCCTTCTCGCGGTCGTGCTCGATCCCCCAGTAGTAGTCCAGGAACGAGATCCCGTACTCGAACTGGCACGCCGCCAGCACGTCCGCGAATGCGGCGCGCTCCACCTCCTCCAGCGGCGATGCCTCGTGGTACGCCTCGACCAGCAGTCGCGCGTGGTCGAGCCGATACGCCCCGTCCTCCCCGTCCGAGATCCGGTTCCAGAAGAAGCAGTTGCGCTCGACCGCGACCGCGAGGTCGAGCACCCGCGCCGCGTAGTCGGCCTGGTGGAAGTCGATGATCGCGCTGATCTCGTCACCGCGGAAGAACAGGTTGTTGGTCTGCCAGTCGCCGTGCAGCGGCCGTTGCGGAAGCTCGCCGAGCAGCGGCCGGAGCCGGTCGAACAGCGTGCCGTACGCGGCATCAACCGCTCCCCGCCACTCCTCCCCGGCCAAGTACTCGGCCACCGCCGGACGCTCGCGGCAGAGCAGGTCGACGGCCTCCACCGGCGTCAGGCGCAGCAGGCCGATCTGGACGACGAAGCCGCGCTGGGGCTGCGGCCGCGCTGGCTCGAAGTCCGCGCCGGCCGTGTGCAGCGCCGCGAGCGTGCGGCCCGCCGCCCGGACGTGAGCCTCCGACCGGAACGGCTCCCATGTGTCCACACCGGCATAGGTGTCGTCACCTGAGGCGACGTCGAACAGCTCGTACCAGAGCCCGTTCATCTCGACCACGCCGCGGCTCCGCACGGCGGGCACGCCCCTGTCGGCCAGATGGTTGGCCAGGGCGTGCTGCCACTCGACCTGGTCGATCGTGCGGCCCATCGGCGGCTGGCGCTTCACGATCGCGGAGCCTCCGTCCCACCTGCAGTGCGCCACGGCGAAGAGCCAGCGGAGGTGCTGGGACACGATCTCGACCGGACGTCCCAGCACCGCGGCCGCCTCAGACGGCTCGATCGGGCCCCAGTAGCGGTCGGTCACCCCCACCGGCGGTTTGTACCATTGCGTCTGTGCCCGACGTGCTCGTGAGCGCCGACTGGCTGTCCCAGCACCTCGACACGGTGCGGCTGCTCGACGTGCGCGGCGAGGTGGTGAACGGCACGCCCCGCTACCGGGCGTACCCGGATCGCTACGAGGAGGGCCACATCCCGGGCGCCGTCTTCGTCGACTGGCGCGAGGACTTCACCGACCGCGGGAGCGACATCCCCATCACCGTGGCGCCGCCGGAGGTGTTCGCCGCGGATGCGACCCGGCTCGGCATCGGCCCGGACTCTGTCGTGGTCGCCTACGACGAGTACTACAACGTCCTTGCCGGGCGTGTCGTCTGGGTGCTCCGCAGCTACGGCCACGCCGCGGCTCACGTCCTCGACGGCGGGCTCGCCGCCTGGACGAACGCCGGCCGGCCGCTCGACGGCGGGGTCGAGCGGCCCCCTGCGGCGCAGCCCCCGTATCCGGTGCCGGAGGCGCAGCACGGCCTGATCGACCGCGAGGCCGTTCAGGAAGCGCTCGCCGGAGGCGCCCAGCTGCTCGACGCCCGAAAGCATGCCGAATACGCGGGGGAGGAGTCGCACGCGCGCCGGGGCGGGCACATCCCCGGAGCGATCAACGTGTACTACCGCTCGTTGCTCGCCGCCGACGGCACGTTCCTGCCCGCCGATGAGCTGCGACGCCTGCTGCAGAACCGCGGCGTCGACCTCTCCCGGCAGGCGGTGGCCTACTGCAACGGGGCCGTCTCGGCGACTGCCGTCGCGCACGCCATCGAGCTCGCCGGCGGGCCGCGGCCGGTGCTCTACGACGGCTCCTGGAACGAGTGGGGCAACCGCGAGGACACGCCGGTACAAACCGGCGGGTGAACGCGGCGTCCTACTGAACGTCCCCGCTTGTGCCGATCAGATCGTGGTGCTGCGACCCGCCATAACCGCATGGCTCCTGCTCGCCCTGGCCGGGCTCGCGTCCGGCTGCGGGCTCGGCTCCTCGGCGCCGCAGACGGCGGATCTGCCCACCCCGGCACCCTGCCATGTGGCTGCGTACCCGGCTCCCGACCCGAAGCGGCCCCGCTACACCCTGCATCTGACCGTGAGCCCGCCCGCGCACGCGGTCACCGGCACCCTCCGTGTCGCCTTCACGCCCGACCTTGCGACCCGCACGATCGACTTCCGGCTGTGGGCGAACAGCCCGCTGCCCAGGTCACACGGGGGAGCGATCACGACCGGCCCCGTCAAGGTGAACGGCCGGCCGGCGCCCGCGAAGCTGACCAACCCGACGACGCTCGTGATTCCCCGGCCCGTGGCGGCCGGCGACACCGCGACCGTGACGATGCCCTTCCACATCACGCTGCCCCAGCGCCTGAAGGACCGGATCTCGCAGCATGGCACCTCGATCCGGCTCGGCTCGTTCTTCCCGATCCTGCCCTGGGTTCCCGGCTCCGGCTGGGCGCTCGACCCGCCCACGGGCATCCCCGCGGAGGCCTCCACCTCACCGACCGCGGACTTCGACGTGACCATCGATGCACCCAAGGGCCTCGGCGTCGTGGCCACCGGGGTGCAGGTCGCGCCGCATCGCTGGAAGGCAGGCGCCGTGCGCGACTTCGCCGTCGCCACCGGCGACTTCTCCTACGTCCGCCGCGTCGTCGACGCCCCCCGGCCGGTCGATCTGACGGTGGCCATCAGCCGCGGCGTGCCGGTCGATCCCCAGCGCGCGGCCGACGAGGCGCAGCTCGCGCTCGAGCACCTCTCCCACCTGTACGGGCCGTATCCCTGGCATACCCTTACGGTGGCCTACGGGCCGGATCTGGTCGAGGAGGGCATCGAGTACCCCAACCTGATCTTCCAGGGCCCCGATCGCGGGCATCTGCTCACCGCCCACGAGGTGGCGCACCAGTGGTTCTACTCGCTGGTCGGCAACAACCAGGCGCGCGACCCGTGGCTGGACGAGGGCCTCGCCAGCTGGGCCGGTGCCGAGACGAGCGACGACATGCCGGTGTTCGCGAACGTGCCGATCCCGGCGGCCGTCGGCGGCCGCCTGGGAGAGCCGATGACCTTCTGGGATCACCACGGCAAGGAGTACTTCGCGGGCGTCTACGGCCAGGGCGTGCAGGCGCTGCAGTCGCTGGGGAGCACCGCGCGGATCGAGTGCGCGCTGCGCCGGTACGCCGCACGAGATGCGTACCGCATCGCCACCGACAGCGATCTGATCGCCGCGTTTTCGACCGTCTTCCCCCAGGCGCGGCAGCAGCTCGCGCGCTACGGCGTGCGCTGACGCGGGGTGCGCGGGTGTCGCCGCGCGCGCCCCACCCGGCGGTCGATGTGTCGGATCCGATATTGTCGCCGCCCGTATGCACGCGTAGCCTTGCGGCTTCGCGACCACGCCGTATGTGCAGAGCCATGCGCGCAGACAAGGAGGAAGTACGTGGCGACCGATCTTGAAGGGTTCGTCAGCGCCGACGGGCGGGACGAGAAGATCGCGGAGGTGCGAAGGCGCATCGACGCCGAGGGCATCACCTACATCTACTACCAGTTCATCTCGGTCACCGGCCGGATCATGGGCAAGGGCGTGCCGGCGCCGCACTGGGAGAACATCGCGCAGAAGGGCTTCCAGCTGGTGTACGGGTCGACCGCGAACCTGTTCACCGACCGGCATGGCGAGTACATCGGCTACGGGCCGGAGGCCTGGGAGCTGGTCGGCGTGCCCGAGCCGGAGACCTTCCAGCCGCTGCCGTGGGATCCCAAGGTCGCCCGCGTCTGGTGCACCTGCTTCCGCGGCCGCGAGGACGAGAAGGACGGCGGCTCGTTCCTGAGCTCCGACTGCCGCGGAAACCTCAAGCGCATCCAGGCCGAGTTCGAGTCGCGCACCGGCCTGCACCTGCGCGCGGGCACCGAGCCGGAGATGATGTGGCTGAAGATGCGGCCGGACGGGACGCCGGACGTCGAGGGCGTGACCAAGCCCTACTGCTACCACATCGACCAGTTCTCCGAGCTGCAGCCGATCATCCACAAGGTGATCGAGTACGGCCAGGCGATGGGCCTCGACATGATCCAGGGCGACCACGAGGACGCGCCCGGCCAGATCGAGCTGAACTTCAACTTCGGCCGCGCCGAGCAGACGGCGGACAACCTCAGCACCTTCCGCCAGATCTGCAAGCAGGTCGGGCGCGAGCTGAACGTCTTCCCCTGCTTCATGCCGAAGCCGTTCATGGGCGTCTCGGCCAACGGCTGCCACCACAACATCTCGCTCTGGCGTGACGACGAGAACGTCTTCATGCCCGAGGGCGACGACCAGCGCCTACCGAGCCAGACCGGCCTCTATGCGATCGGCGGCGTGCTCGAGCACCTGTCGGCGCTGACCGCCGTGACCGCGTCGACGGTGAACTCCTACCGCCGCCTGTGGGACACCGGCTTCTGGGCGCCGGTGTTCGCCGATTGGGGCTTCCAGAACCGCACGACCGCGCTGCGCGTGTCCGCCCCGGGCCGCTTCGAGTACCGCTCGGTCGACTCGGCCGTGAACCCGTACCTGTCGCTGGCCGCGCTGATCAAGGCGATGGACGACGGGATCACGCGCAAGCTCGACCCGGGCAAGCCGGAGGAGCGCAACATCTACGAGGCGATGGCCGGCGGCAAGGAGGTCAAGCGCATCCCGATGACCTTCGGCGACGCGCTGGATGCCCTCGACGACGATGACGTCATCCAGTCGGCCCTGCCCGACGAGATGTTCAAGGTGTTCCGCCACTACAAGCGCGACGAGTGGGAGCGCTACTGCGCCGAGGTGACGGAGTGGGACGTCAAGGAGTACCTGGACGTCCTTCCCTGAGTGCGGCAGCCCGCCGCGGCCACCGTGCCGCGGCGGGCCAACCCGCCTAGCCCACTCGGCACGGCAACGCCGCCGCAGTGTGGAGGTTTCTCCATAGGCCGCCCGGCCGCGGCGGCAGTACTATCGGACTCCATTCGTCGCTGGCGAAGCGGGATGCGACGCCGGTTACAGACCACGGAAAGGTTCTCCGCGTATGTGTGGAATCGCAGGGATCATCTACCGGGACGGCGCCCATGACATCGGGCGTGAGATGACCCGGATGCTTCAGTCGATGAAGCACCGCGGGCCGGATTCGACCGGCTACGCGCTGTTCGGTCCACCGTCCGACGGTGTCATGATGCGCTACAAGCTGGCCGACGCCAACGACGCGCGGGACTTCGAGTTCGAGGAGCGGCTCCGCGGCAACCAGGCCGAGGTTCAGGCCCGCCTCCGTCAGCTCGGTGCGCACGTCCGGGAGGTCGAGGAGGAGACCGACTACGCCTTCCGTGTGAGGATGGACTACGGCGGCGACCTCAAGCAGCTGGCCGATTACATCGAGGACGTGCCGAACGCCGAGGTGCTGTCGCTCGGCCACTCGCTCGAGATCGTCAAGGATCTGGGCGACGCCGAGACCGTGTCCAAGCAGTACGAGCTGGACGAGTTCGGCGGCACGCATGCGATCGGTCACGTGCGCATGGCGACGGAGTCGGACGTCGACATCTCGGGGGCCCACCCCTATTGGGCGTACCCGTTCGCCGACGTCGCGGTCGTCCACAACGGGCAGCTGACCAACTACTTCCACTGGCGCCGCCGGCTCGAGCGCAACGGGCACCGGTTCCAGTCGGAGTGCGACTCCGAGGTGATCGCGGTCTACCTGGCCGAGAAGATGGCCGAGGGAATGGATCTCGAGGCGGCGATGCACCAGAGCCTCGAGGATCTGGACGGCGTCTTCACCTACATCTGCGTCACCGACGACGCCCTCGGCGTCGCGAAGGACGAGATGGCAGCAAAGCCCCTGGTGCTCTACGAGTCGGACGACCTGGTGGCGTTGGCGTCGGAGGAGATCGCGATCCGCGCGATCATCGACCGCGAGATCGATACGTACGATCCCTACGAGGGTGAGGTGCTGGTATGGAAGCGGTAGGCGAGCGCAAGATCACCTACGACGCACGCGGGCTGGTCGAGCCCGACGACACCGTCCCCAACGTCTCGGAGATCGACGGGACGACGGCGGTGTTCGATGCGGCCGATCTGACGACCCGGCAGATCAACCTGGAGCTGCGCAACCTGCTCTACGAGCGCGGTGTGAAGGACGTCACGATCAAGAACCCGGGCGCGAAGCACTCGCTCGGGGTCGGGATCCTGACCCGCTGCAAGATCACCTTCGAGGGCAGCCTCGGGTACTTCGGCTGCGGCCTGATCGACGGCCCGGAGGTGCACATCACCGGCCGCGTCGGCTGGTCTGCCTGCGAGAACATGATGTCGGGCGTCGTCGTCATCGAGGGCAACGCCGGCTCGCTGACGGGCGCCGCCCTGCGCGGCGGTGACCTGGTCATCAAGGGCCGGGCCGGGGCGCGGTCGGGCATCGACCAGAAGGGCGGGACGATCATCACCCTCGGCAGCGTCGGCTCGATGACGGGCTTCATGATGCAGCGCGGCCGCCAGGTGATCTGCGGCGACGCCGGCCCGGGCCTGGGCGACTCGATGTACGACGGCACCATCTACGTGGCCGGCAAGGTCAAGGCGCTCGGGATCGACTGCGTGCCGGGCGAGTGGACCGAGGACGACACCGAGTTCATCGAGCGCAAGTTCCGCATCTACGAGCTGGGCACCCCGCCCGAGTTCCAGAAGTTCGTCTGCGGCAAGAAGCTCTACAACTACGACAACCTCGAGCCGTCCGAGCGCAAGCTCGTGCTCTAGAGAGGAGGAACGATGGCAACCGACAAGACCTCCTCGCAGCGGAACGTGCTCGGCAACAGCCGCATCTTCACGCCCGAGGTCATCAACGACATCCACGTGAAGTCCGAGCTCGGCCGCTACCGCATGCGCGGGTTCTCGATGTTCAAGCCGATCCCGCACTGGGACGAGCTGATGTTCATGCCGGGCACGCTGACCCGGTTCGTGATCGAGGGCTACCGCGAGAAGTGCGAGACCAAGACCGTGATCGGCGGCCGCTTCGCCAAGAAGCCGCTCGAGCTCGACATCCCCGTCTACATCACCGGCATGAGCTTCGGCGCGCTGTCGCTCGAGGCGAAGATGGCGCTCGCGAAGGGCGCCTCGATGGCCGGCACGGCGACCTGCTCCGGCGAGGGCGGCATGATCCCGCCCGAGCGCGACCTGTCGACCAAGTGGTACTACCAGTGCATCCAGAGCCGGTACGGTTTCAACCCGCACCACCTGATGCTGGCCGACGCCTGTGAGTTCTTCATCGGCCAGGGCTGCAAGGTCGGCCTCGGCGGCCATCTGATGGGCCAGAAGGTGACCGAGCAGGTCGCCGAGATGCGCTCCCTGCCGGCGGGCATCGACCAGCGGTCGCCCGCGCGGCACCCCGACTGGCTGGGGCCGGACGACCTCTCGCTGAAGATCCAGGAGATCCGCGAGGCGACGAACTACCAGATCCCGATCCAGCTCAAGCTGGGCGCCTCGCGCGTCTACGACGACGTCCGCATGGCAGCCAAGTGCGGCCCCGACGTCATCTACCTGGACGGGGCCGAGGGTGGCACCGGCGCCGGCCCTCACATCGCCACCGAGGAGACCGGCATCCCGCTGATGGCCGCCATCCCCGAGGCGCGGCGCGCGCTCGAGGACGTCGGGCTTGCCGACGAGATCGACCTGGTCGTGGCCGGGGGCATCCGCAACGGCGGCGACGTGGCCAAGTGCCTCGCGCTCGGAGCCAAGGCCGTCGCGATCGGTCACTCCGCCCTGATGGCGCTCAACTGCAACAAGGAGATCCCGGGCGTCACCGACTACGAGGGCACGATCGGCGTGCCGGCCGGCCAGTGCTACCACTGCCACACCGGCCGCTGCCCGGTGGGCGTGACCACGCAGGATCCGGAGCTGCGCAAGCGGCTGGTCGTCGACGAGGCGGCCGAGCGGGTCTACAACTTCCTGCATACGCTGACGCTCGAGGTGCAGATGCTTGCGCGCGCCTGCGGCAAGACGAACATCCACAGCCTCGAGCCCGAGGATCTGTGCGCGCTGACCACCGAGGCCGCCGCAATGGCGCGCGTCCCGCTGGCCGGCACGCAGTACATCCCCGGCGTGACCGAGGAGCGGACGCTGAACGAGATCCGCCGGCTGGTGGAGCGGCAGCACCAGGAGGACGTCCTGCAGGCCCACGACACCCCGCTGCACGCGGCTGGAGACTGAGCATGACGAAGGAACCCGACAAGACCACCGTCGGCATCGACGCCGAGTACCTGGCGGGTCACCGGTTCCCCTACCAGGAGGACATGAGCCTGGTGGAGGACGTCGACCTGCTCGCCGCCACGCCTGGTGAGGACATCAACTGGCTCGAGGACATCGAAATGCTCGAGGAGGACGGGCTGCCGGCCGTGTTCGATCGGTACTCGAACTCCTTCCTGAAGCTGTACTTCGACGTTCCCGCGGGCCGCGAGAACGAGATCGCTCGCAAGGTGCTGATCACGCACCTGCAGTCGGGCAACAGCTACGGCATCCAGCTGAAGGAGCAGCACTGCAAGTTCCCGCAGCCGGATCTGGGCAGCTGGATCGAGAACCCGAAGACGGTCGGCGAGAAATGGAAGCCGCCGGTGCTCGAGGGCTGGGAGCCGCCGATCCACTGACGCCCTTCACGGCGTCTGTCAAAAGTTGTAGATTCGCCCTGCGCCCCCCGCAGAAGGGCGCAGACTCCGGCTCCAGGAGCGTCCGCCACGGCCCGGCGGGCGCTCCCTAGCCGACGCTGGCCGAACGAAACGTGCCAGGCACTCTTGGTTCATCGAGCGCCTTGTCGCACCATTGCGGCTGGTCGTTGCGGCCGCGTGATGGGTCAGCGTGCGGGCGCGACGCCTTCCAGCAGCTCCGCCGCCTTCGCGGCCATGTCGCGCTCTCCGCGGTAGCTGAGCCGCGACGCGTCGCTCAGCGGAACCCACAGCGCCCGGTTCACCTCGATCCGCATCGCCTCGTCGATCTCACCGATCGCCCCCGAGCGGTAGCGCAGCAGGTAGAAGATCACGATCTTGAACACCCGCTGGCCACGGCGGCTGTAGACGTAGCGCACGTCGCCCAGCCGGCGGTCGAGCGTGCACTCGATGCCCGCCTCCTCACGCACCTCGCGAAGCGCCGTTGCGTCCGCATGCTCGCCGGGGTCGATCAGCCCCTTCGGCAAGGCGAGCACACCGGGCCGGCCGCCGGGCTCGATCGCCGCGAACCACCAGCGCCCGCGCATGCGGCGGACGGCAACGCCGCCCGCCGACAGCTCGCGCGGCACCGGACCGGCCTCAGCCGGCTACGACCACGGATAGGGGCTGTTCGAGACCGGGTGCAGGTCGCCCGTCGCGAACCGCTCGTACCGGAACGGATACAGCAGGCTGCTGTGGCCGCCGGTCACGACCTTCGCCACCTCGCGCCCGACGCCGATCATCTTGTAGCCGTGGTTGGAGTCGGCGATCACGTAGACGTTCGGCCGCATGTAGTCGAAGACGGGGAAGCTGTCGACGGTGAAGCACCCGACGCCGCCCGAGCGGATGTTCTTGTAGGTGGCCCGCTTGCCCTCGAACCGCTTCATGCAGTGCGACAGCGATGCGCACCACATGTCGGCGAACGCCGGCTCGACCGAGGCGGTCGGGTACGGGTCGACCTGGAACTCCTCGCCCACGATCACGGGCGCCGCGCCGCCCTGCACGCCGTGCAGGTCCTGCTTGAAGTAGTTGCCCCAGAACTCGTCGGTGATCAGCTTGCCCTCGTCGTCGTACAGCGGGGCGTCGGAGTCGACGTGCAGCACCGGCGGCATGGAGCCGTCCTCCAGCGAGAGCAGCTTCGGGTCGACGTCGATCTCGCCCTCCTGCAGGTACCAGTACGTCCACATGTTCCTGTCCGTGTGCACCTCGCCGTCGGGCGTACGCACATCGAGCCGGTTGGGCAGGCCGAGCAGCGTCCAGATCTCCTCGACCCACGGTCCGACGCCGACCACGACCTGGTCCGCCTGGATGTCGCCCTGATCCGTGTGCACCGTCGTCACGGCGCCCTCGTTGTCCATCTCAAAGCCGGTCACCCGGACGCCGTCGACGATGCGCGCCCCGGCCTGCTTGGCCTTTGCGGCCAGCCCGTGCAGCGACGCCATGTTGTTGGCGAAGCCGCCCTTCTGCTCGTGCAGGCAGACGTGGACACCCTGTGCCCGCCAGTCGGGGAAGAGGCGCAGCATGTAGTCACGCACCTCCTGCTCGCCGACGATCACCTCGGACGGGTAGCCGATGCTCTGCTGCCGGGCGTGCACCTCGGTGAGGTCACCGATCTGCCGCTCCGCGCCGAGCGCCATGTAGCCGACCGGGTGGTAGCTGAAGGCCTCCGGATCCTGCTCCCAGACCTCGACGTTGGCGGCCATCAGCTCGCTCATCGCCGGCTGGTAGTAGTTGTTGCGGACGACGCCGCAGGCGATCCCCGAGGCGCCGGCACCGACGCCGGTCTTGTCGATCACCAGGACGTCGGGCTCCTCGCCCGCCGCCCGCTGCTCCTTGGCAAGGTGCCAGGCGCTGGAGAGGCCGTGAATGCCGGCTCCGATGACGAGGTACTTCACCGACGAGGGCAGCGAGGACATGGCGTTGCTCCTTCCATTGCCACTACGGCAATAGCGTTTCTCTACGGGACCTGCTCATTGTAGCCGAGGCTGCGGGAGAGCGCACCGGCCCGATCGAGCAACAGGGGCAGGGCGGCCTCGCGCCGCTTCCGGCCGAACCTGCTCGCCGGCCCCTGGACGCCGAGGATGGCGGCCAGCCGGCCGTTCGCGCCGTACACCGGCGCTGCGATGGCATTCAGGTCGACCTCGCGCTCCTTCACCGCCTGGGCCCAGCCCTGCTCCCGCACCTGGCCGATCTCGTTGCGCAGCGCCTTACCCACCAACGTACGGTCGGTGAAGCGCTCGAGGTCGCCGTCGGGCGGCGGCGCGGCGCCGAACGCGAGCATCACCTTGCCGGTCGCCGTCGCGTGCGCGACGCTCGGGCGCCCCACACGCGCGACGCTGGCGACGGACTGGCGGCTGGGAACGAAGTCGACCGTCACCGCCTCGCGCTCGCCGGCGATCGAGAGCGTGGCCGTCTCACCGGTCGCCTCCTCGAGCGCCGCCAGGTGCGGCCGGGCCAGCGCCCGCAGGTCGAGGCTGGACATCATGTGGTTGGCGAGGCGGATCAGGTGCGGGCCGAGCCGGTAGCGGCCGGACTCGGGCAGATGCTCGACGTAGCCGCCGGCGACGAGCGTGGAGAGCAGGCGCGACACGGTGCTGGCGTTGATGCCGGTGCGGCGGGCGATCTCGTTGGTGCCGGCCTCGCCCGGCAGCTCGAGAAACGCGTCGAGCACGCGCAGCGCCCGCTCGACGGCTTCGAGACGGCGCTCCGCCGGTCGTCCGGTGGGAGGCATGCGCCTATCTTGTCAGGTTAAGGACCTTCGCCGGCAACCCAGAGCAGGCAGCTCGACCGCTTGCGGATCCGCTTCACCACGCGGCGGAAGAACCGCGGCCGCAGCCGTGACGGATCCGGCCCGAGGACGAGCAGCGCGGCCTCGCGCTCGCCTGCAACCTCGATCAGCGCCTCCACCGGCCGCGGGCTGCGGACGCGCAGGTGCTCGACCTCGAGGCCGAGCGCGGCGGTCTGCTCCACCAGCTTGCGGATCGCGGCCCGGTCCTCGTCCTCCTCCAGCTCGGCCCTGCGGGTCGCGAGCGACTGCGGCCAGAACGGCATCTCGACCGCGTCGACGACCAGCAGCTTCACCCCGCCCTCCATCGCGGCCTGGATGGCGACGCGGGCGGAATCGGGGTCGAACGGCACCGCCAGCGTGGCCAGCATGATCGGCCGGTAGCGCGCGCTGCCCTCGTCCGGCACGACCGGCGGCGGCACCTGCGAGCGCTGGCGCAGGAGCGGGCTCATTCCGGCCGCAGCTCCCAGCTGCGGGTCAGCTTGCCGACGGCCGCCCGGTGGCGGCGATGCACGATCGGCTTGATGTAGATGAACCAGCCGCCCAGCACGACCGCGAGCCCGGCGAGGATCGGGATGAACTCCTGCGTCCATGCGACGACGAGGATGAGCAGCGCCATGGCCACCACGATCGCCTGGCTGATCAGCCGGTAGCGGCGGTCGAGGGCGCGGATCGCGTCGTAGTCGGCCTGGGGGATCTGCCCGGTGTCGTAGACCCGCCCGCAGGACGGGCACGTCCAGCGCTCGCCGAACTCCGCCCGCCCCTCGCTGCCGCAGTCACAGCGCAGGGTGATCGACGGAGACCCCATGGTGTGCATCTTCCACCATCCGGCCCCGCCGAATCAAGGAGGTCGACGTGTGCGAAAGCACCTATCCGTCGTCCGCGGCATGGAGGAAGATCCGCTTGACCGCTCAAACGGAATCCGGTTTCCTTGCGGCCGTCCGGTCTCCACCCTCTCGGAGGTGTCTATGGCTACAGCAGTCGTCGAGGAACGAGAGCTCCTCAAGACGATCAGCTGGTTCGACGGGTTCGTGGTCGCACTCGCGAATCCCAGCTTCCTGATCACCGGTCTCGGCGGGTCGGTCGTATCGCTCGGCGGCTGGGGGGCCGTAATGCTGTGGACGGCGTCGGTCATCATCGGCGCGCTCCACAACTACATCTACTCCGAGACCGCCGCGATGTTCCCCAAGCTCTCGGGCGGCATCGCCATCTACGCCCACGAGGCGTGGAAGAAGTACTTCTCGTTCGTCGGCCCGGTGGCAGCGTTCGGCTACTGGATCGGCTGGTCGGTGGTGCTGTCCGCCACCGGCGTGGTCGTGGGCTTCCTCGTGCAGGCGCAGTTCTATCCGAGCTCCGCCGCCGCGAGCAGCTCCTGGAACCACAGCGGCCACTTCCTCGGCATTCCGGTGTACTTCTCGTTCCCGATCGCCCTCACCATCGCGATCATCATCGTCATCTGGGCGTTCAACGTGGCCGGCATGCGCCCGGCCGTCTGGGTCGGGTACGTGACCGGCGCGCTGCTGCTGATCCCGCTCGCCGTGATCATGTTCCTGCCGTACCTGACGGGCGACTGGCACAGCAGCAACCTGCACAACAACATCGCGACGAACGCCCACTCGCTCGGAGTCAGCAGCTTCACGCTGGTGATCGTGTGGCTCTACGCGATGTGCTGGTCGTCGTACGGCATGGAGTGCTGCGCGACGTTCGCCCCGGAGTACCACGACACCGCGCGTGACACGCCAAAGGCGCTGCGGGTTGCGGCCATCTTCGGCGTGATCGTCTACAGCCTGCTGCCGCTGGGCGCCGTCGGCACCATCGGCGACCAGAACATCAACACCAGCAACTACCTCGGCAGCTTCTACGCCGACACCTTCCACCAGATCATCGGCGGCGGCACGGGGCTGGCGATCCTCCTGCTCTGCGCCGGCATCGTGCTGGCCATGAACACGGCCACCGCCGACGGCTCGCGTGCGCTCTACGGCATCTCGCAGGATGGCATGACCATCCGCTGGCTGGGCAGGCTGAACAGCAAGCACGTCCCGGCCAACGCGATGACGCTCGACGCGGTCCTGAACATCCTGCTGCTGCTGACCTTCGCATCCGACGCGTCGGGGTCGCTGAAGATCCTGATCTTCTCGAACCTCGGCTACGTGCTTTGCCACGTGTTCGCGATGTCGGGCTTCTTGCTCCTGCGCAAGGACAGGCCGAACTGGCCGCGTCCGCTCAAGGTCAGCCAGCTCTGGGTCGGCATGGCCGCGATCCTGGCGGCGTTCGACCTGCTGCTCCTGGTCTGGGGCGGCTGGAACTCCGGCCTGGCCTGGGGTGACACCAGCAAGAAGACGGTCGTGGAGGGCATCGCCGTGCTGCTGATCGCGGCCGTGCTCTACATCTACCGCGTGGTCGTGCAGGAGAAGAAGCCGCTCCTGCTGCGGCTCCCCGCCGCGGCCACACCGGAGGAGGAGGCACGGCTCGAGTCCGACCTGCCTTCGTCCGTCTAGACAGCTCCCGGAACGACAAAAGGGGGGCGGCCCCAGCCGGGGCCGCCCCCCTTCTTCATGGTCTGCTAGGAGCTCGAGCCGTTCGAGCCGGACTCGGCCAGCAGCCGCTCGGCCAGCTCCCGCTTCTGATCGGGCGAGAACTTCTTCAGCTCGTTGTTCAGGACGCGCTCGTTGATGGCGACGTTCCAGTAGTCCAGCGAGTCCATCCCGAGCAGCGCCGTCTTGCCGACGAACTGCCGGAGTACCTCGTTGGTCGGGCCCATCACCCAGCCGGCCTTGCCGTCGCGTAGGTAGCGCTCGAGCTGCAGCGGCTCCTTCTTGTAGCCGGTGCCGCCGGTGCAGTGGAGCATCTTGTCGACGACGTGGGCCACGTTCTTCGCCGCGTTGAACTTGATCTGCCAGGCCCAGTGCAGGTAGTTCCCGCGAGCCAGGTCGCCGATCGCCGGGTTCGTCCGGGCGTCGTCCGTGGCCAGATCCATCGCGTGCGCGACCGAGAACACGAAGCA
>DASSEV010000008.1:0-24281 GCA_035695105.1 Gaiellales bacterium
AACCAGCTCTTCCTGAACGTGGCCGGCACGCACTTCGTCGCCGACCCGACGAACCACTTCGGGCTGGATGGCTTCATCGGATACGGCAAGCGGGCGATCGCCTTCGACTACAACGGGGACGGCTGGCAGGACCTGCTCGTCACCGGCGCCGCGCGACCGTACCTGTACGTCAACAACGCCGGTCAGGGATTCACGGAGATCGGCATGCGGGCCGGCCTGACGGTGCACTACGTCGACGTCGCGCTGGCCGACGTCACCGGGGACGGCCGGCCCGACCTGATAGCCGAGACGGCCACCTCGCTGCTGCTGCGGCGACGCACCGACGCCGGGTACGCGCCCGCCGTGACCCTGGCGTCGTATCCCACCGGCGCGTTCACGTCGGTCGCGGTCGGTGACGTCACGGGTGATCGGCGCCTCGATGTGTATGCGGTGCGCAGCGCGGCGAGCTCGGATCTGCCCGACCTGCTCCTGGTCAGGAATGCCGACGGCACCTGGACGCGGGTGTCCGTGCCGCCCACCGGCGGCACCGGGGTGGCCGCGTCCATGCTGCGTGTGGTGCCCTGGAAGGCCGACGTCCTCGTGCTGAACGGGATGCCGGTCGCAGGGACGCTGCAGGATCTGCGGATCCTCGCCACCACACCCTGACGGGCAGGGCGTGTGGCCGGTGCCCGGTAGGATCCTGCCCGATGTCCCACATCAGCGCACACCTCGATGACCTGCCCTTCGCGGAACGCCCCTACCGCGAGCAGGATCCGGCGCGGCTTGCCGCCAGCCTGACCGAGGCGCTCGAGCTGGAGTCGTCCCGGGCGACGGTCTGGCGGTATCCGCCGGGCGCTCGTGGTCGCCGGCACCGCGAGGGCGCCCAGGAGGAGGTCTTCGCCGTGCTCGAGGGGACGATCACGTTCGCGCTCGGCGACCCGGCTGAACTGCTGCGGGTTGACGCCGTTGGCTTCGTGCGGGTCGCGACCGGCACAGAGGTGCAGGTGCGGAACGAGTCGGACGCCGAGGCGCTGGTGCTGATCTGGGGCGCGCCGCCGGTTACCGGTCAGGGCGAGATCCTCGATGACCTCCCCTGAGCGGGACACGATCATCTTCATCCCCGCCTGGAACGAGGCGGACAACCTGCCGGGTGTGTTCGGGGACATCGCCGAGCATGTGCCCGGCGTCGACGTCCTGGTGGTCGACGACGGATCCACCGACGAGACCGCTGCAGTGGCGCGCAACTACGGTGCCGAGGTGCTCAGCTTCGGCCACAACCGCGGACTGCGGGCTGCGATCGCGGCCGGCTACACCTATGCGAACGGCCACGGGTATGCCTATTGCGGCCGGCTGGACGGCGACGGCCAGCATCCCGCCGCCGAGCTCGCCCGGCTGCTCGCGGACGTCCGCGCCGGCCGCTGTGACGTCGCCGTCGGCTCGCGGTTCGCTCCCGGCGAGGGCGTCGAGGGCGAGCGCTACCGGCTGCACGGCGCCCGCCGAGTCGGCACCGCCGTCATGCGCCGGGCGATGCGGGCGCTCATGCAGCAGCCGTTCCACGACCCGATGAGCGGCATGTACGCCGTCAACCGCGAGGGCATGGCGCTGCTCGCCCAGCCCTACACGAGCGAGGCGCCCGAGGTCGAGGCGCTGCTCCGCATCAGCCGGGCCGGCCTGCGGCTGGAGGAGGTGCCGGTGGAGATGCGCCCGCGCGCAAGCGGCGAGTCGAAGCTCGTCGGCCGCAAGGCGGTGGGCGTCGTGGTCACGGTGGCGGGCGCCCTCTGGATGGCGCGCCGGTTGATGCTTCGCGGCCGCTGATGGCGGACGACTGGGGCATCGTCATCCCCGGCAGCGGCAGCCACGGCCGCGAGGGATATACGATCGGGCCGCGGGCGCACGCCTGCATGGATGAGGCGGCGCGGCTGGTCGAGCGCCGCCGGCCGCGGGTCGTCGTCTTCAGCGGCTGGTCGCCGGCGGGTGGCCCGAGCGAGGCCGAGCAGATGCTCGAGGCGTGGCCGGGCCGACGGGACGTCGAGCTCGTCGCCGAGGCGTCCGCACGCATCACGGCCGAGAACATGAGCCGCTCCCTGCCGCTGCTGCTCGACCGCGGCATCCGGGAGGTGACGATCGTGTGCGGAGCGCTGCACCAGCTGCGCGTTCGCTACTTCTTCGGCGGGATCTACCCCCGGTACGGGATCCGCTGCCGCTACCACATCACCCGGCAGGTGCCGACGCCCCGCGCGATCGCCTGGGAGGCCGGCGCCATCCCGCTGGCTCGGCGGCAGCGGCAGGCCGCCGCAGCGGAGCTGCGGCGGCGCGGAGGGGATCGGGTCATCTAGCACCGGTGCGGAGGGCCGGACGAGTGCGCGCCTTGCCGCCGCCCCATCCGCTGATACGATTCCCGTGCCGGGGGGCAGTATCCCCGAACGGGTGTCGCTCGTCAGTACGGCCGAAAGGCCCGGGCGCACCGGCCCAGCGGGCGGGAGAAACCTTCGGCTGACCGTCGACCCATGGCGCTCAGTCGAAAGGAGCCTGCACCATGAACATCACCGCGACCAGCTTCAGCACCCGTATCCGCACGTGGCTGCTGATCGCCGGCCTGACCGCCCTGTTGATCGGCTTCGGCGGCCTGATCGGCGGCGGCGCCCTCTACCTGTTCGTCGGCCTCGCCATCGTGATGAACGTGGCCGGCTACTGGTTCTCCGACCGGTTCGCGCTGCGGGCCAGCCGCGCCCAGCCCGTCGAGCCGGGGTCGATGCCCTGGCTCGAGTCCGACGTGCGCGACCTGGCCGCGCGGGCCGGCGTCCCCGTGCCGCGGCTGTACCTGATCCCGTCCGACCAGCCGAACGCGTTTGCGACCGGCCGCAACCCGAAGCATGCCGCCGTCGCGGTCACCCAGGGGCTGCTGCACCAGCTGCCGCAGGATCAGGTGAAGGGCGTCCTCGCCCACGAGTTCGGCCACATCCAGAACCGCGACATCCTCGTGTCCTCGATCGCCGCGATGGTGGCCGGCGCCATCTCGGCGATCGCGAACATCCTCCAGTTCTCGTTCCTGTTCGGCGGTGAGGATGACGACAACCCGCTGGGACTGATCGGCACGCTGGCGGCGATCATCGTCGCGCCGATGGCGGCGATGCTGCTGCAGCTGGCGGTGTCCCGACAGCGGGAGTACCTGGCCGACGCGACCGGCGCCCGCCTGCTCGGCCGTGCCGCGCCGCTGGCCGATGCCCTCGAGAGCCTCGAGCGAGGCGCGCAGGCGGCGCCGATGCAGGTCAACGATGCCACCGCATCGCTCTACGCCGTGAACCCGCTGCCCCGGGCCGGCGTGGCCGGGCTGTTCATGACCCACCCGCCGACCGCCGAGCGGATCAGCCGGCTGCGCGCGCTGGACGGCGTCCCGGCGGTGCGGATGGTCGCCTGACGCCGGCCGTGGCAACGATCGCGCCGATCGCCCTGAACGACCCCGTGGTCGCGGGGCTGCTCGCGGCCCAGCAGGCGGAGATGGCGTCCTATTACGGCGGAGAGGGCGGATCCGGAGCGCCCCCGCGCGGTGACGAGTTCGTGCCGCCGGCGGGGGTGTTCCTGGCCGCGCGCAGCGAGGGTGAGATCGTCGGCTGCGGTGGGGTATGCCGTCTCTCCGACGGCGTCGCCGAGCTGCGCCGCATGTACGTGGCACCGGCCGCACGCGGCCTCGGCATCGGCAGGCAACTGCTCGCGGCGCTCGAGTCCGAGGCGCTCGGGCTCGGCTACTCCTCGATCCGGCTCGAGACCGGCTTCAGGCAGCGAGAGGCGATCTGCCTCTACGAGAGCGCCGGCTTCGTGCGCGGCGAATGCTGGGGGCCGTACCTGACAGATCCCAAGAGCGTCTGCTACGAGAAGACGCTCATCTGACGGATCACTTCTCCCAGTCGCCGACCTCGTACGGCTTTCCCGGCGCCGCGCCGATGACGAGCAGCGTGGTGGGCGACGAGCCGGCCTCGAACTTCCGCGATGTCTGCGGCTCCACCGCGATCACGGTGCCCTCCGGCGCCGTCACCGGCTCGCCGTCCAGCATGGCATGGACGGTTCCGCGGTGGACGAAGTAGACCTCCTGCTGCCCCGATTCGCGCTCGTCGTGCTCGGGGATCAGCACCTTGCCCTCGTCCTTGGTCACCGCGTTGATGCCGAATGCGGCGATGCCGAAGTGATGGCGGATCGACTTCCAGGTCGGCGGCCAGTCGGGCTTCACCGGCGGCACATCGTCGACGTGGGAGACGCCCCAGCCGGGCCCGCTCTGCGTCGTGCTCATGGTCTCGTCCCCTCCTGGTGGATGGGGGAGAGTCTCCCACAGCAGCGCCGTCAGTTCACGCGCGGATCCTCGGGCATCCGTGCGATCAGCCTGAACGGGTCGCCCATCCGCTCGAGCACTGCCGACCACAGCCGCTCCGGCGCCGCGCTGAATACGTCCGCGGGGGTCGCCGGCTCCGTGAACCAGGCCTCCTCGTCGATCTCGTCCTCGAGCTGGCCGGTTCCCCAGCCGGCGTAGCCCGCGAACACGCGCGCCCGGTTGACCGCGTCGTGCAGGTCGTCCGGGTCGTCTGCGAACTCGAGCGACGCGATCGACCCGCAGATGGCCCCGTCCTGCGGCTCGTCGTTGTGGTCGGCCAGTGCGATCACCGTCTCCGGCTGCACCGGGCCGCCCAGGAAGATCGGCTCGTCGTCGAGCAGGACGGCACGCAGATCGGGCACCGCCTCGCGGGCCTCCGTGTCGGACGGCCGGTTCAGCACGACGCCGATCGCGCCGTCGGGCGTGTGCTCGAGCAGCAGCACGACGGTGCGCCGGAAGTTCGGGTCGAGCAGGGTCGGCGCCGCGATCAGCAGATTGCCCTTCAGCGACTCGTGCTCCATGCCTGCATGTTACGGCCGTGCAACCAGTGCGGCGCCGTCCGGCGGGCTGTGCAGGAGGCCCTGCGCCTGCATCCAGCGGCCGAACCGCGTCCAGGCCGTGGGATCAGGCGCGTGCACGTCGAGCAGCGGCAGCGTCTCGCGAACCGACAGCGCCAGCGCCTCGCGGTAGTCGCGGGACGCGTGCCGCTGCATCACCGCGAGCGCGGCCGCCGGGTGGGACTTCGCATAGGCGGTTCCGGCGGCCAGGGCCTGCACGAACCGGCGGACGGCCGCGCGGTAGCCGGCGTCGGCCCGGAGGCGGTCGCTGTTCGCCACCACCACGAGCTCGTCGTACTCCGGCACCCCGTAGCGGTCGACCGGGAACACGACCGGGTGGATGCCGCGTGCCGCGAGCTGAGCACCCTCGATGTTGCGGTAGACGCCGACCACGGCGTCGACCTTGTGCGCGAGCAGCGCCGGGACGAGGTTGAACCCGACCGTGACTCGGTGGACGTCGCGCTGCGGGTCGAGGCCGGCATGCCGCAGCACCGTGTCCAGGTAGGCGTTCGTCGAGTCGCTGCCGTCAACGCCGATCGTCTTGCCGCGCAGATCCGCCGGCGTCGCGATCCCCTCGCCGCCGCGTGTGATCACGGAGTTCAGCGCCTGCGGCACGATCGTCGCGACGGCCACCACCGGCGCGTGCTGCTGCTGGGCGAAGAACAGCTCCGGCTCGTAGGAGATGCCGACGTCGGTGCGTCCGGCGGCGACGTACTTGATCGGATCCGAGACGTCGGTCGGCTGGTGCGGCGTGACGCTCACGCCCTGGCGTGTGAAGAAGCCCCGATCGATGGCCGTGTAGAGCCCGACGTGGTCGGGGTTCGGGTACCAGTCCAGCTGGAGCGAGAGCTCGCGCACGCCACCGGGGCCGGTCGCGGCGCCCGCGGTGCCGCAGCCCGCGGCAACCAGGAGGAGCAGAAGGAGGAACGGACGTCGCATGCTTGCATCCCTTCGCCGGCATGATCCGGATCAGGTTCGACGGGTCGGCGCGAAGCACGCCCTCTCAGCCCCGGACGGGGCTCCCCGGCAAACGGTTATGACCGTAGCCTACCCCTCGCGCGCCCAGGGCACCGTGACCCGCTCGAGCAGCACCACCGCCGCGAACAGGCCCAGCGCGAGGCAGGCGAGCAGCACCACGGCCGCCCCCACGAGCCCGGTGTCCAGCTGGTCGTGCATCGAGTCCGCCAGCCCGCCGGAGCCGCCCGCGTACTCTGCGAACAGGGCGGCGACGGCCGCATAGGCCGCGGCGATCCGGGCACCGCTGAAGATGCGCGGCGCCGCCCAGGGCAGCTCCACGCGCCAGAAGATCGCCCGAGGCGAGGCGTTCAGCGTCCGCATCGTCCGGCGCAGGTCGCCGGGGGCAGACGCGAACCCGTCGAGCGCGTTCACGGTGATGGGCAGGAAGCAGACCAGCGCGATGATCACCACCTTTGGAGCCAGCCCGAACCCGAGGCCGATCACCAGCAGCGGCGCGATGGCGACGATGGGGATGCTCTGGGAGGCGACCAGGAGCGGGTAGACCGCGCCCCGCAGCCAGCCGGCGCGGTGCAGCACGATCGCGGCCGCGAGCCCGGCGACGATCGCGGCGGCGTATCCGACCAGCATCTCCCGCAGCGTCACCAGCGTCTCGGAGGCGAGCGTCGACCGCCCGTCCCACAGGGCGCGGCCGATGTCGCTCGGAGCCGGGGCGATGTAGTCCGGCACGCTGCGCAGGTCGATCCACGCCTGCCAGGCGGCGATGATCACCACCAGCGCGGGAATCCATGCCAGGCGTCTCACGAGCGCAGCGCCTCCAACACGTCCCCCCGCGTCAGGCCGGCTGTCGCGTCCACGAGCACGATCCGCCCCGGCCGCCCCGACAGCACCGCGATCCGCGGGCAGGTGCGGAGCGCCTCGTCGACGTCGTGGGTGACCATGATCGCCGAGCGCGGCTCCTGCTCGAGCGCGTCCACCAGCCAGCCCTGCAGCTCCTCCCGGGTCAGGGCGTCGAGCGACGCGAATGGCTCGTCGAGCAGCAGCACGCCCTTGCCGGCGAGCAGCGTCCGCAGGAACGCCACGCGCTGACGCATGCCGCCGGACAGGCGCCGCGGCGGCGCCTCCTCGAAGCCGGCGAGGCCGAAGCGGGCGAACAGCGGCCGGGCCGCGTCACGGGCGTCGCGCCGGCTGACGCCGGCATTGACCAGCGGCAGCGCGGCGTTGTCGAGCGCGCTCCGCCAGGGCAGGAGCAGGTCGTCCTGCGGCATCAGGGCGCAGCGGGCGAGCCGCTCCGAGGCCGGCTCCTCGCCTCCGACGGCGATCCGTCCCGCGACCGGCTGCTCCAGCCCGGCCACCAGCGACAGCAGCGTGGACTTGCCGCATCCGCTGGGGCCGATCACCGCCAGCCGCCCCCCAGCGGGCACCTCCAGCGACACGCCCGACAGCACCTGCAGGTCGTCGTAGCCGTGGCTGACGTCCACGATCGAGATCGCCGCCCCGGCCATGGTCGCGATCACGGCGAGTCCGCCACCACCGGGTTCTCGACGTGACCGACCGACTCGACCTCGCAGCGGACGACGTCCCCCGCCCGCAGGAACGCCGGCGGGTCGCGGAAGGCGCCCACGCCGGCGGGCGTGCCGGTGGCGATCAGGTCGCCGGGCTCCAGCGTGAACGCTTCGGACAGGTGGGCGACCAGGCGCGGAATCGAGTGGATCATCGCCCCCGTGGTCGAGTCCTGCATGAGCTCGCCGTTCACCCAGCAGCGGATCGCGAGGGCCTGGGGGTCTGCGATCTCGTCCGCCGTGACCAGCTCGGGCGAGAGCGGCGCGAAGGTGTCCAGACTCTTGGCCCTGGTCCACTGGCCGTCGCCGCGCTGCAGGTCGCGGGCGGAGACGTCGTTCATCACCGTGTAGCCGGCGATCACGCCCCAGGCCTCGGCCTCGGGGACGTGCTTGCACCGACGTCCGACCACCGCGACCAGCTCAGCCTCCCAGTCGACGCGTTCGCTGATCGCGGGCAGCCGGATCGGCTCGCCGTCGGTGATCAGCGCCGACGCGTACTTGGCGAAGATCAGCGGCGCCTCCGGCGCCTCGGCTCCCTGCTCGGCCGCGTGCTCGCGGTAGTTGCGCCCGATGCACATGATCTTGCCGGGATCGGTGACGGCGGGTAGCGGCTGGATGCCGCCGCGGGGATGCTCGGCGACGGGGCGCACGCTGCCGGGGCCGCGCGCGACCAGCTCCCGCATCGACAGCCCCGTGTCGCGGACGAGCTCGCCGTCGCAGATGCCGGCTCGCGCCGGGCCTCCGTCGATGCTGAAGCTGATCAGCCGCACGCCCGGCAGGTTAGTGCGCCCGCGCCGACCCGCCGGCCGTGACCGTCAGTCGCGGGTGGTGATGTACAGCAGCAGCAGCTGGTAGATCGACGACAGCGCCGCGACCACGTAGGTGAGGGCGGCCGCGGTCAGGACCTTCCGTGCGACCGGCACCTCCGCAGGCGTCAGGATGCCCTGCGAGCTCATCATCGACAGCGCGCGCCGGCTGGCCCCGATCTCGACGGGCAGCGTGACGATGCTGAACGCGACCACTGCGGCGAACAGCGCCACCGCGATCTTGATCATGCCGAGCGATCCGGCGAAGATGCCGAGCAGCAGCACGCCCATCCACCACTGAGATGCGAGGCTGACGGCCGGCACCATGGCCGAGCGCAGCCGGAACCAGGTGTCGCCCTTCGCATCCTGGAACGCGTGTCCCGTCTCGTGCGCCGCCACCGCGACCGCCGCGACCGAGTCCGAGTTGCCGACCGGCTGGCTCAGGCGCATCACCTTCGCGCGCGGATCGTAGTGGTCGGTGAGCTGGCCCTGGATCAGCTGGATGCCGACGTCGAGGCCGCCCGAATCGAGCAGGCGGCGCGAGACCTGGGCACCGGTCATGCCGGAGGTGGTGCGCACCTTCGACCCCTCGGCGAACTGGCGGTTCACCCATTGCTGGGCGGCCAGGCCGAGAAGCAGCGGCGGGATCGCGAAGAGCAGGTAGACGAGCATGTGTCGGGTCGCCCCTCCTTCAGGGGTTCGACTGTGTGATTCTCATCCAAGCGTAGCCGGTTCTTCCCGGCTGGAAACGTGGCCGTCACATCGCTCGCTAATCTTCCCCGGTGGCCGATATCGCCGAAATCGAGCAGCTCATCCGCACCGCTCTGCCCGGCTCCGAGGTGAGCGTGCAGGACATGGCGGGCGGCGACCATCTGTACGCACACGTGCGCGCGCCGCAGTTCAGCGGCCTGCCCCTGATCGAGCAGCACCGCATGGTCAACTCCGCGGTCGACCACCTGCTCGGGCCGGGCCGGCCGATCCACGCGCTCAAGATCAAGACGGAGGCACCGCAATGATCATCACCGAGGAGGAGATCCGGCAGGAGGTGCTCGGCGCCATCGAGCAGAACCGGATCATGCTGTTCATGAAGGGCACGCCCGAGATGCCGCGCTGCGGCTTCTCGATGCAGACCGTCGCGTGCCTGCAGGACGCCGGCGCGAACTTCGCAGCCATGGACATCCTGCCCGACCCCCGCATCCGCCAGGTGCTCTCGGAGCACTCCGGCTGGCCCACCATCCCGCAGCTGTTCATCGACGGCCAGCTGGTCGGCGGCTGCGACATCGTCACCGAGCTGCATGAGAGCGGCCAGCTCAAGGAGATGGTTGGCGCCGCCGCCTAGCGGCACCGCGGCCGTCGTCGGCGGCGGCGTCATCGGCCTGTCGGCCGCGCGGGCGCTGCGGCTCGACGGCTTCGACGTCACGGTCTACGAGCAGCACCGGGTGGGCACGCCGCGTGGCAGCTCGCCCGGCCGCTCGCGCATCTACCGCACCAGCTACCGCGTGGACGACTACGTCCGCCTTGGGCGCCGGGCGATCGAGGAATGGCAGCGTGTCGACCCTGCGCTGCTGCTTCCGAACGGGCTGATGGAGTACGGAGCGGGGGTGGGGCTCCACGCCGACGCGCTCGAGCGCTGCGGCGAGCCGTACGAGTGGCTCGAGCCCCGGGAGGCCGAGCGTCTGTTCCCCGAGGCGCGGTTCACCGGGCCCGTGCTGTGGACGCGTGACGCCGGCGCCGTGCTGGCGGACGACGCCCTGCGGCGGCTGCGCGAGGGCGTGGAGGTGGTGGAGGGAACCCGGATCGACGACCCGCGCGAGCTCGAGGCCGACGTGGTCGTGGTGTGTCCGGGATCGTGGCTCTCCCGGCTGTTCGACCTGCCGGTGCATGCCCAGATCGAGCAGGTGTGCTTCTTCGCCGGGGCTCCGGACTCGCGCCCGTCGCTGGTCGACCATGGCGGCGCCGACGGCAAGTTCTGGTACGGGCTGGTGTCGCCGGGCGTCGGCTACAAGATCGCACGCGACGGGGCTCGGCCCGGGCCGTTCGACCCCGATCGCAACGACCGGCCGTTGGTCGACGAGCTGGCCGAGGAGCTCAGCCGGCACGTCGCCGAGGCGTTCCCAGGGCTCGATCCGGCTCCGGTGCACCGGGAGGCGTGCCTCTACACCATGAGCCCGGACGGGGACTTCATCCTCGACACGGTCGACGGCGTTGTCGTCTGCGGAGGCGACAGTGGCCATGCCTTCAAGTTCGGGCCGCTGCTTGGGCGGTTCTGCGCCGATCTCGCCCAGGGCCGGGAGCTGCCGCCTGAGTGCGGGCGCTTCCGCGCCGACCGCTTCGCGAGGACGCCGGCGTGAGCGGCATCGTTGCAGGCGGCGGCATGCCGGAGGGCTCCGGTGTGATGCGCTGGGTGAGGTGGCTGTGGCGGATGATCGTTCCGGGCCGTCCCAACCGGGGAGGCCGTCTGTGAGGGACGCAACGGCGATCGCCGAGGCGGTGCGCGGCCGCGAGGTCTCGGCGGTCGAGATCGCGCAGGAGCATCTCCGGCTGGCGGAGGCCGATGAGCTGGGCGCGGTCTGGCTCGTGACCGAGGAGCGTGCGCTGGCCGAGGCCCGGGCGGTGGACGAGGCGATCGCGCGCGGAGATGATCCCGGGCCGCTGGCCGGCGTGCCCGTTGGGTGGAAGGATCTGATCGACACGGGCGGCACCCGCACGACGTACGGGAGCGCGATCTACCGTGACAACGTGCCCGACCGCGATGCCGATGTGGTCGCGCTGCTCGCGCGCGGCGGCGCGGTCTGCATCGGCAAGCTCAGCACCCACGAGCTGGCCTGGGGCACGACCTCCGACAACCCGTGGTACGGCACGTGCCGCAACCCGCACGACCCGAGCCGTGTGCCGGGCGGCTCGAGCGGCGGATCTGGCGCAGCCGTCGCGGCCGGCACCGTCGCGCTGGCGCCAGGAACCGACACGGGCGGGTCGATCCGGTGCCCGGCGTCGGTCTGTGGGATCGTGGGGCTGAAGCCGACCTTCGGCCGCGTCAGCCTCGCCGGGATCAAGCCGCTGTGCCCCTCGCTCGACCACTGCGGGCCGATGGCGCGCTCGGTGCGCGACGCGGCGGTCGCGCTCGAGCTGCTCGCGGGGCCGTCCCCCCGCGACCCGCGCACCCAACCGCTCCCGGTGCCGCGGTATCGCGACGCCCTCGGCGCGGGTGTCAGCGGCCGCACCATCGGCGTGGCCGAGCGGTTCTTCTTCGAGCACACCGATCCCAACCTGGGTGAGATCGTGCGGGCGGCGGTGGCGGAGCTCGAGCGCGCGGGCGCCCGGCTGGTCGAGATCGACATGGGCTGGCCCGTTCCCGGTATGGAGGACGACAACTTCTACATGGCGGAGGAGGCCGGCGCCGTCTGGGAGCACTGGCCGCAGCGGCGGGCCGAGCTGGGGCCGGACGTGGTGGCCGAGATGGAGCGGGCCGACCACCTCACCGGCAGGCAGGCGGGGCACATCATGTTCCTCCGGCTGGACTACCAATCGCGGATGCTGCAGCAGATGCACGACCGCGGCATCGACCTGGTGGTGTCGCCGACCGAGCCGATGACGCCGCCGCGCATCGGCACGCTCCACGTCCCGTTCGCGGGCGCGCCCGACGTGAACGTGACGACGGTGATGTGCGGTCTGACCGGCCCCTTCAACGCGCTGGGCTGGCCGGCCATCTCGGTGCCCTGCGGCCGCGATCCCGAGGGGATGCCGGTCGGACTGCAGATCGCCGCCCGCCCCTGGCGCGAGGAGGACTGCCTCGCAGCCGCCGCCGTGGTGGAAGCCGCGATCGGCCCCGTGCCGGTTCAGCGAGGCTGAGGCTCAGCGCGCGGCCGCGCCGGCCGCCACCTGCTGGAGCCGCTCGTGCCCGCAGGGGCCGTTGCGGCGCAGCGTCATGCGGCGCGAGGCCGGCTCGACGATGACGGTCGCGAGCGTCCGCCAGCGGTTGCCGAACTCCGCCGACGCGGCGGGGTGGCAGCAGATCGCTCCGGAGCCGCCCCGATGGCTGCGCAGTGCGGTGAGCACGGACTCCGTGTCGATCGCGCCTTCCCGCTGGCGAGCCATCGCCCTGCGGGCGTGGTCGAGCCGCAGCACCGAGTCCGGGCCCGTCCGAACCATCGTGTCGGCCAGGCGGCCGGGCTCGGCAAGGAAGTGGTTCGTATGGACGAGGACGCCACGGTCGTCCGGGGTGACGAAGCCCGGGCCGGCCGGCGACAGCTCGACGGTGCAGATGGCGCCGCCGTCCTCATCGTCGGCGATCAGCGTCGCGGCGCTCGATGCCGACATGGGTGCGGTGCTGAGCATCGTCAGGGCATCGACGGCGGTCGCGGCGCGGTCGAGGACGTGGCGGGTGAGCACATGGACGGGCACGCCGATCGGAGGGCCGTCGTCCCGATGGCCGAGGATGTTGAGGAGGATGGAGATCCCCGCGCTGGAGACGCCGACCTTGCCCACGATGCCGGCCTCCGTCATCGTCTCGACGCGGTGGCCGTCGGGATGGTCGATCGTCCAGTGCATCCAGCCGTCGGACAGCTCGTCGTGCCAGTCCCAGGTCTGGATTCCGAACGGCTCGCCGTCGGTGGTGGCGTTGCCCATCACGGCGATGGTCGAGCACTCACCCCGGCCGGCCGCGAGGATCTCCGTGCGTGCGTTGAGCGCTCCGATCAGCGCACGGTCGACGCCGCTGCCTTCGGCGATGCCGTCCATCTCCTCCGCGAGGTCGGGCGAGAAGGAGCCGATGCGGTCGAACGCCTCCGTGCCCAGCTGCTCCACGGCGTCACGGTCGAGAGCGGCACCGGCGTCGAACAGCCGGAGGTAGATCTCGGCGTTCGCCGCGATCCGGTCCGCCTGCGCCTCGCCCAGCGCGCGGCCGCGCTCGCCGGCGGTTGGCTCGGTGGAGTGATGCCGCGGAATGCTCGCGTCCATGGCACGCAGGATACCGCCGTATCCTTGCGCGATGCGAGCGCTGATCGGTGTCGACGTGGGCGGGACGTTCACGGATGTCGCCCTCGTCCATGACGGGCGGCTGACGGCCGCGAAGGTGCCGACCACGGCCGACGACCAGTCGCTCGGGGTCGTCGAGGCGATCGGCCTGGCGCTCGATCGTGCCGGGCTGCGCGTCCGCGACGTGGGACACGTCGGCCACGGCACGACGGTCGCGACCAATGCCCTGCTCGAGCGCCGGGGCGCGCCGACCGGCTTCGTGACCACGGCGGGCTTCGGCGATCTGCTCGCGCTTCGCCGCCAGACGCGCGCCAGCCTGTACCGCCCGTGCGCGCAGCATCCGGCGCCGCTGCCCGTCATCACGGCGGAGGTCGACGAACGGATCGCCCCCGAGGGGGTGCTGCGGCCGCTCGGCCCCGAGTCTGTCAGTCGAGCGGCTGCTCGGCTGCGGCGCGCAGGCGTCAAGGCGGTGTCGGTCTGCCTCTTGCACAGCTATGCGGATCCGGCACACGAGCGCGAGGTCGTGCGGAGGCTGCGGCGGGAGCTTCCGCGGGCCTTCGTCGTCGGCTCCCATGAGCTGGCGGCCGAGCATCGCGAGTACGAACGTGCCGCGACCACCACGATCGACGCGTATCTCGGGCCGCTCACGGGCGCCTATATCCGTGCTCTCGGCCGCCGGTCGCGGTCACGCGGCCTTCCCGAGCCGCTGGTGATGCAGTCGAGTGGGGGCCTGACCGATCTCACGGACGCCGCCGCGCATCCGGCCCGGTTGCTCCTCTCCGGACCGGCCGGTGGGGTGGCCGCCGTCGTGGGCGCGGCGGTGCGGGACGGCGTCGCGTTCGACATGGGAGGCACCAGCTGCGACGTGGCGCTGATCCGTGGGGGCCGCGCGGGCCGATCGATGGAGCGCCAGGTCGGCGGGCTGCCGGTGCGCCTGCCCATGGTCGACATCCATACCGTCGGAGCTGGAGGCGGCAGCATCGCCTGGCTCGACGACGGCGGCGCGCTGCGGGTCGGGCCGGAGAGCGCCGGCGCCGACCCCGGGCCGGCCTGCTACGGACGCGGGGGCGGCCGGCCGACCGTGACGGATGCAAACCTCGTGCTCGGGAGGCTCGACCCGGCGGTCGCCCTGGCCGGGCGGGTGCAGCTCGACGTGGCGGCGGCGCGAGCGGCGGTGTCGTCCGTGGCGGGCGGGTTCTCGAGCCTGGAGGCCGCCGCCGCCGGGATCGTCGCCGTCGCCAACCAGGAGATGGTGCGCGCGATCCGCGTCGTGTCGGTCGAGCGCGGGCACGATCCGCGCGGCGTCGATCTCGTCGCGTTCGGCGGGGCCGGCCCGCTGCACGCCTGCGAGGTGGCCGATGCGCTGGGGATGCGGCGGGTGCTCGTGCCTGCGGCGAGCGGCGTCTTCTCGGCCATGGGAATCGCGGCGGGGGAGCGGCGCCGCGATGGGGTGCGCTCGGTCATGCGGCCCCTGGGCGGCCTGTCCGCCGGCGATCTGCGCGAGCTCACCCCGAGGCCCGCGGCGGGACGCGGTGCGCGACGGCACGCGACCGCCGACCTTCGCTACGCCGGGCAGGGGTTCGAGCTCGAGGTCGACCTGGAGCCGGTCCGCACGCTGGCGGAGCGCTTCCACGCACGCCACGCCGAGCGCTACGGCCACGCGGATCCGTCCGCGCCGATCGAGGTGGTGAACCTGCGCGGCGCCGCGGTGCATCCCTCCGCGGCGCTGCGGCTGCGGCGGTCAGGCAGGTCTCGGCGGGTTCGCGGGCCCGCATCGGTGCCGCTGGACGGCGCCACCCTGTGGGTGGCGGAGGGCTGGGCGGCGACGCGAACCGGCGACGGCGGATGGCGGGTGGAGCGGTGAGCGATCCGGCCACGCTGCAGGTGCTCGCGTCCGCGCTTCGGGGTGTGGCCGAGGAGATGGGGGCGGCGCTGATCCGCTCGGCGCAGTCGGCGAACATCAAGGAACGTCGCGACTGCTCGACCGCGCTGTTCGACCCGGCGGGCCGGATGATCGCGCAGGCGGAGCACATCCCCGTGCACCTCGGTGCGATGCCCGATGCCGTCGCGGCGGTGCTTGCCGAGAAGCCGCGGGCGGGCGATGTCTATGTGGTCAACGACCCCTTCACGGGCGGCACGCACCTCCCGGACATCACGCTGGTGTCCGTCGTGGGCGGCCTCGGTCTGCTGGTGTCGCGCGCGCATCACGCAGACGTGGGCGGGATGTGGCCGGGCAGCCTGCCGGCCGGCTCCACGGAGCTGTACCAGGAGGGCGTGGTGATTCCGCCTGTGCCCCTGACCGCGGAGGTGATGCGGCTGCTGCTCGCGAACATGCGAAACCCGCGGCAGCGGTCGGCCGACCTGCACGCGCAGCTGGCGTGCCATGCGATCGGCGCCGAACGCCTTGCTGAGCTCGCCGGGCGGCACGGCCGGCGGGCGCTGTTGCTGGGCATGGCGGAGCTGCACGACTACGCGGAACGCCGGATGCGGGCCGCGATCCGGCGGCTGCCCGATGGCCGCTACGCGGCGGCCGACGTGGTCGAGGAGGCTGACGGCGGGGACGCGGAGATCCGCGCGACGGTGCGGGTGCGGGGAGACCGGATCTCGGTCGACTTCGACGGCACGGCGGCGCAGCGGCCCGGCAATCTGAACTGCCCGTTGGCCGTGACGCGGTCGGCCGTGTACTACGTGGTGCGGGTGGTATGCGCCCCGGATCTGGAGGCGTCGGGAGGGGCGTTCGTCCCCGTCGAGGTGCGCGCGCCGGAGGGTTGCCTGGTCAATGCCCGCTTTCCGGCGGCGGTGGTGGCGGGGAACACCGAGACGTCGAGCAGGATCGTCGATGTGGTGATGTCCGCCCTGGGCCGGGCGGTGCCGGTCCCCGCGATGGGTCAGGGGACGATGAACAACGTCGTGCTGGGCAACGGCGGGTTCACCTACTACGAGACGATCGGCGGCGGCCAGGGTGGGTGCCCGGAAGGCGATGGGCCGGACGCCGTGCACGTGGCGATGTCGAACACGCTGAACACGCCGATCGAGGTGCTCGAGCGGGAGTACCCGCTGCTGGTCGAGCGGTACGCGATCCGGCACGGCAGCGGCGGCTCCGGCCGGCACCGGGGTGGTGACGGCGTGATCCGCGCGCTGCGGGTGCTCGAGGACTGCCGGCTGTCGGTGCTGTCGGAGCGGCGCCGCCACGCGCCCCGCGGCGCGGACGGGGGCGAAGACGGCGCGCCCGGCGAGAACCGGCTGAACGGCAGGCGGGTTCCGGGGAAGCTGAGCCGCGAGTTGCGGGCGGGCGACGTGCTCGAGATCCGCACGCCGGGCGGCGGCGGGCACGGGCCGCCCGGCTGACAGCCGCGCGCCAACCGTGCCGATCCGGCAACGATTCGCTCACGCCCGACTGGTACGACTTGGTCTCCAATAATTGGCGCGCGGCGTCACGGGAGCTGTGACGATGTCTCGTGGGTGCGGCTAGTACGCCTGCGCCCAGGTCGCCATCTCCGCTCCTGCTCTGCCGCACACCACGCACGGCGCGCCGGGATCCTCCTGCTCCAGCGTCAGGCAGCGGATCGTCGCCGAGGTCTCGGCCTTCACCTCCGCCTCGCACTCCTCCGACCCGCACCACGGGGCCACCGCGAACCCCTCGCCTGCGCGGAGGAACTCGAGCATCCCATCGCGGTGCTCGAACCGCTGCGTGTGGCCGTCCCGGAAGGCCCGCGCCTCGGCCAGCAGGCCGCGCTGGATCTCCTCCAGCAGCCGGCAGGCATGCTCGCCAGCTGCCCTGAGAGGAATCTGCTCCCGCCCGCCGGTGTCGCGGCGGACGACCGTGACCGACCCCGCGGCCAGGTCGCGTTCGCCGAGCTCCAGCCGCAGGGGGACGCCCTTCAGCTCCCACTCGAAGAACTTCGCGCCCGGCCTGACGTGATCGCGGTCGTCGAGCTTCACCCGCACCCCGCGGTCGCGCAGGTCGGCGGCAAGGCCGTCCGCCGCCTCGAGCACCGGTGCGCCGCCCTCGCGGGCGATCGGCACGATCACGACCTGCTGCGGCGCCACGTTGGGAGGCAGGCGCAGGCCGCTTGGGTCCCCGTGCGTCATGATCACGCCGCCCACGAGCCGCGAGCTCGCGCCCCACGAAGCCGCGAACGGATGGTGCTCCTGCCCGTCCCGCCCGGTGTAGGACACGCCGTAGGCGCGTGCGAACTCGTCGCCCAGGTAGTGCGAGGTCCCCGCCTGCAGCGCCTTTCGGTCGCGCATCATCGCCTCGGTCGTGTACGTCTCGCGGGCCGCCGCGAACCGCTCCCTGGGGCTCTTCCGGCCGCGCAGCACAGGCATGGCCAGCACCGACTCCTGCACATCGGCATAGACGTGCTCGAGGATCCGCAGGCACTCCGCGATCGCCTCGCCCTCGGTCTCGTGCGCCGTGTGCCCCTCCTGCCAGAGGAACTCGGTGGTGCGCAGGAACAGCCGCGGCCGCATCTCCCACCGCACGACGTTCGCCCACTGGTTGTAGAGCAGGGGCAGGTCGCGGTAGGACTGGATCCATCCGGCGTAGGTGTTCCAGATCGTCGCCTCCGAGGTGGGCCGCACGACCAGCGGCTCTTCCAGCACGGAGCCGCCCGCCTCGGTGACCAGCGCGACCTCCGGCGCGAAGCCCTCGATCAGGTCCGTCTCGCGCGCCATCACGGATCGCGGCACCAGCAGGGGGAAGTAGAGGTTCTCGTGGCCGGTGGCCTTGATGCGGTCGTCCAGCGCGCGCTGGAGCAGCTCCCAGATCGCGTAGCCCTGGGGCCTGATCACCATCGATCCGCGCACCGCGGAGTGCTCCGCCAGCTCGGCGGCGCGCACCACCTCGGCATACCAGGCGGGGAACTCGGTCTCGATATCGGGAAGGCGGGTCATCTCGCACCTCGTGTCGGCGTTGACGGACGGTCGGTCGTCGTCACGGCGTTCCGGGGCCGGTCGGCCGGGAACGCCTACGCCGGGATGCGCGGGACCATCACGACGGGGCCACCGGTGTGGGTGCTGTCGTGTCGATCCACCATGGTGAAAGAGTACCAGCCGTACAATCGACCGCATGAGCACGGTTGCGCCGCCCGTCCGCAAGCAGCGCCCGCGAGCCGCCGACCCCCGGTCGGGCAGCGACCGCCCCTGGCTGGTGATCGTCCTCAACGACAACCACAACACGTTCGACGGCGTCGCCTTCGCGCTCGCGCACACCATCCCGGGTGTGAGCTTCGAGGGCGGGATGGCGCTTGCGAACAAGATCCACTCCACCGGCCGTGCGATCGTCTGGCGGGGGGTGCTCGAGCAGGCCGAGCTCTACTGGGAACAGCTGCAGGGCTTCGGGCTGACGATGGCCCCGCTCAGCCAGGGCGGATGAGGTGGATCTGCTGGCATTCGACCCCTGGCGTGGCGTCGCCGACATCGAGTGGGCGCTCGCCCTCCTACTGTTCGCAGTCTGGTACGCCTGGGTCGCCCGCCGCCTCGCCGTCCCCCTCTGGCGGCGCTGCTGCTTCGCCGCCGGGCTGCTGCTGATCGCCGTCGCGCTGCTCTCCCCGATCGAGCACATTGCGCTCGACGCCATGCTGTCGTTCCACCTGCTCCAGAACGTCATCCTCGCCGACTGGGCGCCGCCGCTGCTCGTCCTCGGCATCACTCCCGCCATGGCTGCGGTCGCGGAGCGCCGCCGCTGGGTGCGCGCGGCGACCGCGCCGCCCGTCGCCCTGGTCTACTGGCTCGCGGTCTGGTACGTCGTGCACATCCCCGCGGTCTACGGCTTCGCGCTCGATCATCGCTGGCCGCTCGGGATCGAGCACCTGCTGTTCGTCTCGGCCGGCGTGCTCTTCTGGTGGCCGGTGCTGATCGCCGGCCGCATGACCGCCGGCTCGAAGCTCGCCTACCTCGGAGGCGCCTTCTTCCTCGCCGCTCCGGTGGCCACGCTGATCGCGCTCGCGCCGTCGACCGTGTACTCCTACTACGACACGACCCCGCATCTCTGGGGGCTCTCCCCGCTCGAGGATCAGCAGCTGGGCGGCATCCTGATGGCGGTCGAGCAGAGCATCCTCCTGTTCGTCGTCTTCAGCGTCACCTTCCTGCGCATGCTCGGAGATGACGATCGAAGTCCCGAGCCGCTACGTTCCCCCTGATGGATCGCATCACCGCAGCCTGCGTCCAGTTCCGGGCATCCCGGGACAAGTCCGAGAACATCGAGCGCATGTCCGGCCTCGTGGCCGAGGCCGCCGAACGCGGCGCACGGCTCGTGCTCCTGCCGGAGAAGTGGAACGCGATCGCCGACGGCCGCGAGCTGCTGGCCCACGCGGAGTCGCTCGAGGACGGCGGCGAGACGATCGACGCGCTGTCGGGCTGGGCTCGCAGCCACGAGCTCGACCTCATCTGCGGGTCGATCGCGATCGCCGACGGGGAGCGGGTGGGGAACGTGTCGATCGCGTTCTCGCCGTCCGGCGAGCGCGTCGCCGCGTACACCAAGATCCATCTCTTCGACGTCGACGTGGGCGGAATCAGCTACCGCGAGTCGGACGGCACCGCCCCCGGCGCCGGCCTGACCGTGGCCGACATGTCGGGCCTTCCGGTCGGGCTGTCTGTCTGCTACGACCTGCGCTTCCCCGAGATGTACCGGGCGCTCGAGCGTGCCGGCGCGCTCGTCCTCACCGTCCCGGCGGCGTTCACCCTGCTCACCGGGATGGCGCACTGGGAGCCGCTGCTGCGCGCGCGGGCGATCGAGAACCAGGCGTTCGTGCTGGCCGCGAACCAGCACAGCGACCCGGGGGATTACGGGATGCCTCGCTTCGGCCACAGCATGATCATCGACCCGTGGGGCACGGTGATCGCTCAGGCCGGCCCGACCGGCGACGGCGTGATCGTGGCCGAGCTCGACCTGGCGGAGCAGCGCGCGACTCGCAGAACGCTGCCGGCGCTCGAGCACCGCCGGCCCGATGCCTACGCCGTCGCCCCTACCGTTTTCGCGTCGTATGAAGGAGGGTCGTAGATCGTGACGAAAAGTGTCAGCATCTGCGATGCAACCTTCCGGTCTCAACGCTCCCACCGCAACAGAACCTGACGTGGTCGCGGCCCCGGCCGCCGTCTACGTCGTCCAGGTGCGGTATCCCGGCTCGGAGTGGGTGACCATCACGCAGCTGCCGCGCCGCGCGGCGATCCGGGCAGCCGCCCGGGCCTATCGGGATGAGCTGTCGCCGGACGGCGTCTCACCGCACCAGGTGCGGCTGCTCGAGCTCTGATACCTATCTAGGTCGCGGCCGCCTCGGGCTCCTGCCCGATCACGCCCTGCTCCGTGAACCACGTGCGGATCGCGTCCATGACGGCCTTCGGCTGCTCGATGTGCGTCATGTGCGCCGCCTTCTCGATGATCACCAGCTGTGATCCCGCCACCTCGGCATGGATCTCCTCGGAGCGGGCGACCGTGCACGTGCGGTCGTAGCGCCCGGTCATGACCAGCATCGGCTTCGAGATCCAGCGCAGGTGGTCGACCCACTCGAAGCCGCCGTAACCCTGCGCCGCGAAGTGGGCGAGCACCTCCGGCGAGTAGACCGTCTCGTCCTTCTCGGTGAAGGCGCGGTAGGCGTCGCCCATCTCCCAGAAGTGGAACGGCCACTGCGACTCCATCACCTCGCGCGCTTCGGTGACGGTCGAGACGGTGGGCTCGGCGTCCCAGGAGCGCTTGATCTGCTCGCGCATCGCCGCCGGCTCGAACCGCTCGATCTCGTGCTCGACGTCGGACATCAGCCCCTCGCTCGAGGCCGCGCCGCTCGAGATCACGTAGTGCGAGGCCGTGCCCCGCTCGAGAGCGTGCGCGAGCGAGACGATCGCGCCGAACGAGTGGCCGTAGAGCGAGAACTCGCCGAGGTCGAGCGCCCGCGCGAGCCGGTCGACGTCCTGGGCGAAGACCTGCAGGGTGAGCGTGGCCGGATCGACTCGTTCGGACGCGCCCTGCCCGCGCATGTCGACGTAGATCAGCCGGAAGCCTGCCCCGGCCAGCGGATCCAGCCACGGGTGCAGCTCGTGGTGATCCAGCCCAGGGCCGCCGTGCAACAGGATCAGCGGATGGCCGCTGCCCACCTCCACGATGTTGATCGAGACGCCGTCCTCGAGCTCGACGAGGCGGCCCGCCGCCTCAGCCATTCAGCTTCCGATATCCGAGTGCATGCTCGGCCTGCATCATCTTGTGGATCTGGGTCGTGCCCTCGTAGATGATCGGGGCGCGGGCGTTGCGGAAGTAGCGCTCGACCGGGTACTCGGCCGAGTACCCGTAGGCGCCGTGCACCTGGATTGCCAGATGGGCGGCCTTGAAGGCGCTCTCCGTGGCGTGCCACTTGGCGAGCGAGGTCTCGCGTGTGTTGCGCACGCCCTTGTTCTTCAGGTGGGCGGCCTGGAGCACCAGCAGCCTGCTCGTCTCGTAGCCGAGCACCATGTCGGCGATCATGTCCTGCACGAACTGGTAGTGCCCGATCTCCTGGCCGAAGGTCTTGCGCTCGTTCGCGTACTTCGTCGACGCCTCCAGGCACGCCCGGACGACGCCGACCGCGCCCGCGGCGACGGTGAACCGGCCCTGGTCGAGCGAGTGCATGGCGATCTTGAAGCCCTCGCCCTCTGCACCGACCAGGTTCTCCTCAGGCACCTGCACGTCGCTGAAGAACAGCTCGCCGGTCGACCCTGCCCAGACGCCCAGCTTGTTCGCGATCTGACGCGCCTCCACGCCGTTCCAGTCCAGCTCGATGATGAACGCCGAGATGCCGCGGTGCGCGGCTGCGGGGTCGGTCTTCGCGAACACGAGGCAGTACGCCGCCTCGGTCGCGTAGGAGATCCAGCTCTTCTGCCCGTTCAGCAGGTACGTGCCGTCGGCCTGCTTGATCGCCGTCGTCTGCATGGCCGCCACGTCTGACCCCGCGGCCGGCTCTGTGAGCCCGAAGCAGCCGAGCTTCTCGCCCTTGGCCATCGGCGTCAGGTAGGTCTGCTTCTGCCAGTCGTCCCCGAACTTGAGCAGCGACAGGCTGTTCAGCCCGACGTGCACGGAAATCAAGGTGCGGAAGGCCGACTCCCCGCGCTCGATCTCCTCGCAGATCAGCGCCTCGGACACGAAGTCGAGGCCGGACCCGCCCCATTCCTGCGGGATCACGGGGCCGAGCAGCCCCAGCTCGGCCATCCCCTCGATGATGCCCATGTCGAGGTGATGGTTGATGTCGTTCTCCTGCGCGACAGGCATGATGCGGCGGTCGACGAACTCGCGCACCGTCTCCTGGATCGCGAGCTGCTCGTCGGTCAGATCGAGGTTCAAGGCCACTCCTTGGACGCTTGCGGCAAAGCCTCCGGATCCTAGGCGCACGAGCCGGGGCGGCGCGTCAGCTGGCGTATGGCAGGCGGCCGCCGGGCTGGCGCTTGGCCCCGTACATCGACTCGTCGGCCGCTCGGAACAGCGACTCGGGGTCGGTGCCGTCGCGCGGGCAGACGGCCAGCCCGAAGCTGATGGTCAGCGAGTCCAGGATCTCGTGCCGGCCCGAGCGAAGCGAGCTGGCGATCCGTTCGATGACGGCGTGGCCCTCCTCCTCGCCCACCTCGGGAAGCAGCAGCGCGAACTCGTCCCCGCCGATCCGGTAGACGCCGTCCACCTCACGCCGTCCGTCCAGCAGCACCTGGCCGAGCAGCTCGAGCGCCTGGTCGCCGGTCTGGTGGCCGAGCCGGTCGTTCAGCTTCTTGAACCCGTTCAGGTCGCCGACCAGCAGCGTGAAGGGGCGGTCGTACCGCGCCGCGCGTGATGTCTCCAGCGCGAGATGGCGGACGAAGCTGCGCCGGTTCAGCAGCCGGGTGAGCGGGTCGTGGTCGGCCAGGAACTGCATCTCCTCGAACTGCGCCGCCGTGTCCAGCGCGGTCGTTGCCTGGTTGGCGAACACCCGCAGAGCCTGCAGGCGTGCGGCGGAGGGGAGCAGCCGGTCGACCGGATCGTCCACCCAGATCAGCCCGATCACGTCGCCGCCGCGCCCGTACAGCGGCACGATCAGCCAGTGGTCGCTCCAGGCGTGCGGCCCCATGCCGTTCAGGCGCGACCGGTACGGGCCCGCCTCGTCACCGACCACCGCGACGGCACGCTCGTCCGGGATCAGATAGCACCCCTGGGTCTCGTGCTCCGGCGAGAGCAGCTGCTGCACCTGATCCATCGAGTAGCTGCTGTTGACGGCCGGGTCGTCCAGCTCCCATCCATAGGCCGCGGCGGGCTCGAGCCGGCCGTTGTCGGCGTTGGGCAGGTCGATGCAGACCGTCTCGAATCCGAGCGCGGCGTGGATGCCGTCGCACACCGCCTGCAGAACTGCGCCCACCGTGACGGTCTCGGTCAGCTGCGACGAGACCTGCAGGAGCTGCTCGAGGGCGCTCCGGTGCCTCGCCGACTCCGCCATCTCCTGGGCGCTCTGGATGGCGAGCGCCGCATGGGCGGCCAGCGCGACCAGCACGTCGATCTCGTCGTCGGCCGGCCGCCGTCCGGAGACGGGCTCGTCGACGGACATGATCCCGAGCAGGTGGCCGTCGGTGTGGCGCATCGGCACCATCAGCGAGTCCTCGGGGTGCCAGGCGCCGGGCACGGACGTGCGCGGCAGCTCGGGGACGTAGGAGCGCGGCGCGAGCTCCTCCCAGTCGAAGGTGCCGTGCGGCACCAGGTACGCACCGCGGTAGAGGAAGCGGTCGGAGAGCACCCGGCCCCACACGTCCCAGCCGCGCGCGTCGCCGAGCAGCAGCTCGCGTGCCTCGTCGGAGCCGTGCACCGTCGTGGTGCAGAAGTCGTCCCAGGCCGGGCGATAGATGTTCAGCACCACGGTGCCGAACCCGAGCGATTCGGCGGTGGTGCGGGCGACGGCGGCGAGAAGGTGGTCGAGCTCGTCGCCTGTACGGACGAGCCGGGTCACCTCGAGCAGGCCGCGCAGCCGCGTGAATGCTGAGATGTGCTGGGGGTGCACGGGTTTCGGGGGTGGCGCGGGACGGGCGCAGACTCACTGTGTCACGGGGGGCGGCCGGAATCCAGCCCGGAACGGGGGATACGCCGCAA
>DASSEV010000009.1:0-3312 GCA_035695105.1 Gaiellales bacterium
GTACAAGCCCGGCCCGGCGCTGGTCGACATCGGCCTGTCGGTCGTGTCGAAGATCGAGATCCGCGCGATCTCGCATACGGCCCTGGTGAGCCTGCGCGACCTGACCGGCGAGACCGCGCACCTGGGCGTCATGCGCGGCGACACCAGCGTCCTGTTCCTCGACGGCGTGGAGAGCGACCAGATCGTGCGCACCGGCAGCCGGGTGGGGCGGATCCTGCCCGCGCACTCGACGGCCACGGGCAAGGTCCTGCTGGCCGAGCGCACCGACGAGGAGATCGCCGCCCTGTACCCGTCCGGCGCGCTGGAGGCGCCCACTCCGCGCGCCCTGACCAGCCTCGGCGAGCTCCTCGAGGAGATCGCCGAGGTCCGCCGTCTCGGCTACGCGGTCAATCACGGGGAAAGCGAGTCCGACGTCGCCGCGGTCGCCGCCGCGGTCCGCGACAAGCGCGGCCACGTCCGGTGCGCGCTGGTGACCACCGCTCCCCTGTCCCGCGCCGACGACGCATGGGTGAAGACCAGCGCCGCCGCGGTGATGCGGGTGGCCCGCGACCTCGGCGACCGCGTCAGCTGACGCCGCCTTCTGCCTCGGCCGCCACCATGCGACCGTCAGGAGAGTCTTGCCGCGCGCCTGCCATCGGTATCACAATGGGGGCCAGTGTTCCGTATGGCGCTACATAGCGAGGTGAGTCGTGAACCTGGAGGACACGCGGCGGATCCCGCCGCCCGACCCGGACCGCGAGCCGCTCAAGGTCAACATCTATGAGCGGATGGCCAAGGCGGCGTCTCAGCTCATGCCGCTGTTCCCGTACGACTCGGCCGGAGCGATCGTGCCCTGCGGCGCGGTGCTCGTCGGCGGCCCGGACATGGAGTACGGCCATTTCTTCCACTGGAACACGGTCAACGAGGTCGTCGTCACCTACGGGTCGAGCAAGGCGATGCTGGCTTCCGGGCAGATATTCGTCACGCAGCAACTGCACGGGGTGAACTCGTTCCTGCGGGACGAGAAGGACCCCGAGGCGTTCGCCGTCATGACGATCACCCAGCACCAGTCGACGTCGGGCGACCAGCAGGAAGCGGTGCTCGCGCGCTGCAAGAAATGCAAGGCCGAGCTGGTACGGCATTCTTACGACGCGACGCCGCACGGGCTGCCGGGGTACGACACGGAGCACCTCGGCGGGGACGACGACCCGATCCGGCAGTTCGCCACCATCTACGGCTCGATCAGGTTCGTCGAGATGCGCAACAGCGAGGAGGGCCGGACCTGCGCCGAGTGCGGGCACGTCAACGACGTGTTCCCGGCCGGGCAGTGGGGATGGGAACGTCAGGTGTACCAGACCCGGGCGGCCAGCGCGGCCTACCACAGCCTGCTGGAGGCCGGATCATGAGCCGGCGCCGGATGCTGCACGCCTTCAAGACCGAGCTGGGCGAGTACGAGGATGCCGCCGTGCTTCCTGAGGACACGGACCCGCAGCTCTACCTGTCCCGCAACCGGCAGCCGCAGCCGTTCCACCTGATCTGCTCGAAGGACAACGTGCTCAGCCAGCTCTCCGGGGCGGCGCAGGTCCACCTGCGCGACAGCTCGGTCAACCGGTTCCGGATGGACGTCGGCGACCATGTCTACATCCCGGCCGGCACCCCGCACCGGATCGTGCCGATCGCCGAGGGCGTCACGCTCCGGTTCCAGCCGCTGGAGGCCGGGCTCCAGGGCGCCTCCTGGTACTGCGGCGAGTGCGACAGCGAACTGCGGCGGTACGAATGGGAACACGACAACGACACCCCGGCGATCGAGTACTACATGGCGGCGTGCGCCCGGTTCTCCGGAGACGAAGCGGCGCGGACCTGCGGCAAATGCGGGTCGGTGGCCGCACCGCTGGACCTGACCTCGTTCGGCTGGACCTGACCTCGTTCGGCTGGCCGCTGGCCGAAGCCTGACCGCGCGCGACCGCCACCGCCGGTTAAGGCCTGGTTCCGTCTCGGGAGCGCGAGCCGCGGTGTCCGCGCGGTGCGACCTGGGCGGCGATCACGCGCCAGGGGATCGTCTCGCCGCGCCGCAGTTCCCCAAGCCGCGGCGTGGCCCCGACGACGACGCCGAACCAGCGGCCGCGGATGTCCCAGCCGTCGACGCGGACGTCGGCTCCGGTGAGCTCATCGCGGCACAGCTGCCACAGCTCCTCCTGATGCACGATGCCGGCGACCGCCACCACGTGGGGTCGCGCTCCCGCGAGCCGCCGTGCGGCGATCAGTATGCTGGCCGGGGTGAGAACGCTCACCACGACAGCATGAGCACATACGGCGTTCGATGACCACTCCGGTGGCCGGTCCTGTCCGGCCAGGCGATCTTGCAGCCTGGCGTGGCGGAACTGGTAGACCGCCGAATAGGTACTTGAGGGTCGTCAGATGCATGCGTCCTGCGTCGCGCTCATATCAGCTGTTCCGGTGCGCGGCCCACCCCAGCTGGGAACTCTACCCTTCCAGGCTCTTGCGACCGAGCGCCGCCCGGATCTGGCTGAGCCACTCCGCGCCTAGCTGGCGCCCATCCGGGAGATGGTCGTCCCGGTCCCAGCGCCACGTCGTGATCATCGCCAGGACGAGGATCGTGCACTCGCGCAGCAGGTCCTGGTTGACGCCCGGATAGTGCCCGCTGACTTCTTCGGGCGCATGGGCGAGGTCGAATTCGACCGGCCCGCGGCAGCATGTCTCGAAGTCGATGAACAGCAGCCCGTTCTTCGTGGTGAGCACGTTGCCCGGGTGCGGCTCGCCGTGCAGCAGCTGCTCAGCGGCGTCGCGGCCGCCGATCACTCGCCTCAGGCTTCGCAGCGTGTCACCGAGTAGCCGCCGGTCCGTGTCGGCGAGCGCCGGAGTGCGGTCGCGGCTCGCGACAAGCTGCTGAGCCTGCTCGACCCGGTCCGTGAAGTGCGGCGCAGGGATATCGAGCTTGCGCAGGCCGGCATGCAGCCGTTTGAGCCCACCGGCGTAATCGGCCGGCGAGACCTCTGGAGCAGGTGCCGCAGGCACGTAGTAGGTCCACAACGTGACGGCGAAGCCATCACGCTCGTAGACGCGCGGATCCACCCGAGGCTCAAGAGCAGCCACCGGGCTCCCGGATTCGGCGAGCCGCTGAGCAAGCTCGATTTCGAACTGCGCGACCTGATGCGCGACAGGGGCCACCCGGGCAAGCACGTCACAAGGCAGCAGACGCAAGGTGAGCTTGTTCGAGTCATGAAGAACGATCGCGTCGCCGGCTGCCAGGCCAAGTGATGAGGCCGTCGACATTGCCGCAGCCATCGCACGCGAGGCCTCTGACGCCTGCAC
>DASSEV010000010.1:0-3574 GCA_035695105.1 Gaiellales bacterium
GCGATGCGTGCGCAGGGGTGACCGGCGCCCCGCCGGCCGCCAGGTTCGCCGAGCGTGCGATCAGCAGCACGCCGGCGAGCATGGCGACCAGGCACACGCACTCGAGTGACAGGCCGAGCGGACTCACGGTCAGCTTGTCGCCGAGCAGCGTGACGCCCAGCAGGATGCCGACCACCGGCTCCACCGCGGTGATCGGCGGCAGCGAGTAGTCCAGCCGCGCGGCCTTGAAGGCGCTCTGGGCGAGCAGGATGCCGATGACCGCGGCGGCGAGGAGCATGTAGATCCACGCGTTGAGGAACATGTGGACGATGCCGCCGTGGTCGAAGCTGACGAGCGCGCCGCGGGTCGAGGCGTCCTGCAGCCCATAGAGCACACCGGCGCCGCAGGACAGCAGCACCGACTCGATGACGAGCGTCTTGCGGCGGGCGACGCGGATGAGGATGCCGACGGTCGCCAACACGCAGAGCATGGCGATGACGATCGGCAGGTTCGGCGCGTGCCGGTTCGAGGTGCTGTGCGGATTGCCGACGAAGATGAACATGCCGAGCGCGGCCGACAGCAACGCGGCGCCCGCGATCTCCGTCCACTTGATCTTGATGCGCGACAGCAGGCTGGAGAACACGAGCGCGAACAGCAGGCTCGTCGAGGTGAGCGGCTCGACCAACCCGACGCTCGCCAGCTGGAACGCGTAGCCGGAGAGCACCTGCCCGACCACCATCGCACCGATGCCGCCCCACCAGAGCGGCCGGTGCATCAGGTCGTAGAGCAGCCGCCAGTGCAGCACCTCGGACAGCGGCATGGTGGCGGCCACGCGTTGTTGCAGCACGTAGCCCAGCCCGACCATGAGGGCGGCAAGAACTCCGATGGGATAGACCACGGTCGTTGCGAACGGCCGCTGTTACTGCTCGTCGAAGGTCAGCGAGACCGAGTTGATGCAGTAGCGCAGGTCGGTGGGGGTGCCGTACCCCTCGCCGGAGAAGACGTGGCCGAGGTGGCTGTGGCACGCGGCGCACAGCACCTCGGTGCGCACCATGCCGTGGGAGCGGTCGCTGCGCTCGATGATCCGGTCACCGGCCAGGGGGGTGAAGAAGCTCGGCCAGCCGCAGTGGGAGTCGAACTTGTGGTCGCTGCGGAACAGCTCGGCGCCGCAGGCGCGGCAGCGGTAGCTGCCGACTCGGTGGTTGTCGGTGTACTCGCCGGTGTAGGGCCGCTCCGTGCCGGCCTGGCGCAGCACCGCGTACTCCTCGGGGCTCAGCTCGGCGCGCCACTCTTCGTCTGATTTCGTGACGGTCGGGGCCGGGAGCTCGTCGGTGCGCTTCATGCTCCGACCGTACCCAGCGTTTCTAAGGCGCTCTCTTAGCTGTCCGCATCGCTCGAATCGAGCTCACCACACGCTGATGATGCCGAGTACGCCGTACACGATCGTCAGCGCGACGCCGAGCAGCAGCAGCCAGACGACGATCTTGGCGGCGGTGCGGCGCGGCCCGGACAGCCGGGCCAGGCCGTTGCCGAACGCGGCCAGATTCTGCAGCTCGCCGTCGGCCGTGTTCGGGTTCGCGGTGCGGCCCCACGCGCCGTCGATGTAGGGGACGTACGGGCCGACGCGCAGGTACGGGGGCAGGTCGTCGTCCGCCGACTCGTCCAGCCACGCGCCCATGGGCACAGGGTAGGCCGGTTTGCCGCCGGCGCTCAGCGGGACGGTGCGTGGCGGGAGGCGGCGCGGCGGCCGGCGGGGCCGGCCTTGTGGGTGCCGTCACAGAACGGCTTGATGCTGGATCGCCCGCAGCGGCACAGCGCGACGGTGCGCCGTTCGGTCGAGGTGACGGTGCCGTCGGCGTCGCGGAGCTCGAAGTCGCCGCGGATGAGGAACGGGCCGTCGGGGTACGCGGTGATGGTGGCGGCGGGGTTGTCGGCGGCCTCGGCGGGGTCGCGCAGCGGGCGAGCGGTCACGCTGCGGAGCCTGCCCGTCCGGTGGCACGGTCAATCCCGGGCGGATCCGGGTACGACCCTGGTAGTCGCACATCGCTTCGAAAACGCGGAGGATCTCGATGCAGCTGCCCCGTCCGCGGGGTCCGGTCAGCGCCGCGCTGATCGACCGGCTCGCCGCTGCACCCGGCGGGTCCGTCACCGTGCCCACCGACGGGTTCGCCCCGGCGGATCCGCTGACGGACGACGACCTGCAGCTGTCGCTGTGGGTGCTCTACGAGCTGCACTACCGCGGCTTCGACGCCGTGAGCGCCGACTGGGAGTGGGACCCGGCGCTGCTGACCGCCCGGCGGGAGCTGGAGGCGCGGTTCGAGGCGGGGCTTCGGGCCCTGCTCGCTGCGGAGACGCCCGGTGATGCCGATGTGGCGCCGGCCGACGTGCCCGCGGCGCTCGACGCCGTGATGCGCGCCGACGACGGCCCGTCGCTGTCGTCGTTCATGCAGCGGCAGGCGACGCTCGAACAGTTCCGCGAGGTCGTCGTGCACCGCTCGATCTACCACCTCAAGGAGGCCGACCCGCACGCATGGGCGATCCCGCGTCTCGCCGGAGCCGCGAAGGCTGCGCTGGTGGAGATCGAGGCCGACGAGTACGGCGGCGGGCAGCCGGCGCGGATGCACTCGGAGCTGTTCCGGCGGCTGCTGCGCGGCCTCGGCCTCGACGACGGGTACGGCCACTACGTCGATGCCGTACCGGCGGTGACGTTGCTGCTGTCGAACACGATGTCGTTCTTCGGCCTGCATCGTCGCTGGCGCGGCGCGACCGCCGGTCACCTGGCGGCGATCGAGATGAGCTCGAGCCTGCCGAGCCGCGCCTACAGCAACGGGCTGCAGCGGCTCGGCTTCGATTCGGCCACCACGCTGTTCTACGACGAACACATCGAGGCCGACGCGGTGCACGAGCAGATCGCCGCCCACGATCTCTGCGGATCGCTGGCGGCGGCCGAGCCCGAGCTGACCGCCGACGTCCTGTTCGGCGCGCGGGCGGCGGTGGCGACCGACCGACTGTTCGCCGAGCACGTGCTGGGCGCATGGGCGGGGGAGCGGAGCTCGCTGCGCTCGCCGCTGGCCGACGCGCCGGAGGCCCGGCCGCTCTCGGCCTGACCGCCTTCGTCACGGCGCCGCGCTAGCGTCCCTGCCATGGCGGTGCCGAGCACGGAGATCGAGGTCGGCGGCCGGACGGTGCGCATCAGCAACCCCGACCGCGTGTACTTCTCCACGCGCGGGGAGACCAAGCTCGATCTCGTCCATTACTACCTGTCCGTGGGCGACGGGATCGTGCGGGCGCTGCGAGAGCGGCCGTGCATGCTGCACCGCTATCCCGACGGCGTGGACGGCGAGAAGATCTACCAGAAACGGTTGCCGAAGGGCGCGCCCGACTGGGTGGAGACCGTCGAGGTGCGCTTTCCCTCGGGGCGGACCGCGGACGAGCTGTGCGTGACCGAGCTGGCCGCGGTGGTGTGGGCGGTGCAGATGTCGACCGTCGAGTTCCACCCGTGGCACTCGCGGCGCGCCGACACCGAGCACCCCGACGAGCTGCGCATCGACCTGGATCCGACGCCGGGCGCCGACCTGACGCACTGCAAGCAGGT
>DASSEV010000011.1:0-14101 GCA_035695105.1 Gaiellales bacterium
CGGATCATGCGGCTGAACGGGCCGCTGGCGCTGATCCTGATGGATTTGAACGAGTTCAAGGAGGTCAACGACACGCTCGGGCACTTCGCGGGCGACCAGCTGCTGCGGCAGGTGGGCGACCGCCTCAGCTCCTTCGCGCGCGAGCCTGGCACGTTGGTGGCGCGCCTCGGCGGGGATGAGTTCGCCGTGCTGCGCAGCGGCGCGGAGGCGGCCGAGGCCGAACAGCTCGCGTCGCGGATCCACGAGACCCTGAGACGTCCGTTCCTGATCGCCGGGATGACGCTCGAGCTGGACGTCTCGCTCGGCATCGCGCTCGCACCGATGCACGCCTCGGACTACGACGGCCTGCTGCAGCGCGCCGACAGCGCGATGTACGCCGCCAAGCGAGGCAACACCATCTTCGCGCTGCACACGAGCGAGCACGAGACGGCGCACCGCCAGAAGCTCGCCCTCGCCTCCGACCTCCGCCGCGCCATCGAGGAGGGGCAGCTGGCGCTCCACTACCAGCCGAAGGCCGTGCTCGCGACGGGCGAGGTGGCCGGTGTCGAGGCGCTCGTCCGCTGGAACCACCCGGAGCGGGGGATGATCCCGCCCGACAACTTCATCTCGCTCGCGGAGCGCAGCGGTCTGATCCGCCAGCTGACCCTGTGGGTGCTCGGCACGGCGCTCGAGCAGGCGGCGCGCTGGCGCGAGGCGGATCTGGATGTGCCGGTGTCGGTCAACCTCTCCACCCGCGACCTGATCGACCTGCGCCTGCCGGACGAGATTGCCGATGCGCTCGCGCGCTCCGACGTTCCCGCTGACCTGCTGGAGCTGGAGATCACCGAGAGCGTCCTGATGGCGGATCCCGCACGCGCCCGCTCGATCGTGACGCGCCTCGGCGAGCTGGGGACGACAACCACGATCGACGACTTCGGCACCGGCTACTCGAGCCTGGCGTACCTCAAGAGCCTGCCGGTGCACGCGCTCAAGATCGACCGCTCCTTCGTGCTGGGCATGACCGAGAACCAGCACGACGCGACGATCGTGCAGGCGGTCGTCGACCTGGCGCACAACCTCGGCCTTCGCGTCGTCGCCGAGGGCGCCGAGGACATGGCCGTCTGGGAGCGGCTGCGCGAGGCCGGCTGCGACGAGGCCCAGGGGTACCTGCTCGCGCAGCCGCTGCCGCCTCATGAGGCAACGGCCTGGCTGGTGCGCCGCCGCGGCCTCCGGGCCGCCTGACCCACCGGTATGCTGCCGCCGTGCTGTACGCCCGGCTGGCAGAGCTTCCGATCGAGGTCGAGGGGTACCGTCTGGAGCAGTCCCGGCACGACGTGGCGACGGGATTCACCCGCGTGACGACCACGGTGGTGATGGAGGGCGCCGGGCACCAGGGCACGGGCGAGGACGTGACGTACACCGCCGAGGACCACGACTGGTTCCCGGCCGACCTGCCGCTCGGCGGCCGCCGCACCATCTCTGAGCAATCGCAGCTGCTGGAGGGCCGGGAGCTGTTCGCGGAGCCGCCGGCGATGGCGGCCTCGCACGACTACCGCCGCTGGGCATTCGAGAGCGCCGCGCTCGACCTGGCGCTGCGCCAGGCCGGGATGTCGCTGGCGCAGGCGGTCGGCAGGGAGCCGCGCCCGGTCCGGTTCGTGTTGTCGACCCGGGCGCAGATCGAGGAGTGGCTCGAGCACGACCCGTCGCTCGAGTTCAAGCTCGATCCAGAGCCGTCGTGGGAGGAGCGGCTGATCGACCGGCTGGCGTCGTCCGGACGGGTGCGCGTGCTCGACTTCAAGGCGTACTACCGGGGCACGCCGGTCGATGTCGACCCCGACCCCGAGCGCTATCGGATGCTGGCGGAGCGCTTCCCGGACGCAGTGATCGAGGACGCGGCACTCGATCCACCGTGCCGTGAGGCGCTCTCGGGAGCGCTCGACCGCCTCAGCTTCGACGCTCCCATCCACTCGCTCGCGGACATCGACGCGCTCGAGGTGTCGCCGCGCTGGATGAACATCAAGCCGTCGCGCTTCGGCACGCTGGAGCGGCTGCTGGAGGCGATCGAGGCGTGTGAGGAGCGAGGCATCCGCATGTACGGGGGCGGCCAGTTCGAGCTGGCCCGGGGCCGCCGGCAGATCCAGACGTTGGCCAGCGTGTTCTATCCGGATACGCCGAACGACGTTGCCCCTGCGGAGTACAACCTGGGCGGCCCCCGGCCGGGCCTGCCGTCCAGCCCGCTGCCGGCCTTCGGCAACGTGGGCTTCGGCTAGGCCGACGCCACGTAGATCACGTCGTCCGGCCCGCGCGGCACGGGGATGCGGATCACCGCGACATCCGCGAAGATGCTGCGCAGCCGCGCCTCGAACTCGGCGTCGTCCTGGGCCGACCATACCGACAGGCGGCCGCCCGGCCGCAGCAACCGGGCGAGGGCCTCGAGACCAGCCGCGCCGTAGAGCGACGCGTTGGCGTCGTGCACGAGCCAGCCTGGGCCGTTGTCGACGTCCAGGCAGACGGCATCGAAGGAGGCGTCGAGCCTGGCCATCACCTCCCGGATGTCGCCGACCACCGGCTGCACTCGCGGATCGTCGAGCCCGTGCTCCACGGCGCCGCGGAGCGGCCCCGCCGCCCAGTCGAGCACGGCGGGCTCCACCTCGACCACGACGACCTCGGTCACGTCCTGCCGCAGCGCTTCGTCCAGCGAGAACCCGACCCCGAGCCCGCCCAGGAGCACGCGCGCACCCGCCATGCCCTCGAGCGCCGCAGCGACCAGCGCTCGCTCCGAGCGCCCGTCCCGCGTGTCCATCAGGAACGTGCCGTTGCTGATCACCTCGAACGCGTCGCCGGTCCGCCGCAGCACCAGCTCGCCCCGCGGCGTCACCCGCCGGTCCACGACGACCGGCCGCGGATCGTCGCTCACGCCGTCACGTCCATGTTGTAACGAGTTTGCAAATAGTTCAGGGTGGCGTAGAAGTTCCGACGGGGATCGGCGATAACGAGGGTACGGCCGGCGAGGCAGGGGCCGTTGAACGCAAGGGGTCTGAACCATGACTACGGCAATCGCACTCGATCCTGTTGCAGAGCTCGAGCAGGAGCTGGAGCATCTGGGCGGGACCGAGCCGTGCATCACCGTCACGGACGGCATGGCACTCGTCTCGTATCTGCGCGGAGGGCACCTGCGCACGGAGATCTGGCTGCGTGGGGAGCGCGGCTGGCGCAAGCGCGGAGTGCACGCGGGGTAACGATCGCGGGGGCGGCCAATGGTGGCCTCGCGGGGGGCGAGGCCACCGAGCCGCTTGCCGGTCAGCGCTTGGGCGGCAGGCTGCGAGCGTAGGTGACGCCGCGGCCGGCCCAGGCAGCCAGGTCCTGGTCGTCGACCACGTCGGCGGCGTCGACACGCAGCCATCCCGCCATCTGGCGGCCGCGCATCTCCATCGGCTCGGCGCCGGTGCTGCGGACGATCTCGTCGGACAGATCGGGGTCGACCCGCACCAGCAGGCCGCCCTGGCCGCTGGCCGCGACCGCCATGTTCCCGTGGACAAGGAACGCGAGGCCGCCGAACATGCGCTGCTCGGACAGGCCGTCCTCATCGCCCACCAGCGCGCGCAGCCGCTCCGCGAGCCGCTCGTCGTATGCCATGCGGCGATGCTAGTCAATCGCCCGCGGGCACTGCCGTGACGGGGCTCAGCCGCAGCAGCCGGACGCTGCGCACGAGCACGACCAGGGTGGGGACGCAAAGCAGGGCGGAGAGCGCGAAGGCGGCGCTCGGCGATGTCGCCTCCGCCGTGGCGCCGATCAGGAGCGGCGCCACTGCGAACCCCGCAGCCCAGACGACACCCATCAGGCCCATCACCGTGACGTGCGAGACGCGGGCGGCGTCGGCGCCGAGCGACGAGAGCGGGAACATCGAGGCGCCGACGGCGGCGAACACCGGCCCGGCGATGACCAGGAGCGCGAGCTGGACGTCGTTGGGAGGGTCGAACGCGAGGATGAGCGGATTCATCATGACCAGCACGGCGACGACAAGCCCCACCCGGGCTGGGCCGATCCGGTCGACCAGCCGGCCGATCGGCGGTCCGATGGCAGCGCCGAGCACGGCACCAAGGGCGAACGCGAAGGCGATCGCCTCGACGGAGGTGCCGCGCTGCCCCAGGCGCAGCGGCACCAGCACGTCGACGGCTCCGAACGCGGTCAGGTCGATGACGCTCATGGCGAGCGCGGCGATGGTGGCGGGCTGGCGCGCGCCGGCCCGCAGGGCGGCGAGCAGCCGTGACTGCGACCCGACCGCCCGGCCGGACGGGGCGAGAGCGGTCAGCAGCACTCCGACGGTGCTGACTGCCGCCACGAGGCCGAAGGCGACGGCCGACCCGGCGGTCGCGGCGAGCGCGCCGATGCCAGGCCCGGCAACGGAGCCCGCCGAGAGCATGCCCATGACGATGCCCGACTCACGGCCACGGTGCTCGGGCGGCGCGTTGTCGGTGACCCACGACATCGACGCCGTCCAGATCGAGCCGCTGGCGAAGCCCTGGACGAAGCGGGCGAGGATCAGAACGGCGGCGTTCGGGCTCCACGCGAAGATGACGGTGGCGACGCTCATCAGCACCGCCGACCAGAGCGAGATGCGCCGTGCCCCGATGCGCGGGACGAGGACGATGCATGCGAGCGACACGAACGGCACCGACGCCGGGTAGGCGGCCAGCACGACGCCGATCTGGAAGGTGTCGAGGTTGAACTGGTCCGCGTAGCGCGGCAGCAGCGGCAGGACGGCGAGATACAGCGAGGCGTCGACGAACATCGACACGCCCACGGCGAGCGTTATCCGGCGGTACGGTGCCATCCTGCTCCTTGGCCCACCCGGCGGCGAGCGCCGACGGTGGCGGGCAGGCTAGCGGAGGATTCTGCCCTTGGCACGCGTGAGCCCGCCGGGCGCTATGCACCCGACGGGCTCAGAAAGGCTGGCTTGTGCCGCCGTTAGACGACCGGGCGGTCGTCGACGTAATCGCGCTCGCGCACGACGCCGCGGCGGTTCGCACTCGCCATCCAGATCGCCGAGATGACGAGGCCGATCACGCCGATGATCATGAGGATCCACCCGATCGTGTGCCAGTGCACCGTGGTGCTGCCGATCGTGGAGTGGATGTTCACGGCGAAGGCGAGGATGGCCCCGACGGCGATGAGAACGAGAGACGTACCGATACCCATTGCGCAACACCTCCTCTCTGGTGACGAAGAGAAGATGCCCGGGTCGCAGAAATCGTAAACCGCCGAATTGCGGTGGTTTTCCGCAGCGGTAGGGCGCGAACCCACCGATGCGGGGCGGCCGGCCGAGGACGACGATCGAGGCATGGTTCACCCGCGCTCCATGGCGCTCGCAGCGGTTCCCATCCTCGGCGTGCTCCTCCTGACGTCGATCGCCGGAGCATCCGCCACGAGCTTCACCGGCTCGGTCAGCGCCACCGGCACATCGTGGCGTGCGCACGTGTTCACGGTGAGCGGCACGGGCACGCTGACCGCCAAGCTGACCTGGTCGACCAGGTCCGCGCAGCTCAAGCTCTCGCTAGCGCGGAAGAACCCGGACGGCACGTGGACGGGAACGGCGGGACGCTCGGGAGCCCAACCCATGTCGCTCACGGCGCCGGTATCACCCGGCACCTGGCGCCTTGGCGTGAAGGCGCTGGCCGGCTCATCGTCGTACACCCTGAGCGCAACCTGGCCTGACTCCGGTCTGCCGCCGATCAGCTCGCCGCCGTACCTCACCCTGCTCTTCTCCCGCAGCGAGATCACGGCTGCGGACAACTGCGTGGCCAACGACACCGGCGTTGCCCGCCTGGACACCGTGGTCGCGCCGGAGTTCGCGCGGCGCGGAATCAAGGGCACGGGAACCGTCGAGACCGGCGTCACGCTGCAGAGCGCTCCCTCATGCCTGCACTGGAAGGAGACGCTGGCGGCGTCGTGGGATCAGCTGGCGATGCTGCGCGACACGTACGGGTGGTCGTTCGTCTCGCACTCGCGCAGCTACGCGCAGAACCTGGGGGCGCTGAGCGCTCAGGAGCAGTGGAACGAGACGTGCGGATCGATTCAGGATCTCGAGCGGCACAGCCAGACCCGGGGTGACGGTCTGTTCGCGTATCCCAACAACAAATGGGATCTGACGGTGCAGACGAACATGGTGTCGAAGTGCTTCGCGTTCGGTCGCCGGTACGGGAGCGGCGTGACGACGAAGGCGAACGGGACGACGGCGCCGTACTGGCAGTCGACACGGGGCATCAGTGGGGGCAAGTGCCGCGACAGCGCGCGGGCATGCTCGACCATGTCGACGCCCACCGCGTACGAGTCGCCGGATGCCGTCGCAGCCGCGATCCGCGGGCTCCAGCCGAACCAGTGGCTGACGCTGCAGACCTACCTCCTCGTGACGGGCTCGCGACCCGGGCTCTGGGATTGCACGGCTCCGAACTGGCAGGATCACTGGTCGAACGATGCCGAGCGGTACTGCTGGAACGACTACCAGCACATCCTCGACGCGATCCCGTCCGGGGTGGTCGTCACGGATCCGAAGACGGTGGCCCAGAACTGGGGACGCACGAACTACACGCCGCCGACGACCGGCCTGGCGTCGCGCTGACGGCCCAGCGCAGCGACGTATGATCGAGCGATGCGCGTCCGGACCACGACCCGGATCGACTCGTCGCCCGAGCAGGTGTTCGACACCCTGGCCGACGTGCGGAACGACGTCCGGTGGAACAGCCGGGTAAGCAAGGCGGAGCTGGAGAGCTCGGAACCGGTCGGACTCGGGTCGCAGTTCAGGATGGTCAACGGCGGCGCGCGGTACGACGTCACGCTCACGACGCACGAACGGCCGTCACGGCTCGTGCTGGAGGCACGCGGGAAGCCGGAGGTCACGATCGCCTACACGGTGGCGCCCGTCGACGGTGGCGGCACCGACCTGCACAGCGACTTCGACTTCCGCCCGGCTGGCGGGCAGAAGGTGCTGTTCGCGCTGGTAGGGCCGCTGATCCGGCGCGAGATCCCGAAGCAGTTCGCCGGACTCAAGGCGTATTGCGAGCGCGGCGACGAGACGTCGTAGAGCCGACGCGGGGACTCGAACCCCGGACCCCATCATTACGAGTGATGTGCTCTACCAGCTGAGCTACGTCGGCATCTGGCTGAATATCGGCCAGGCCGGCCGATTCTAGCGCCCCTATTCGGCCAGCCCACCGGCGCCGAGCAGCTCGCGCAGGATCGGCTCCGGGCCGTGGAACGCCGTCGACGAGGCGTCCACCGCAATCGACCCGCCGTCCACCGGGATCTCGATCCCGTTGACGTAGCTGGCATCATCGCTCGCGAGGAAGCGCACCACCGCTGCGATCTCCGAAGGCTCGGCCGGCCTGCGAAGCGGCGAGTCACGCGTGCACAAGGCATACGCCCGCTCCAGGTCCGTGCCCCACGCCTCCGCCACGGCGCTCATGTCCTCATCCCCCATCGGCGTACGCACCCAGCCGGGGCATACCGTGTTCGCACGCACGCCGTGGGGCCCGTAGTCGTTCGCGATGCAGCGCGTCATCATCACGAGCCCCGCCTTGGACGTGCAGTAGGACGCCCACCCGGGCCCCGCCTGCCAGGCGTTCGTCGAGGCCACGTTGACGATGCATCCGCCCCGCGCCATCAGCTGCGGCAGCGCCGCTCGCGCGAGCAGGAACGGGCCGGTCAGGTTGATGCGCATCGTCTGATCCCAGCCCTCCGGCGTGTCGTCTCCCACCGGAGCGCTGTCACCGACGCCGTGGTTGCACACGAGCACGTCGAGGCCCCCGAACGCGTTTACGACAGTGCCGACCGCCGCGTCCGCCCCGCTCTCCATGCCGACGTCGCCGGATATGACAACGGAGCGGCCCTCCGGAAGCGCAGCCGCCGTCGCCTCCAGCGGCTCGCGTCTGCGACCGGCCAGCCCCACCGCGTAGCCGTCTGCCGCGAACCGCTCGGCCACCGCCCGTCCGATCCCCGTTCCGGCGCCGGTCACCAGCGCCGCTCTCACCCCGTTGCTCATGGCTCCTCCGTGCCTCGACGAGCGCGCGAGGCTACAGGACGCCGGTGCCTACGACAGGGACTGCCGGACGTAGCCGATCAGCTTGTCGATCGGAGCAGCCGCCACGGCGGCTCGCAGCAAGAACGCCTCGACACCGTTGATCGCACCGCTGTGCTCGCCGTCGTCGATCGCCCGATTGAGGCCGGCCCGAGCCGCGTCATCGATCCGGGACTTCGTGAACCCATGCTTGCGTGCGAAGGCGTTCAGCCGGCTCTGGTCGGCGAATGCGATGGTGAGCTCCTCGCGTGACACCCCGAGCGTGCACGCCGCACCACCGAGCGCCGACACGGCCACCTGCGTCTCGATCTGCGACAGCCCGCTGGTGTGCGGCCACTGCCTGGGTTTGCACGGATCCGGCGTCGCGGCCGGGGCGTAGTCCGTGCCACCCGCGAGCGCATAGACGCCCACGAGCATGACAGCCGCGACGACCGCGACCACGACGGAGGTCACGCCCCGGCTCACAGCTCCGGCCTTCCCCGAAGCAGCGGAATCGCAGCCGCGAGCGCGAGCAGCGCCGCGACCGCGAAGCTGCGGCTGAACGCGTGGGTCACGGCCCGGTCGATCTGATCCTGGATCGCCGACTCGAGCTGCGCCTTGCCCGGCACGTCGCCGACCTTGTCGAAGGCCGGCCCGATGTCGGGCGGCCGGGTGACCGAGCCCGAGGTGATCTGGTCGACGAGTGCGGTGCCCAGCGCGAGCTTCTTCGACAGGTCGAGCGGCGAGTCGAGGATCAGGCGCGTGCCGGCCAGCTCCGCCTTGTTCTGCTGATCCGTCAGGTCGGAGGTGAAGAGCGGCGTCAGGATCAGCAGGCCGAGGCACACGCCGGCATGGCGCGACGCGAGCGTCCACCCGCCGTGGATGGCCAGCGGCGAGCGTCCATGCAGCGCGTCCTCGGTCAGTGCGCCGAGGGCCAGCGCGAGACCGATGCCGATTGCGATCTGCGGGGGGATCAGCCAGGCCCACCTGGCTGCCGGAATCAGGGCGAGCGCCCCCAGGCCTCCGGCGACGAGGATCGCACCGGAGATCGCACGCATGCGCGGTGGGATGCCGTGCGGGATGACGAGGTATCCGCCGGCGGCGGCCAGCGGCATGACGGTGACGATCGTCGCGGCGGCCAGCGGCGTGTGACCCCAGCCGTTGATCAGCAGCAGCACGATCAGAAACAGCGCCGCTGTGAGCGCAGCGGACAACAGCGCGAGCGAGAGGTTGGGGCCGATCGCCGGTCTGCCGGGAGAGCCGGCGTGGGAGGCCGGCACATCGCGCGGCACGAACACGAGCGCGATCAGCGCCAGGGGCACCTGCACGAAGAAGATCGCCTCCCAGCTGATCAGCTGGGTGAGCGCGCCGCCGATGGCAGGGCCGGCCGCGGCGCCAACGATGCCCGCCGCAGCCCAGACGGCCACGGCGCGGCTCTCGTACCGCATCACCGTGGAGAGCAGCTCGAGCGCGGCGCATACGGCGGCTGCGCCGCCGATCGCCTGCAGGCCGCGGAACGTGAGCAGCCAGGTGAAGCTGGGCGAGAGCGCGCAGCCGAGCGAGGCGCCCGCGAAAAGGAGCAGGCCCGCGCTGCAGACCCGGCCCGGTGCGATCCGGCGCGAGAGCATGGCGGCCGGCACGGCGGCGATTGCCATGACGAGGTTGAACAGGGTCAGCACCCACGCGACGCTGTCGATCGCGACGTTGAACCGGTCGAGGATGTCCGGTAGCGCGAGGATCACGACCGACGAGTCGGCGAGCACCAGGCCGACTGCGAGGCCGAGGGCAGCCACCGTGCGTTGCTCGCGCGTCACGGGCGGAACGGTACCTGCCCTGCATTGAGCGGGCTCTGAGAAGGAGCACGGGGCCGTCCACGCAGCCTGGCGTTATGTAGGGTGCGCCGATGCTGACCCTCGTCACCGGCGCGACCGGGTACATCGGCGTCGAGCTGATCCGGCAGCTGCGGGCCCAGGGCCGCGACGTGCGGGCGCTGATCCGCAACTGGGACGCGGAGGAGCGGCTCGCAGGGACCGGTGCCGCCGCAGTGCTGGGCGACGTGACCGAGCCCGACACGTTGCCCGCCGCGCTCGAGGGCGTCACCCGCGTGTTCCACCTCGCCGGCGCGGTCGGCCACCGCGCGGGCGACGAGCCGCGGCTGCAGCGGGTGAACGTTGAGGGAGCCCAGCACCTGCTCGACGCGGCGGCACGCGCGGACGTCGAACGCGTCGTCTTCACGTCGAGCGTCGGCGCGATGGGACCGGCGGCCTCGCCCGGCTACCCGCGCAGCGAGCAGCACTTCTTGCTCGACGGCGATGACGGCCGCGGCGACTTCCGCTACGCCCGCTCGAAGGCGCTAGGAGAGCAGGCGGCCCTCTCCGCTGCCAAGGAAGGGCTCGACGTGGTCGTCGTCAACCCGGGCTTCGTGCTCGGTCCCGGCGACGTCCACCGCGTCTCAGCCTGGCCGATCGAGGAGTACCTGCGCGGGCTGCTGCGGTTCACCGTCCACGGCGGCCTCTCCTACGTCGACGTGCGGGACGTCGCCGCCGGCCACCTGCTGGCCGAGGAGCGCGGCCGGTCGGGGGAGCGCTACATCCTCACCAACGACGAGGGCAACCTGCCGTATCCCGAGTTCTTCGACCGCGTCGGCGACGCGGCCGGTCACCGCCGCTGGACGGTGAAGGTGCCGGTCGGGGCGCTCACCCCTGGGCTCAAGGCGGCACGCGTGCTTCGGCTGCGGATGGTGCCGCTGGACGAGAACGAGCTGCGGTCGGGCGCGTACTGGTGGTACTACACGTCGGCGAAGGCCCGCGAGCAGCTCGGCTTCACGGTGCGGCCGCTGGACGAGACGCTGGCCGACACGATCGCCTGGTTTCGCGCCGACGGCTACCACCGGCACTGAGCAAGCTCAGCCGGCGAGCGCCTCTGCGATCGCGCGCGCGGCGGCAAGCGTCGCGGCGCTGAGGTCGTCGTCGAGCGGTGCCGGCCGGGTCGACAGCTTCACGCAGACCACGTTTGCCGGGACGTTGACGTAGGCGTGCTGGCCGTGGATGCCGAGCCCGGTGTACTCCTCCCCCGGCTTCAGCACCCACCACTGGTTGCGGTAGAACCCGCCCGGCATCCACTCCTCATCCTCGGTCGGCTCGAAGGCCGCTCGGCACTCGGCGTCGCCGTTCCGCGTGTCCATGATCCACTCGCGCGGCACCACCTGGCGGTCGCCGGCGACGCCCTCGCGCAGATGCATCAGCGCGAAGCGGGCCAGGTCGCGCAGCGTCACGCAGATGCCGCCGTCCGGCAGCGTGATGCCGTGCCGAATCGTGATGTCTGCGTCCTGCTCCGCACCGATCTGCGACCAGATGGTGCGGGAGATCAACTCCGGGTACCGCTGGCCTGAGGTGCGCTCGAGCATCCAGCCGAGGAGCTCCGTCAGGATCGACCGGTAGTCGAACAGCTCGCCGTGCGCACGAGCGTTGCCAAGCGCGGCGATCTGCTCGTACACGTTCGCAACCGGCGGGTCGCCCTTCCATCGCCGCCAGCCGGCCAGCACCTCGGTCAGGAAGACGTCCGCGTCGGGGCTGTCGTAGGTCTCGTCGTACGCCGTTCCCGTCCGCATGTCGAGCACGTGCCGCACGGTGGCGCCCTCGAAGCTGGTGCTACGCAGCTCGGGCAGCACGTCGGTGACCAGCGTCGAGGGGGTCAGCGCGCCCTCGCCGATCACGACGCCGGCCGCCGTCCCGGCGATCGATTTCGACACCGACTGCAGCAGATGGGTCGTCGAGGGGGTCATCCCCGGCCCGTACGTCTCGAACACGATCCGTCCGTCGTGCAGCACGAGGAAGCCGTCCGTGTAGCTGCGCGCGATCATCTCGCCGACGGTGATCCGCCCGCCGGCCGTCTCGAACTCGAGTGATGTGAGGTCGCGCTCCGCCCGCGGCAGCTCGAGCACCGGTCCACTGCCGCGCTCGATGCGCGCCGTCGGCACCACCTCGCGGGTGTGCAGAAAGCCCCAGCGCAGGTGGGGATACGTCGACCAGTTGTGCACGCCGACGATCGAGTCCCCGGTCGGCGGCGTGCCCTGCATGAGCCAGCTGGTGTCATCGGTCACGGCCGCGTGATGTTAGTCAGTGCGGCGGCGCAGCGTGGCGGCGCCCAGTGCGAGCGCCAGCAGCGTGACCGCGAGCACGACGGCCATGTCGACGAGCACGCGGCTGGTGACGGTGTCGGATGTGGCAACGCGATGCAAAGCGTCGTAGGCATAGGTCATCGGCAGCACGTCCGACAGCCAGCGCAACGGCGCGGCCATGCCGTCGCGGTTGGCGATCAGGCCGCACAGCAGCAGCTGCGGCAGGAGAAAGGCCGGCATGAACTGGACGGCCTGGAACTCGGTGGACGCGAACGCCGAGAGAAACAGCCCGAGCGACATGCCCAGCATCGCGTTCAGGACGGCGAGCACCACCACCATCCACGTCGGCCCGAGGATGGTCAGGTCGAGCAGCCCGAACGCCACCGCGCACGCGACGCCGGCCTGCAGCACCGCCATCACCGAGAACGCCAGGCCGTAGCCGAGGAGCAGGTCGAGCTTGGCGAGCGGCATCGACATCAGGCGCTCGAGCGTTCCCGACATGCGCTCGCGCAGCATCGCGATCGACGTGACGAGGAACATCGAGACGAGCGGGAAGATGCCGACCATCGGCGCGCCGATCCGCTGGAAGACGGCGACGTCCTGGTCGAACACGTAGCGAACCAATATGAGCAGGACGGCCGGGACGACCAGCAGCAGTGCGACCGTGCGGCGGTCATTGCGCAGCTGCAGCAACACGCGGTGGCCGGTAGCGGCCGCGATGCCCGGGCTCATGCGGCGCCGACCAGCCGGAGGAAGGCCTGCTCGACGTCGGTCTCGCCCGTGCGCCGCAGCAGCTGCTCGCGCGGCTCGCTGGCGAGCACCGCGCCGTCGCGCATCAGCACGAGGTCGTCGCAGCGGTCCGCCTCGTCCATGACGTGGCTCGAGACGAGCAGCGTCACCCCCTGCCCCGCCAGATCCCGGAACGTGCCCCAGAGCTCGCGCCGGAGCACCGGGTCGAGGCCGACGGTGGGCTCGTCGAGCACGAGCAGGTCGGGCGTGCCGAGCAGAGCAGCGGCCAGCGACACTCTCGCCTGCTGCCCACCGGACAGGCGGCCGACGCGGCTCGTGGCGTAATCGCGGAGATCAACCGTGGCGATCACGCGGTCGACGGCATCGCGCGGAGCCGAGAGCACGCGGGCGAAGTAGCCGAGGTTCTGGCGGACGGTGAGATCCGCGTAGACGGACGGCGCCTGCGTGACGTAGCCCACCCGGTGCCGGAGGCCCGGCGTACCGGCGTCGTCGCCGAGCACGCGCATAGTGCCGGACGCAACCCGCTGGACGCCGACGATCGACCGCATCAGGGTGGACTTGCCGCAGCCGCTCGGCCCGAGCAGCCCGGTGACCCGCCCGCTCTCGATGTCGAGCGAGATGCCGTCGAGCACGGTGCGCCCGCCGCGCCTGACAACCAGCTGGGAGATCGAGATGGCCGCCACGGCCGACCAGCCTACCGGCGGTGCGGCGCTTGAGCGCGGGCTGCGCCCGGTATACCGTTGACCCCGTCATCCAGCCTCGACAAGGAGAGAGTGCATGCCCGGGTACGCCGAGTTCCACAACTGGCTCGAGAAGGCGGTACAGGACTCAAACGGCGAGCAGATCGGCCATGCCGACGGCATCTACAAGGACAACCGCACCGGCGAGCCGACGTTCCTGCTGGTCAAGGGCGGCCTGTTCGGCATCCACCTCCACTTCGTGCCGCTACAGGGCGCCCAGCAGGTCGGCGAGGACATCAAGGTCGCCTGGGACAAGGACACGATCTCGCATGCGCCGAAGATCAGCGCGGACGACAGCCTGTCGGCCGACGAGGAGCGACGGCTGTTCGACCACTACGGCATCCACTTCGGCAACGAGCCGGCCGAGGGCGCCGCGGTGGTCATCCTGGAGCGCTGGACGCACTCCGGCTAGACGAGCGGTACCTGGACGCCAGGTACGAGGCCAGCACGAGCACATAG
>DASSEV010000012.1:0-5409 GCA_035695105.1 Gaiellales bacterium
CTCGGTCGAGGCGGTGCGCCGCCGGCCGGTGGCGTCGACGTAGCGCGTCTGCACGCCGAGCTCGCGGGCGAGGTCGGCGAGCGCTCTTCGGCCGGCGGACGTCACGCGTCCAGCAGCTCTTCCAGGCCGAGCACCGGGATGTGCAGCCAGTCCGGCCGGCTGTTCAGCTCGTAGCCGATCTCGTAGACGCACTTCTCGATGGCGAACAGGCGCACCAGCCGGTCGAACTCGGCATCGTCCTGCGGCACGATCGGAGAGCCGGCCAGCGCCTCGCGATAGCCCCGCAGGTACGCGGCAGAGGCGGCGGTGCGCCAGAACTGCACCCAGCCCTCGGCTCGGCCGCCGGTCGGATCGTCGCGGCCGCACTCCTGGTACAGGCCCGCGTAGGCGGCGTAGTGGAACGAGCGCAGCATCCCGGCCACGTCCCGCACCGGCGAGCGCTTGAGCCGCCGCTGGCCGAGCGTCCGCCCGGGCTCGCCCTCGAAGTCGATCAGCACCACATCGCGACCTGTCCACAGCACCTGGCCGAGGTGGAAGTCGCCGTGGACGCGGGTCTGCATGCCCCCCAGCCGCTCGCCCAGCAGCGCGCGCACACGCTCCATCACCTCGTCCTCGCGATCGGCGATGCGCGCGGGCATGCCGTCGCCGCCGGCCGCGCGGCGGACGCCGCGGAAGGTCTGGCGGACGAGCGTCCGCAGGGACTGCATGAGGCCGCGCTGCTGCAACGCCGAGAACCGCTCGGGGGCGTCGCCGCCGGTCGCGTTCGCCAGGGCCAGGTGCAGCTCGCCGGTGCGGGTGCCGAGCAGTCGCGCCACGTCGAGGAACGGCCCGACGAGGTCATGCGCGACGTCGCCCTCGCCCGCCGCCTCGCGCGCCGATAGCCGGGGCGGCCCGTCGTCCCGGGCGAGCGCGTCCTCCAGGAAGCGGCCCAGCTCGTCGAGCGCGAACGCCCATGCGTTGCCCTCGTTGGCGACGTACCCCTGGAGCACGGCGAGGGTTGCCGGCATCCCGGTCGACGGCCGGTACTCAAGCGCCCCGGCCGGAGCGGGGGCGTGCTCGAAGCCCTCGTCCGACAGCAGACCTGTGAGCTCGACCTCGGGATTCAGCCCGCTCTCGATCTTCCGGAACAGCTTCAGGATCAGCGACTGGCCGAACGCGACCGAGGTGTTGCTCTGCTCCGCCCCGAGCGGTGCCGGGTCGAGCGGGACGCCCCGCGCCAGCCGGCGGAGGCGCCGCTCCGGGGAGCCGGCCAGCGTGCCGCGTGAGCCGGTCGTGCGGCGGCGCCGGCGGATCATGTCGAGGATCGCCCCACCCACCTCGGGGTCGAGCGCGGCGTCGCCGAGCACCACGTCGCCGTCAGGGCTCCGGATCACGGCCACGCCGTGACCGTCGCCGGCGGCCTCCGGCTGCCGGGCGGCGAGGGGCAGCAGGTAGCGCTCGGGCTCGCCCTCGGCGAACTCGACGTCGACCAGGCACAGCATGCCCGCCGGCCGGCCCCGTGCCGGCCCCAGCCGGAAGGTGTCCGACAGCGTCACCCGCCGGATGCGGCGCGCCTTCGATGCGAACCACCGCTGCTCGGGCAGGAACCGGGCGAGCGCGTCCTCGAGCCCCCCACGGGATCGGCGCTCGAAGACGCCCTCCCACGGGCCCGACGCGCGCACCACCGGGAGCGGCGGCGCCTCGTCGGCGGCGTCGGCGCCCGCATGCAGTGCGAACAGGAAGACGTCATGCGGCCCCAGGGTGAGCACATAGGGCCGGCTGCCGTCGAACGCCGGGAACTCGCTGTGGCCGATCAGCTCCTCCGGCACGAGGCCGTCGAACCGCCGGACGTCCAGCTCCACGTACTGGGCTCGACGCGAGAGGTTGGCGACCACCAGCAGCCGCTCCTCGCCCAGCTCGCGCACGAACGCGAGCACCTTGCGGTTCTCGGGCAGCAGGAACTCGAGCGAGCCATGGAAGGCCGGATACCGCTTGCGGAGGGCGATCATCCGCTTCATCCACCAGAGCAGCGAGTTCGGGTTGTTCTGCTGCGCCTCGACGTTGACCGCGCCGTACTCGGGGTCGGCGATCACAGGCAGGTACAGGCGGTGCGGGTTCGCCCGCGAGAAGCCGCCGTTCCGGTCGGCGCTCCACTGCATCGGCGTGCGCACGCCGTTGCGGTCGCCGAGGTAGATGTTGTCGCCCATGCCGATCTCGTCGCCGTAGTAGACAACGGGCGTTCCCGGAAGCGAGAGCAGCAGCGCGTTGACGAGCTCCACCAGGCGGCGGTCGTTCCCGAGCAGCGGCGCGAGACGGCGGCGGATGCCGAGGTTGATGCGAGCCTGGGGATCCTCGGCGTAGACGCGGTACATGTAGTCCCGCTCCTCGTCCGTGACCATCTCGAGCGTCAGCTCATCGTGGTTTCGCAGGAAGATGGCCCACTGGGCGTCCTGCGGCACCGGCGGCGTCTGGGCGAGGATGTCGACCAGCGGATACCGGTCCTCCATGCGCACCGACATGAACATGCGCGGCATCAGCGGGAAGTGGAAGGCCATGTGGCACTCGTCTCCGTCGCCGAAATAGGCAACGGCGTCCTCAGGCCACTGGTTGGCCTCGGCCAGCAGCATCCGGTCGTCGAACCGCTCGTCGACGTGGCGGCGCAGATCCTTCAGCACCTGGTGCGTCTCGGGCAGGTTCTCGCAATTGGTGCCGTCGCGCTCGAACAGGTACGGCACGGCGTCCAGGCGGAGTCCGTCCACCCCCATCTCGAGCCAGTAGTCGACCACGTCGAACATCTCCTGCCGCACCTCGGGGTTGTCCCAGTTGAGGTCGGGCTGATGCGAGTAGAACCGGTGCCAGTAGTAGGCGCCGGCAACCGGATCCCACGCCCAGTTCGAGGACTCGAAGTCCTGGAAGATGATGCGCGCCTCCTGCCAGCGCTCGGGCGTGTCGCTCCAGACGTAGAAGTCGCGCTCAGGGCTGCCCGCCGGCGCGCGCCGTGCGCGCTGGAACCAGGCGTGCTCGTCGGACGTATGGTTGAGGACGAGCTCCGTGATCACCTTCAGGCCGTGCTCGTGCGCGTGTCGCAGGAAGGTGCGGAAGTCGCGCATCGTGCCGTAGGACGGGTTGATCGACCGGTAGTCGGCGATGTCGTACCCGTCGTCGCGCAGCGGCGAGGGGTAGAACGGCAGCAGCCAGATCGCGGTGACGCCGAGGTCCTGCAGGTAGTCGAGCCGGCCGGTGAGACCGCGGAAGTCGCCGATCCCGTCGTCGTTCGAGTCGGCGAAGGCGCGCACGTGCAGCTCGTAGATGATGGCGTCCTGGTACCAGCGGGCGGGCTCGCCGAGGGGCGCCGCGGGAACCGGGCGAAGCTGGGTCGTGCTCATGCGAAATACTCGAAGTCGTGCTCGGTGCGCAGGTAGCGGCGGAGGTGGAACAGGTGCGCGGGGCAGTCGCCGGGACGCAGCTCGACGTAGTTGCGGGCGCCGCTCCAGATGTAGGTGTCGCCGCCGAGCAGGTCGACCAGCTGGATCGGGGACGACGGGTCGACGCCGAGCGCGCCGGTGTCGAGCTCGATCCAGCCGCTCTGCGTGTAGTTCGGATCGAGGTTGACGACCGTCAGCACGGTGTCGCCGGCCTCGGGGTCGGCCTTGCTGTAGGCCATCAGCATGTCGTTGTCGACGCGGTGGAAGCGGAGCGTGTCGTTGCGCTGCAGCGCGGGGTGATCCCGCCGTGCCCGGTTGACCGCGCTGATCAACGGCGTCAGGGTGCCCTCGGGCCCGGGCTCCCAGTTGCGCAGCTGGTACTTCTCGGAGTCGAGGTATTCCTCGCTCCCGGGCCGCAGCGGCCGGCGCTCCATCAGCTCGAAGGCGGGCCCGTAGATCCCGTAGCTCGCGGTCATGGTGGCCGCGAGCACCAGGCGCGCGGCAAAGGTGGCGGGGTTTCCGACCTGCAGCTGCTCGGTGAGGATGTCGGGCGTGTTCGGCCAGAAGTTCGGCCGCATGTACTCGGCCACCTCGGTCTGCGTCAGCTCGGTCAGGTACTGGGCCAGCTCCCACTTCGCGGTGCGCCAGGCGAAGTAGGTGTAGGACTGGGTGAAGCCGATCTTGGCCAGCCGCTCCATCACGCGCGGCCGGGTGAAGGCCTCGGACAGGAAGATCACGTCGGGTCGCTCGCGCTTGATCTCTCCGATCACCCACTCCCAGAAGGCGAACGGCTTGGTGTGCGGGTTGTCCACTCGGAATACGGTGACCCCACGCTCGATCCAGAAGCGCACGACCCCGAGCAGGCCATTCCAGAGCTCGTCCCAGTCCTCACTCTCGAAGTCGAGCGGGTAGATGTCCTCGTACCGCTTCGGCGGGTTCTCGGCATAGCGGATGGAGCCGTCGGGCCGGTGGCGGAACCAGGTGGGGTGCTCGGTGACCCAGGGATGGTCGGGCGAGCACTGGAAGGCGAGGTCGAGCGCCAGCTCGATGCCGTGGTCACGGCAGGCGGACGCCAGGTGGCCGACGTCGTCGAGGGTGCCGAGCTCCGGCAGGACGGCCTGGTGGCCGCCCTCGGCCGCGCCGATCGCCCAGGGGCTGCCGACGTCTCCGGGCTCCGCGGTCTCGGCGTTGTTGCGGCCCTTGCGGGCGGTGCGGCCGATGGGATGCACCGGCGGCAGGTAGAGGATGTCGAAGCCCATCTCGGCGATGCGGGGCAGCTCGGCCTCGACGTCGCGCAGCGTGCCGTGCTCGCCAGGCGCACCGAGCGAACGGGGAAACAGCTCGTACCAGGAGCTGAAGCGGGCGAGCAGCGGCTCGACCCAGAGCTCGAGCTCCGGCGACTCGCAGGGGTGGGGACGAACGCCGTGGATCCCCATCACCGAGGCGAGGTCGTCGTCGAGCGCGCCGCCGAGGTCGGCCGGATCGGTCGAGCGGCCGGCGGAGAGCAGGCGCTCGGCGCGGACGCGGAGGCGCTGGGCAACGGCCTGAGGAGCGCTTGCGGCGGCCTCGTCGACGAGCTGGGCGCCGACCAGGAGCTCCACCTTGACGTCCTGGCCGCCGGCGACGCGGCGCTCGAGCTCGTCCCGCCAGGTGGCGAAGCGGTCGACCCAGCCGCGGACGGCGTAGCGCCAGCGGCCGAGCGCATCGAGCTCGACCGTCGCGGCCCAGCGGTCGTTGCCGAGCGGCTCCATCGGCACCTCGCGCCAGCGGCCCCAGCCCTCGTGCTTGACGCGGAGCGCGGCGGCGACGCGGTCGTGGCCGTCGGCGAAGACATCGGCGGTGACCTCGAACCGGTCACCGGCCACACGCTTGACGGGAACACGGCCGCACGCCGCCGACGGCCGGACGGATTCGACCACCGCCCGACGCCTACCGTCAACGCGCATGCTCACCGCTGCACGGTACCCGGTCGGAGAAGGGACGCAAACGGGTGCGCGCCCATACC
>DASSEV010000013.1:0-26812 GCA_035695105.1 Gaiellales bacterium
CCGAGCCGCCGCTGCACCTCCATCGCGAGCTCGGGCGTGAAGCGGTGCCGCGATCCGTCGTAGACCGACTGGAAGGTCACGCCCTCGTCGTCCACCCGGTCGGCTGTGTGGCGAAGCGAGAACACCTGGAAGCCGCCGGAGTCGGTCAGGATCGGGCGATCCCAGGCCATGAACCGGTGCAGGCCGCCGAGACCCTCGATCAGCTCGGCGCCCGGCCGGAAGTACAGGTGGTAGGTGTTGCCGAGCACGATCTGGGCGCCCAGGTCGCGCAGCTCCGACGGCAGCACGGCCTTGACCGTCGCCTTCGTCCCCACCGGCATGAACACGGGCGTCTCCACCACGCCGTGCGCCGTCTCGAGCAGGCCCGCCCGGGCATCGCCGTCTCGGGCGACCACCTCGAAGTCGCCGATGCTCACAGGATCAGGCTGGCGTCGCCGAAGCTGTAGAACCGGTAGCGCTCACGCACCGCCATACGGTACAGGTCGCGGGTCTGTTCCTCGCCCGCAAAGGCCATCACGAGGGCGAGCAGCGTCGAGCGGGGCAGGTGGAAGTTGGTCACCATGGCGCCGGTGGCGGCGAACCGGTGGCCCGGCGTGATCAGCAGGCGCGACCTGCCGCGCAGCGGTCCCCGTGGCTCGCCGAACACCGTCTCCAGGACGCGAACCGTGGTCGTCCCCACCGCCACGATCCGCCGCCGGTCTGCACGTGCCGCCTCGACCGCCGCTGCGGTCGCCTCCGGGACGGCGTACCGCTCCGAGTGGATGTGATGCTCCTCCACCACCTCGGCCGTCAGCGGCCGGAAGGTGTCCAGGCCGACGTCGAGCGTCACCTCCACCACCTCGTTCTCCGCGCGCAGCCGCCGCCACAGCTCGTCGGTGAAGTGCAGCCCGGCCGTCGGGGCCGCCGCCGATCCGGCCTCCCGGGCATAGACGGTCTGGTAGCGGGAGGGGTCGTCGAGCGGCTCGGTGATGTACGGCGGCAGCGGCATCTCGCCCGCCTGTTCGAGCGCACGCTCGAGCGGCCCGTCGGCCTCCAGCCGGACGCGCGCGCGCCCCTCGCCCAGCCGGTCCTCGATCGTGATGGCAAGCCCGCCCACCTCGAGGCGCTCGCCGATCCGCAGGCGGCGGTAGGGCCGCACGAGCGCCTGCCACCCACCGCCCGGATCGGGCTCGAGCAGGAGCACCTCCGCCGCCCCGCCGGTGGCACGGCGCGCCCGGAGCCGCACGGGCAGCACGCGTGTGTCGTTGACGACCACCAGGTCGGACGGATCGAGCTCGTCGGGCAGGTCGCGGAACACGCGATGGCGTACCGCGCCGGTCGCCCGCTCGTAGACCAGCAGCCGTGCGCTGTCGCGCGGCTCCGCCGCCCGCTGCGCGATCAGCTCATCAGGCAGGCTGTAATCGAGTGCTTCTGCTCGCATGGCAGCCGGAACTGCTCGCCGTCCACGGTCAGGACGCCATCCGTGACGACCCAGGAGTGCCCGATCTTGACCAGGTTGAGCGTGACGTGGCCCGATCGCCACTGGCCGTGGACGTCGAAGCTGATCCGTGCGTTGCCGCCGTTGCCGGACTCCGACACCGGGCCGCTCACCCCGAGGCCGAAGCCCATCACCACGCCCAGCTGCTGCCGCGCCACTCCCGCGTAGTCGGAGTCGCGGAGGTACGAAACCGCCGCCTGAAAAGCGGGGCCCTTCGACACGTCCTCGACGATGGTCAGGCTGACGGCGCCCGCGGCGATCAGCAGGGCGACGGCGGCGGCGATCAACATCGCCCACTGGCGGTGGCGGCGAACGACGCTCACGCCGGAGAGTGTGCCATGCGGTGCGGCCTTTCCGCAGCGCAGAACGGGGACGGCCGCGATGCGCGGGCGGCCTCTGGGGGCGACGATTGCATCATGAGCCAGCTACCCACACTACTCGTCGCATATGCCTCGAAGCACGGTTCCACCCGTGAGGTGGCCGACGCGGTCGCCATTCGCCTGCGGGAGCACGGATGGGACGTCGACCTCCGTGACGCCGGCGACGCCCCCACCCCCGACGGCTACGACGGCGTGGTGCTCGGAACCGCGCTCTACATGGGCCGGCCCCACAGCGACGCGCGCAGGTTCCTGCGCCGACATCACGCCGCCCTGGCCACCATGCCCGTCGCGATCTTCGCGATGGGGCCGGGGAAGGCCGAGGAGCACGACCTGGCCGGATCCCGCGACCAGCTGGACAAGACGCTCGGCCGGTACGACGACGTCGCGCCGGACATCGAGGAGGTGTTCGGCGGAGTGATCGACCCGGCGACGCTGCGGTTTCCGTTCAACCACATGCCTGCCGCAGACGCCCGCGACTGGGACGCGATCCAGACGTTCGCGGACGGGGTGCACGAGGCGTTCGCGGGAGACCGCTCACCGTCCGGCGAGGCGGTCGGAGGCGTCGACGAGCGCTGAGGTCATCGGCGGCGCGGCCGGTGAGTGCCCCGCGTCGCCCACGATGACCAGCTCCGAGCTCGGCCACCGTCCGTGCAGCTCCCACGCGGCCTCCAGCGGCGACTGGAAGTCGAACCGGGCCTGCACCAGCATGGCCGGCACCCCCGCCAGGAGATCGACGTCGGCGAGCAGGCGGCCGTCCTCGACGAAGTGGTGGTGGTGCACGTAGTGGGTCACGAGCCGTGCGAACGCCATCGCGAAGCGCTCGTCGCGGAACCGCTCGGCAAGACCTTCCCGTGGCGGCCAGTCCGGGGTGGCGGACTCCCACAGGCACCATGCGGACGCAGCACGCCGCCGGACGCCGGGATCCGGGTCTGCGAGCAGCTCACGGTACCCGGCCACGGCGTCCCCGCGCAGGTGTGGGGGCAGGCCCTCCAGCAGCCGCTGCCACTGCTCCGGGAAGAACCGGGACGCGCCGCCGCGGAACAGCCAGTCCTCCTCGCTCCGCCGCCCCGTCGCGATGCCCCACAGGATCATCCCGGACACCCGCTGCGGATGCTGCTCCGCGTAGGCCAGCGCGAGCACGCTCCCCCACGAGCCGCCCCACACCAGCCAGCGCTCGATCGCCAACTGCTCGCGGAGCCGTTCGATGTCCTCGATCAGGTGCTGCGTCGTGTTCTCGGTGAGAGACGTGCTGAAGTCGCCCGCGTGCGGGAGGCTGCGGCCGCATCCGCGCTGGTCGAGCAGCACGACGCGATACGCCTCCGGATCGAACAGGCGCCGGTGCCACGGCGTGCAGCCCGAACCGGGTCCCCCGTGGAGGACGATTGCCGGCCGGCCGCGCTCGCTGCCGGCCTCCTCCCAGTACACCTGCTGGCCGCCGCCCACGTCGAGCATGCCGTGGGCCCGCGGCTCGACGGCCGGGTAGAGCGGCGCCACGTCAGAACAGCCGCGGGTCGCGCGCCGGCGCAGGCAGCCCGAGATGCTCGAACGCCGCCGGCGTGACCACTCGGCCGCGGGGCGTCCGCTGCAGCAGGCCGAGCTGCAGGAGGTACGGCTCGTACACATCCTCGAGCGTGTCCGGCTCCTCCCCGATGGCGACGGCCAGCGTGGACAGGCCGACCGGCCCGCCACCGAAGGTCGCGGCGACCTGCCGGAGGATCTCCCGGTCGATCCGCTCCAGACCGAGCGCATCCACCTCGAACAGCTCGAGCGCCTCCGAGGCGATGTCGTGGGTGATCTCGCCCTGGTGCCGCACCTGAGCGAAGTCGCGGACGCGGCGGAGGATCCGGTTGGCGACACGCGGCGTCCCCCGCGAGCGGCGGGCGATCTCCTGGCAGCCGCCGCCGTCGATGGCGACGCCGAGGATGCGCGCCGAGCGCCGGACGATCTGCTCGATCTCCGGCGGCCGGTAGTGGTCGAGTCGGTGGGTGATGCCGAAGCGGTCGCGCAGCGGCGTGGTCAGCAGGCCGGTGCGCGTGGTCGCGCCGACCAGCGTGAACGGCGCGAGGTCGAGCCGGATCGAGTGGGCGCCCGGCCCCTGCCCGATCACGATGTCGATGCAGCCGTCCTCCATCGCCGGGTACAGGAGCTCCTCGATGCTGCGATTGAGCCGGTGGATCTCGTCGATGAAGAGCACGTCGTTCGGCTCGAGGCCGGTCAGGATGGCTGCCATGTCTGCCTTGCGGTCGACCGCCGGGCCGGAGACGACGCGCAACGCCGAGCTCATCTCGACGGCAATGATGCCCGCGAGCGAGGTCTTGCCCAGCCCCGGGGGACCGGCCAGCAGCACGTGTTCGCATGGCTCGTTCCGGGCACGGGCTGCGGCCAGGAAGATGGAGAGCTGCTCCTTGACCGCCTCCTGGCCGACGAACTCGGCCAGCCGCCTGGGCCGCAGCGTCTGGTCGAGCTCCTCCTCACCCGGCGCCAGCAGCGGATCGGGGATGCGGTCCGCCTGCGCGCTCATCCGCCCACCCCGGTGGACAGCGCCTGGCGGATCCGCTCGCCGACCGGCAGGTCCTCGTCGATCCCGCGAAGGGCGGCTTCTGCCTCGGCCACAGACATCCCGAGGTTGACGAGCGCATCGCGGGCCGCCGTGTGCTCATCCATCGACGCCGCCGGCACCTGCGCCGCCTCACCCTCCTCGACCGGCAGCGCCCCGACCTTGTCCTTGAGGTCGATCACCACCCGCTCCGCCGTCTTGCGGCCGATGCCGCTGATGCTGGTGAAGAGCGCATGGTCGGCCGTCAGGATCGCGCGGCGGATCTGGTCGGGCGCATAGCCCGACACGATCGCAAGCGCCGCCTTGGGGCCGACGCCGGACACGCCCAGCAGGAGCTCGAACAGCTCGCGCTCGGCCGTGGAGGCGAACCCGTAGAGCATGAGCGCGTCCTCGCGGACGTGCAGGTGGGTGACCAGGGTGATCTCCTCCCCGTCGGGCACCGCGAGCCGCACGGCGGAGCTCGTGGCCGAGAGCAGGTAGCCGACGCCCTGCACGTCGAGGACGATGCGGCCGTTGCCACGCTCGATGACGCGGCCGCGCAGCGTGGCGATCATCGCGCCGCCGCCTCGAGCGCACGGCCGCGGCTGCGAACCGCATGGCAGATCGCGACGGCCAGTGCATCGGTCTCGTGGTCTGTGAGCCCCTTCATGTCGGACGCGAGCATTGCACCCACCATTCGCTGCACCTGGCTCTTGTCCGCCCGGCCGTAGCCGCACACGGCGGCCTTTACCTCGGCCGGCGGGTACGCCGACGCCTCGAGGCCGGCCAGCCCGCAGGCGGCCAGCACCGCGCCGCGGGCCTGCCCGACGCTGAGGACGGTGCGGGGGTTGGCGCCGATGAAGAGATCCTCCATGGCGACGCCGTCAGGGCTGTGCCGCTCGATCAGCGCCGCGGCGCGGCGGTGGATCTCAGCCAATCGCGCAGCCGGCGGCGTGCGCGGGCCGGTGACGATCACGCCGTGGTCGACGGCCCGCAGCGTGGACCCCTCGGCACTGACCACGCCGAAGCCCGTCGAAGCCGTGCCGGGGTCGAATCCGAGCAGGATCATCGCGCAGAGTCTACCGCCGGACGCGGACACGACCGAACGGGCGTTCGTGGGCACCGACGGGGTCAGGCCTCCGGCCTGACCCCGTTGCCGGGTGCCGCCAGGGGGCGCGCTCAAGGGCGCCCCCGCCTGGCTGTCATCGAAGACAGCCGAAGCGGTGCCAGGCCGAAGCCCGGCACCTGGCGTTCATCATGAACGGGGTCAGGCCAGCGGCCTGACCCCACGCCGCCTGCAATCGAGCCCGAACCCCCCGCCGGTACAGTGCTCCCGATGCCGACCCGCTGGTGGATCCCGCCTGTCCTGCGCCTCGCCGCCGTCCTCGCCGCTGTCGCGTCCGTGGCCCTGCTGCTCTGGCTGGTGCTCAGCCACGTGAACCTGCCGAGCGCCGGGTCGCTGATCGAGGACTACGGCTATCTCGGAGTCGCCGCCGGCGCGTTCGGCGACAGCTTCGGCCTGCCCTCCTCCGGCGAGGTCGTCCTGCTGGTCGCGTCGGCCGCGTCCGCCGCCGCCTCCAGCCACTTCAGCCTCCCGGTCGTCATCGCGGTGGCGTGGGTGTTCGCCGTGCTCGGCGACGCTTGCGCCTACGCCGCCGGCCGGGCGGCGGGGCCGCGCCTGCTGCACCGTCTCGGCATGCGCGAGGACAGCTCGGTGCACCGGTTCATGGAGCGGCACGGCACTCGGGCGGTGGTCGTGGGGAGGCTCGTCAGCGGCATCCGGACGAAGCTCGCCATCGTGTCCGGCAGCACGCGGATGCCGGCCCACCGCTACCTGGCGGCCGATGCGCTCGGCGCCGCGATCTGGGCGCTCCTCGTCGGCCTGCTCGGCTACGCGTTCTCGAGCTCCGTGCAGTCGCTGGCAGGCCACCTCGGCTCCGCGAGCCACACGCTCGGCGCCCTCGCCGTCACGGCGGCATCCCTCGCAGCGGCCTGGCTGAGCGTCCGCTACGTCCTGCGGCACCGCCCGCAGGCGGGCGCCTGATCAGCCGGCGACGGCCTCCAGCACCGCGTCCGGGATGTCGAAGTTGGCGTACACATCCTGGACGTCGTCGTTCTCCTCCAGCGCGTCGATCAGCCGCAGCAGCTTGCGCGCCGCGTCCTCTTCCAGCGAGACGGTGTTCTTGGGGACGAGCGTCAGCTCAGCCGAGGTGATGGCGAACCCGTCCCCCTCGAGCGCATCGCGGACGGTGGCCAGATCGGCGGCGTCGGTCGTCACCTGCCAGACGTCGCCATCCAGCTGGGCGTCCTCTGCTCCGGCGTCGGCCGCCTGCAGGACGATCTCGTCCTCGTCGACGCCATCCGCCGGGATCAGCACCACGCCCTTGCGCTCGAATTGCCAGGCGACCGAGCCGGGCGTTCCCAGGCTCGCGTTGTGCTTGGTGAAGATCGACCGGACGTCGGCAGCGGTGCGGTTTCGGTTGTCGGTCAGCGCCTCGACGATGATCGCGACGCCCTCCGGCCCGTAGCCCTCGTAGGTGATCGAGTCGTAGGCATCCGCCCCCTCGCCGCCTCCGGCGCCGCGCTGGATCGCGCGTTCGATGTTGTCCTTCGGCATCGAATACGAGCGCGCCTTCGCGATGGCCGCCGCCAGCGAGGCGTTTGACGCCGGGTCGGCGCCGCCCTCCTTGGCCGCCACGATGATTGCCCGCGACAACTTGGTGAACAGCTTTCCGCGCTTCTTGTCCTCGGCGCCCTTCTTGTGCTTGATCGTCGACCACTTCGAATGCCCGCTCATGCCGCTTCGGCCTCCCGCGCGGACGACACCATCGAGGCGAACAGCCGGTGCAGGCGCCGGTCGGCAGTCAGCTCAGGGTGGAATGCGGTCACGAGCACGCGCCCCTGCCGCGCGGCAACCCCGTGGCCGGCATGGCTGGCCAGCAGCTCCACACCGGTCCCGGCCGACTCGATCCAGGGCGCGCGGATGAAGACGCCTGTGAGCGGATCGGCCTCGTTGGCCAGGCGCAGGTCAGCCTCGAAGCTCGCCACCTGGCGCCCGAATGCGTTGCGGCGCACCGTGATGTCGATCAGGCCGAGCGTGCGCTGGTCGGGAAGGCCGTCGACGGCGTCGCGTGCGATCAGGATCATCCCAGCGCACGTGCCGAACACGGGCGCCCCGCCGGCATGCAGGTCGCGGATCGGCTGCTCGAGCCCGTACGCCGCCATCAGCTTCGACATCGTGGTCGACTCGCCACCCGGGATGACCAGGCCGCGGACGCCCTCGAGATCCTTCGGCTGGCGCACCTCGACCGACTCCATGCCGACGTCGCGGAGCGCACGCTCGTGCTCGCGGAACGCGCCCTGAAGAGCCAGCACGCCGACCCGCGGGTTGCGCTCCGCCGTGCTACCAGCCACGCGTCTGCAGCAGGCCGTCCTCGCCCAGCGACGACATCTCGATGCCGACCATCGGCTCGCCGAGCCCGGTCGACACCTCGGCCAGGACGACCGGGTCGTTGTGGTGCGTGACGGCCTTGACGATGGCGGCCGCGCGCTGGGCCGGATCGCCGCTCTTGAAGATGCCGGATCCGACGAACACGCCGTCGGCGCCCATCTGCATCATCATCGCCGCGTCGGCAGGGGTGGCCAGGCCGCCGGCGGTGAAGGTGACGACCGGGAGCCGCCCGTTCTCCGCGCAGAAGCGCACGAGGTCATACGGCGCACGGTGCTCCTTGGCCGCCGCGAACAGCTCGCTCTCGTCCATGGTCTGCAGGCGCCGGATCTCGCCCAGGATCGAGCGCATGTGGCGCACGGCCTCGACCACGTTGCCGGTTCCGGCCTCGCCCTTCGAGCGGATCATCGCCGCACCCTCTGCGATGCGCCGCAGGGCCTCGCCCAGGTTGGTGGCGCCGCAGACGAACGGCACCTTGAAGTCCCACTTGTTGATGTGGTTGCTCTCGTCGGCCGGGGTGAGCACCTCGGACTCGTCGATGTAGTCGACCTCGAGCGCCTCGAGGATCTGCGCCTCGACGAAGTGGCCGATGCGGGCCTTGGCCATCACCGGGATCGTCACCGACTCCTGGATCTCGCGGATCTTGGTCGGGTCGGCCATGCGCGCGACGCCTCCGTCGCGGCGGATGTCCGCCGGCACGCGCTCGAGCGCCATCACGGCGCAGGCGCCGGCGTCCTCGGCGATGCGTGCCTGCTCGGCGTTGGTCACGTCCATGATCACGCCGCCCTTGAGCATCTCCGCAAGCCCGCTCTTGACGCGCATTGTTCCGGTTTCAGCCACGCTCAGCCCCTTCTCGCAGTCCGACCCGGGGATTGTAGTGCAGCGGGGCCCGCCGGCCGCCCGGATCAGTGCGCGATCAGGTTCTCGAGGCCGTCGGCGTCGAGCACCCAGATCAGCCGGTCGCGCACGTCGACCAGGCCGGCCTCGCGGAACTCGTTCAGCACCTTCGTCAGCGTCTCGCGGCTGGTGCCGATCATCTCGGCGAGCTGCATGTGGGTGAACCGCTCGTCGATGCGGATGCCGGTCGGCGTCACCCGCCCGTAGCGATCCATCAGCTCGAGCAGCTTGCCGGCCAGGCGCGCGGGCACCGGCCGGAACGCGAGCGCCTCGATCTGATCCTCGGCGGTGCGCAGACGCTCGGACAGGCAGCGCATCAGGTTGAGGGCCATGCGCGGGTGCTCGGCCACCGCGCGTTCCAGGTCGGAGACGCGAAGCACGCGCACGACGGTGTCGTTCATCGCCTCGGCGTAGGCGTCGTGCAGCGGCTCGTCCAGCACGGACACCTGACCGAACGTCGATCCCGGATCGAGCATCGCCAGGGTCACCTGCCGCCCGTCGCTCGCGCTGCGGAACAGCCGCACCCGTCCGCCCTCGATCACGAACATCGCGTCGCCGCGATCGAACGGGGAGTAGATCAGCTCGCCCTTGCGGAAGCTGGCCATCGCGAACAGGTCGTCGAGGTCGGCGAGGTCCGCGTCGGTGAGTCCGTCGAAGATCTCGTGGTCGGGTTGTTCGCTGATCAGGTGGCTCACGCGGTGTCCGGTGGGGGGCTCCATCACTGATACGTCCAATCGCTGCGTGTGGTTTGAACGGTGGAAGGCCACGATTGGACGAGGATGAGAGCGGCCCGCGCCGGTACGATGCGCGGCAGCCGGGGGTGTAGCTCAGCGGTTAGAGCAGCCCGCTCATAACGGGTTGGTCGCTGGTTCGAACCCAGCCGCCCCCACTGCCGGCCAGGCCGTCGCGAGCGGAGACGTCCGAGCCGAGGCGCAGAATCAGGGGCGAGGCGCGTGACGAGGCGCCGTCCGGCGCCGCGCGGCTCCACCGCCCCGTGAGCACGTCCGCACGAAATCCGCTCTGGTCAGCGCTTCACGGCCATCAGCACGCCGTCGCCGACGGGGAGCAGCGCCGCCACCATGTCGTCGCGCTCGAGCAGTCCGGCGTTGAACCTGCGCATGGCCTCGACGGCGTCATCGGTCCAGTGCCCGGGGCCGCCGGCGCCGGCGACGCGCCCGCCGAGCAGCGTGTTGTCGACGACGATCGTGCCGCCGGTGCGCAGCAACGGCAGGGCCAGCTCCAGATGGCGCGGGTAGTCGCCCTTGAGGCCGTCCAGGAACGCCATGTCCCAGGCACCGGCCTGGAGCTCGGCAAGGCCCTCGCCGGCGTCGCGCAGCCGCAGGTCGGCGCGGCCGCCCAGTCCGGCTCGGTCGAGGTAGGCGCGGGCGGCCGTATGGCGAACCTCGTCGACCTCGAACGACACGATCAGGCCGTCCGGCGGAAGCGACCGCGCGATGTGCAGCGTCGAGACGCCGATCGCCGTTCCCACCTCCACCACCCGGCGTGCGCCGGCGGCCGCGGTCAGCGCCTCCAGGAAGGCCCCGGTCTCGGGAACCACGATGGGGATGCGGTCGCGCTCACCGTGGGCCTCCATCTCGGCCAGAAGGGCGTCCGGCGAGCGGCGCGACGCGTGCAGGTACCCGGTGACGGCGTCGTCGACGATCATCCGCCCGAGCTTAGACGATGCTGCGCGGCCCGAGGCCGGCGCGCCAAGCCTCGGCTACAGCCAGCGGAAGCTGCTCGCGATGAGATCCCAGGCCGGGCCGTTGTCGACGCCCTTGACCGAGCTCATCGAGACCTGGACGAGCTTGCCGTCCTTCCAGAACAGGTAGCGGTAGGTCACCAGCGTGTCCGTGGGCGCATTTCCCGGGCCGGTCGGCCGCTCCTGCTCGATCACCGCCTTGGTGACCTTGTCCTTGCCGACGGTGAACTGGGTTGCCGGCTGATCGATCTTGGACAGCAGCTTGGTGTCGTGCTTCGCGAGCAGCGCCTCCAGCTGCTGCTGGTATCCCTTGTAATAGGGCGCGGTCTTCCGCTCGCGCACCACGATCGCGATGGCGTCACCGAAGCGCGCGATGCGGACGGTGTTCGCGCCGTCCTCGTGGATCTTCCAGCCCCCGGGGTAGCGCATCGAGTACCCGACGGTCTTGTTCGTATAGACCGGGAACAGCTCGCCGGTGTCCGCCGTCCCGCTGGCCGGGACGTAGCCGGTCGAGGAGCTGCTCGGCGTGACGTTCGCCGAGCTCGGCCCGGAGCCGCTGTTGCTCGACGAGCTGCTGCACGCAGACACGATCAGCACGGCGGCGCAGGCGAGCAGCAGGAGCAGGGGGTGTCGACGCAGAGTGCCCATACCTCCGTACGAGTGTCTGATGGAAATCACAACGAGTCAAGAGCGCTGACGGAACTCGTCAACCTGAGTCCAACGCTGCGCGAAGCGTATCGCTCGCCGGCCGACGCGGTCGCATCCCCGTGACCCCGCTCGCAATCATGACACCGAATCTTTACCGGTCGTGTACACCCGGTTCGCAGGACGCTTACGGCCGTTTCGTACGCTCGGCACCCGTGGCTACCACACGGCGCCCCGGCGAGGGAGCGCCGCGACCCCGACCAATGCCGAGGAGATCCTGCTTCATGCGTCTACGCCTGCTGCTTCCGGCTGCTGCTGCAGCCGCCCTGCTCACCGTCGTGCCGACCGCCCATGCCAGCGTGCTCGCCCGGCTCTATGCCCCGCTCCACATCCACCCGAGCTCGGCCCCCTCGCCGGCGTTCATCCGCTCGCACTTCAACACGATCACGGTGCAGCCGCGGATGCTCGGCAAGTACCGCGCGCGCCACGTCGGTATCTACACCAAGGGCACGCGCTCGAGCGTGAGCACCTATCCGAGCTCGTGGTACCTGCACACGGCGGGCGGCGCCCGCATCCACGACCGCGCGCGCAGCAGGTACTTCGTCATGAACCCGGCCAGCCCGGGGTGGAGGAAGCAGGTCGCCAAGAACTGCCGTCCCGCCCCCAGCCTCTGCTTCCTCGACGCGATGGGCGACGACGGCTACGACCGGGTCAGCGCCCGACCGTCGGTCAGCCTGAGCTGGTGGCGGACCGCGACCACCGGGCTCGCAAACTCCGTCGAGAACGCATCCAGCCGCTATCACGTGATCGCGAACAACCTGATCACGGTGACGAATCCGCGGTTCCTGGTCGCCTACGAGATGTTCGGCCGTACCTCGGCGGCCCGCTCGCTGGACGTGCTGCGCCGGACGAAGTGCGTCTGCTTCGCGAAGTTCGGTACAGAGCAGAGCGCGCGGTACGGCTTCACCCTCTTCCTGGCAGGCGCCGGCAGGGGCGACCGCATCAGCGTGGGCACCGACTCGCAGGCGGGCAAGTGGTGGGACTTCTTCGACCGCGCGAAGCTGCTCGGCCACGGCGTCGCGCCGGCGACGACGACGGGCAGCCTGATCAGCCGCCGCTTCAGCAACGGCTTCATCGTGGTCAACGTGGGACGCACGGCGCAGCGCTTCTCACGCTCGGGCGTGACCCGGACGCTCGCCGCCCGCGACGGCATGATCGTGATCGGCTGAACGGCCCTCGGATCGCAGCGCCGGGCGCCTCATCGGGGCGTCCGGCGCTCCATCATGCGCTCGCTCGGCGGGCCGAATCCGAACCGCTCATAGAGGGTCTGGGCATCACGGGTGTGGAGCAGCCAGCGGATCCCGCCGAGCCCCCCGCCCTCCACCATCTCCTGCACCATGGCGACGCCGAGGCCGCGGCCGCGGTGCTCCTCGAGGATGTAGACGTCGGCGAGGTAGCCGTGGACGAGGCCGTCGGAGACCGCGCGGCAGAACCCGACCTGTCGTCCCTCATGGAAGAGGCCGAGCACCCTGTGCGAGGTCGACAGCGTCCGCTCCACGTCCGCGCGGCTGCGGCCGAGCGCCCAGTACGCGCGGTTGGAGAGGTAGTCGTGGATGGCGTCGACGTCCATGCGGCCGCGATCGTCGTCGAGCTCGTATCCGGGTGCGACCTGCTTGCGCATCGGCCGGCCAGGCTACCACCGGCCGGTCATGGAACGAGCGAGCCGGCGGGCACGCTGATCTGCACGGCGTTGCAGCCCGCGTACGGGGTGCACGGATGCGGGTGGCCGCCGAGGCGCACGCGCAGCACCCGGGCGGCCGGCGCGCGCGCCTGCGGCGCCGGCGAGCCGGCGGCGGCGGCGAGCACGAGCAGCATGCTCGCGGCGCACAGCAGTCCGATGGCCAGGCGCATCGTGCGTCAGCGTACCCCGGCGCACCCCGGCGCCTCAGCCGATCACCTGCGCGAAGTACCACTCGTGCCCCTGCGGGTCGGCGCAGCCGTAGCGCCGGTGGCCGAACGGAAGCTCCTTCAGCTCGTCGAGCACTCTGGCGCCGACAGCGACGGCCGCATCGTGATGGGCCTGCACGTCGTCGACGAGCACGTACACCTGGCTGGTCGTTCCCACCCGGGACGGATTCTGAACGCCGTTGGGCGGCTGTCCCAGGAACACGGTGCCGCCCGCCGGTGCCGCCAGCTCGATGTGCATCCCGCCGGCCGCACCGGCAGCCCGGTCCACCTCGGTGAAGCCGAACGCCTCGGTGATGAAGGCGGCGGCGGCCACGGCATCTTCGTACAGCAGGTATGGGGTAACGGTCTGCATCCCGCCCTCTTCTACCCAGATCGCTCCTGTCGTAACGCGGACGGTGTGGCGGCGACCGGCGCTGGGTATCGCCACGACCGAATGACGCACCTCATCTCCTACACCCTGCGCAACGCAGCCGATCCAGGCGAGGTGTACGCGGATGAGATCCCGGACGAGGCCGGCGCGGTCGCCCGGGCAAGCGAGCTCGCAAACTTCTACCGAACGACGGTCGAGGTGTGCAGGGCCGCACTCGGCCAGCCCGTGGAACGCGTCGCCCTGGTCGATCCCGGCCCGGTTGCGCCCGCGCCGCTGACTGAACCGAAAGCGTAGGCCGGTGTCAGGCGGGGCGGCCGGCGGCGGTGGCCGCCTGCGCCGGCGCGCCAGGCTCACGAGCCAGGGCCGGCGACACGGCGATCGCCACGATGTCGTCCGGCATCGGACCCCCATTGGCCGTTTGGATCCCGTCGATGACGCGATCGAGCGCGCGGTCGGAGATCGGGAGCTCGGCGGCGGTCAGCAGCTCGCACAGTCCGGGAGCGCCGAACGGACGCATGCCTCCCGGGGCCTTCCGGCCCTCGATCAGACCGTCGGTGTACACGAGCATCGACCAGACGCCCTCGGGAAGCGGCACCTCGAGGGGCTGCCAGTCCCACGAGGGCACGACACCGAGCGGCGGCTGGCGGCGGAGGCCGAGCTCGATGCACTCGTCGTCGAACACCAGCAGCGGCGGCGGGTGGCCCGCCGTCAGGAACTGGGCGGTGCGCAGATCGGGGCTGAACGACGCCATGCAGATGGTCGCGAACCTCGCGTCCGTGCCGCCTCGCTGCTCCGCGTGGAGCAGATCGTTGAGGATCAGGGCGATCTCCGACAGGTCGACCGCGGACGCGGCGAGCCCGCGCCAGGCGGCACGCAGGTGGGTGGCGGCTGCCGCGGAGGCAGGTCCGTGTCCCGACACGTCGCCGACCATGATGAAGGCCTCGCCCGTGGGCCGCTCGAGCACGCCGTAGAAGTCCCCGGCCAGCACCTGCTCCACCTCGGCCGGCAGATAGCGTGTGCGGACGGACAGCGGGCCGACGATTGGATCCCGTGAGAGGGCGACCAGCCCTGCATAGAGCGAGCGGACGACATCCCGTCGCAAGGTCTCGGCCCGCCGCATCGAGTCGCCGACGAGGCCGGCCAGCCCGGCCGCCAGGAGCCAGATCACCGGCGTGGCCACCGGGTTCTCACCGATCACGAGCACTCCCAACGCGACGCCGACGGCCATGGCGACGAGGCCCAGGCGCCAGCCGAGCAGCAGGCTGGCGGCGAGGCCGATCACGATCAGCAGCGGGCCGGGGACGCCGCGCAGCCGGCTCGGCTCGATCACGAGGAACGGCAGGGCGACCAGCAGCTCGAGGACGATGATGGTGGCGAACAGGGTGCGAACGCCGCCCGCACCGGCGTCCCGCCGGGACCAGAGGCCAGCACGCCCGAGGCGCTCGACGATCCGCTCAAACACGGCGCAGCTCCGATTGGCTCACGGATTCCCGAGCCGGTGGCCGGCTCGAACACGCGAACCGCAGCGCGACCCTGCATCCGCCGTCCGGCGGTGCGGTGACCGACAGATCGCCCATCGTTCGCATCAGCGGCAAGCCCAGGCCGAGCCCGGGATTGGAGGACGGCTGCCATCCCTTACCCCAGTCGCGGATCACCACCTCGAGCCACTCGCCCGCGCGGCGCGCCTTCAGCTCCACACGCCCGGCAGCGTCGTCGTACGCATGTCGAACCACGTTCCCGACCGCCTCGCTGACGGCCAGCGCGACGTCCTCGCGGATCGCGTCCGCGTTCAGGCAGTGCTCATCGAGGAAGGAGCGGATCAGCCGACGCGCCTCCGGCACGGCGTCTGGCCGGGCGATCAGCACGTGCCGCACGCTGGTGAACGGCATGAGAACGTCACTGCCCGGCCGGGTGGAAGGCGAAACCGCCGAGTCGCGCCTGACGATCAGAAGCCCGGCGGCAGCGGAGGCGGCGGGAGCGTCGGTGCGAGCGGCTCGTGGTCTCCTGGGCCCTCGCCGCCGTCGCGGCCGCGCCGCACGGCCTCGTCCTCGAGCTCTGCGGTCGAGCGCCGCCTGCGAAGGCGCTCGCTGGCGAACACCAGGGCGGGCACGCCGACGAAGAGCGCAACCAGGAACGTGAGTCCGATCACGGTCACATAGTACGGGGCGACGCGGGTATCGGCCACACGATGTTTCGAACCGGGCCGCTCCTGCACACCTCAGCGATGAGAGCACGGACGCGCCTTCTGCGAGCGGCACCCGACGGGGCGGCGCCGCGGAGGCCGGTCTCGACGGTGACTCCCGACGGGGCGACACGTCAAGAGCGCGTCCACGCTCTCCTGGTCCGGGACGGGAAGGATGCGAGGCCCCGCGGGGAAGCGTCACTTCTTGGGGGAAGGGCACACGAGCGGAGCCTCGCATGCCCAGCGTACCTCGCTTCGACCGTGGACGAAGCCCCCAGATAGATGATCAACGGCCCCTCATCTGCGGGGTGCGAAGGGTTCCGCCCAATGTGTCTTGTCGTACGGCCCGCGGAGCCCGACGGCTGACTGGAACCTGACGAGGCTCCTCGGGCAGGATGCGAACCTGTACCCTCCTTGGCCGCCCCGGTCGATCCTGCTGCGCCTTGAGAACAGCTATCAGACGTTCGGGGTGATCCTGTCGGAGCGGGAGACGATCGCCTTGTGCGACGACCTGATGGGCGCACTGGTCTGCGGGTACGAGCTTCCGACGCCAGGCTTACGAGGCGCGGTCGTGGGAATGATTGGCCACCCCCGCCGCTCCTCTGCCTCGTCGTCACGGGTCTCCTCATACGCCGCGCGGTCCCGTTCCATCGCCTGGGCGTCGCGCATGATCTGGGCGGCGCGACGTTCGAACTCGGCTCGCTCGTGCTCGCCCGCGGCTTCCCAACGCTTCGCTGCCTCGTCATGGATCTGGGCGGCATGAAGATGCCGCGCGGCCATCTCACGGTGGCGTGCTGCCCACTGCTTGGACACCACGCCATGTTACCGACTCATCGGCCGATCGGTCTGGTGCCTGCTCGGGCTGCGGTGCTTGCTGCCGCTCGGATCCTGCCGTTGAACCAACACTTCAGCATCACCCGGCCTGAGGGTGTAATGACGTTCAACGACTTCGTGGTCAGTTGCGTGCCCGTGAAGCAGAGCAGGCGCCGGAGTTGCACAGCATGTTGCGGCCGAGGAATGCCTTGGGGGATCACAGATTGGCAGCGAAGGATGGAGTTGCCGCTCGGGGTGTCCACCACGAAGCCGGTCCCGATTACAACCGTGTCCGCGGTTGCATCGGCCGCCATGGCACATTCCACCGGACCTTGTCGAACCGCTCGCCCCTGGGCCGAGGCGGTCATCGCCCCGGACGCAGCGGCAGCCACGATGAGACCGAGTAGAAATCGCCGCATCATCACTCCCCCTCATTTCCGGTTCGGTCGGCGGTCATCATTGCAGCCGGGTCTTTACACCTGCATCGGGAGTTAACCACGATTGGTCGCGGGCGGCTCGTTCGCGAGCCTGGCGCTGCGCAGCCTCGCGTCCATCGCAGGACGTGCACGATGCCATGAGGTTGCCGATGTCCCACGCCTTGGGGTCGTTGGCGCTGGTGAAGGGGACGACGTGCGGCGGCCTGGGTCGCGCGTGCGCCGCAGTCCCGGCAGGTGTAGCCGTCGCGTCGCAGGACGTGCTCCCTCAGCGCTCGCCATTGCGGTGTGGAGTAGAGACGCCGACCCGAGTTTGGTGCTGGCGCCTGGCGGCGCCTTGCGCCGCCTTCGTCGTCTGTCCTCGTTTGCAAGCTTGCGATCCCGGACACCCGTTCGAGGCCGGCCATCGGCCTCGCGCTAGAGCTCGTTCGCACCGCCGTCGCTCGGTGGCTTTGACAGGGCATGCAGCGCGGAGGGGGTGCGCGTCACGCCAACCCCGATCGGGCGCTCCCCGCTCGGCCCGGCGATCACGTACAGCTCGGCCGCCGCGTGCGCGGCCGCCTCCCGCGTCGGATACTCCCCAGCCGCCCAGTCCGGCTCGCCATTGAACCGCAGCGTCACCTGAAACACCGCGCACCCCCCGCTTGGTTGTTCATCACAGCGCGGGAGCCTACGCGCCGACTGTCTCCTGCACTCAGACGGACGGCTACATCGCTTTCTTCCGGAAGGGCGTGTGATTCCCGACCGGAGGCATCGGGCACGTAGGCGCTCTAGCCGTCCAACAGCGGGAGGCTCGATGCAGTTCGAACCATCCGAGCAGGCAAAGAGACAAGCAGCCAACCTAATGGTCGCAATTGCGCGGGACGTCCTACCGGCTGACGAGGTGGCCGCCGTTGACGCGATGGATCGCGACGAAGTCGACCGCGCACTCGCCGACCAAATCCGCCACATGAAAGACCAGCAACCCGGCCAGTTCGAAGCACTGCTCGAGATGCTGCCGGCCGGGAACCGCGCCTACATGCAAGACATCGCCCAGCGGTACAGCCTCTAGGCCCCCTTGCCCACGAGCGAGGGAACGTGCTGGCGCACCGACCACGATGATGGCTGCGAGGAGGAGCACGGCAAGCGTTTCCCCCGCCCGCCTGCGGGCCTGAAGCGGGCCGCCGGTCTGATCAGGTTCGAGGGCCGGGTCTCTGTGGGCTCCAGGCATGAAGACCCGGCCGGTACTCTCGGCGCCACGCGATCGGCGCTAAGACAAACCGGAATCGACCCCGATACGTCCGCGCCAAGCGCCGAGGCCGACGCGTTTCCAGTCGGGTCAGAGGATTCCTGCCTCCTGGCGTTGGTGGGGTGGTCCTACGCGTCGGCTGGCAGGTCGGCTGCCTGCCCTTGCCTGGACGTGCGGCGGGGTATGGGACATGCCCTATTCGGAGTGTTCGCGGTCGAGCCAGTCGTCGACGTCGCGTTCGTCCCATACCATTGTTCCGTGGTAGGAGCCGACCGGCCGCGGGAAGCCCCGCTGGTCGGCGTGGGTTACGACCTCGCCCAGTCGTGCTTCCAGCTTGTGGGAGAGATCTTCGCTGTCAATCAGTCGAGCGAGCTTGAGCCTGCTCTGCCCGGAGTCCATCGGTCGCCCCCGAGGGTGAGAACCGGCATATACCGCTGCGAGGGTGGCTGCCCGGTGAGGCGGCGCTGCGAAACATGTTCACGTTGCCGGGACGCGCCGGTTACCACGTTCCGGGGATACCAGGCAACCCGACGTGCTGAGAAGCTCTGGCCGTGGGCCACGCCGCGGTTCCCTCGCCGACCGACGCGCGGATCGGGCAGCCGTCGAATCCAGCATCTGCCGGATCGGCGTCGACGCCCAGCGGCTGCTTCATAACCCCATCGCTTGCCGAGGATTGTGCTCGCTTCTTGGCCGAGTCGGCCCGACGGGCAGACGCCCGCGCCGCAGCCACCAAGGCATCGCGGCGGTTCCGCTAACGGGTCGTCGATCGGGTCGGGGCATGACCTCGCTCAACAGCATGCCCGAGAGATCGCGGCTGCGTACAACGCTGAGCGTCGACTCTGGAGATCTCCTCGACCGACCCGAAGTGCTGGGAGATGATCGAGATCCAAGTCGGCTAGCGCGCTCTGACCTTGCGGCTGCCTGGACCTCGTAGATGGGATTGTCCGAGGCTTCTTGCGCGCCCGGCGCCCATGCCGGGATGAGCGCCGGGCGCACAGTGACTACCTAGCTACCCGGCCCGGCCGGCTGGGTCGTTCCCGTAGCTGTTCCGCTCCTGGATCCGTCCGTTCTGATCCTGGATGATGTGCTCGACCTTTCGGCTGCGAGCCATCGAGCGGCCCTTCGCCTCTGCCGCTTCCTTGGTGGGATGGACGTGTGCGGCGCGGGTGCTGTCTGCGATCTTGTTCTGCCAGCCACCGCGTGGATGTGGGCCAGTGATGACCGCAGCCTTCGTCCTCGTGCGTGTCCTCGTCGTTGCCATGTTGCGCCCCTTTCGGTTAAACGGGTCGCCGGTTTGCCTACCCACGTCGATTGGCGACCGCAACACCGATGCCTGACACCTGTGGGAACCGCAGCGATGGCGCTCTGGGTGATGGCGACGCGCATACTCACACTCCGCTTCTACGGCGCACGCATGCAGGAGTTTTCGCCCCGCTCCCCGCTGCTCTGGGGTTTCAGCGTCCCCACTAGTAACTGGGAGCGGGACGTGTGCGCCCGCACCATCGGTCGGGGTTTGGCTTCAGCCAGATGGTTGGAGCCGCAGGCGCGTGACGCTAAAGCGTCCCATTTACTGGCCCGATCGAGCCGTGCACTGAGCGTCAGCAGAACGCCCGCGACATCGATGAACGCTCCACGGTCGATGCTTCGCGCCTCCGCCAGTTCGACCAGTTCAGCCGCCTCGACGCGGAGCAAACTTGCGACGACGAGCAGTTCGGGGACGGGGCCGGTTCGTTGGTGCTGGTCGATCACTGGGAGCCCTCTGACTACTGTTGCGAACGCAGGCAGGCCCCACGGCTAGCCACGTTCTCGGGATTCTCTCCGTCGTGCGTTGGCCGGTTGGAACCGCCGATAGCAACGTAGCGGCGGCCCGAGCGACGTGCAAGCCGTATAGACCACCTGACGAGTTATTACCCGACGAAATCCACAACCTGCGCCGCAGCGCCAAGGGGGCCTCCACACGGGAAGGCCGTGGCTGAGACCCCCGGCCAGGTTTCCGCGAAGAATCGTTATACGGACGACTTCGTAATCGCGACCGCGACGGGCCGACCCGATCGACGAGAACAACATGCTGCGCTGGTTCAAGGACGCCGCGAACGCCGCAGGAGTCGCCGCCGCGTCTGGCTGCACCAGCTCGCCACACCGCAGGAACACGCGCCGCCGAGCTTGGCCTAATCGGCGCTTGAGGTTGCGGCGATCCTCGGCCACGCCCAGGCAAGCACAAGCGAGCGGTATATCCGCCTGGCGCAGGGCGCTGACCATGCCCGCGCCGAGTCGCTCGCAGCGAAGGCGCTCCGCCGGTGACCGCTCCGCTGTTGCATATTGTTAGAAGCCTCGCTCGGCGCGGCGATCAGGAAGCGCCGCGATCCGCTTGGCTACTAGGCTCCTCGGGCAGGATTCGAACCTGCAACCCTCCGGTTAACAGCCGGATGCTCTACCGTTGAGCTACCGAGGAACGGCCGGGGCAGTCTACCAAGGCCCCCCTCCCTCTATCGGCGCCGCCGGCCCGCGCGTTAGTCGATCAGGTGGCGCAGATCGGCGTGCTCACCTGCCGCGGCGAGGCGGCGCAGGGTGCGCGTCTCGATCTGCCGCACGCGCTCGCGGGTGACGCCGAACCGGCGCCCCACCTCTTCGAGCGTGTGCTGCTGACCGCCTCCCAGCCCGTACCGGAGCTCGAGGATCATCCGCTCGCGGTAGGGAAGCTCCGCCACCAGCTCCGCCACCCGGCTGTCGCGCTGGGCCTCAGCCATGTCGTCGCCGGGCTTCATCAGGCGCTCGTCCTCGATCAGCTCGCCAAGCTCCGTCGCGTCCTCGCCGACGGGTGCGGCGAGCGACACAGGTTCCTGGGAAACGCGACGCAGGTGCTCGACCTTCTCCGGCTTCAGCTCCATCGCCTCGGCCAGCTCCTCGGTCGTCGGTGTGCGCCCGAGCCGCTGGGTGAGCTGCCGCTCGATCCGCGACATGCGGTTGATCGTGTCGACGACCTGGGCGGGCACGCGGATCGTCCGCCCCTGGTCGGCCAGCGCGCGCGTCACCGACTGGCGGATCCACCACGTGGCGTAGGTCGAGAACCGGTGTCCGAGCCGCCAGTCGTAGCGCTCGACGGCCTTCATCAGGCCGAGGTTGCCCTCCTGGATCAGATCGAGGAACGAGAGCCCACGCCCGGAGTACCGCCTGGCGACCGAGACCACCAGCCGCAGGTTGGACTCGATCAGGCGCTGGCGCGCGCGCTCGTCGCCGTGCTCGAGCGCCTTGGCGAGCGAGACCTCCTCCGCGGCCGTCAGCAGCGAGACCTGCGAGATCTCGCGCAGGTACATGCCCACGGTGTCCTCGGTGGGTCCGGGCGACGCCTCGAGCACGAGCTCGAGGTCGTCCTCGTCCGGCTCGACGGCATCGTCGGCCGGCTCGGGAGCGATCTCCGACATCACTGTGGGGTGGACTACCTCTGGGACGGTTACAGAGACCGGATGGTCTCGAGAATCGACAGCCGCTCGTCCTGCAGCTCCTGCAGGCGCTGCTGCTGGTTCAGAGACAGGTCGGCGTTTTTCTGCAGTCCCTTTAGCTCGTCCTCCACCCGGCGCACGCTCAACTTCCAGAACAGCTCCTCCAGCACGCGCTCGGAGGTTGCCTCCTGCGATGCCAGGGCCGTCAGCTCGGCCATCATGGGTGCCCACGCACGTTCCTCCTCTGGAGCCAGCTCGCCGGCCAATCGCCGGCGAACCACCGTCGCGGCCTCCCACCGCGCCGGATCAGGGAAGTGTGCCACATCCAGAGAACAAAGCAAGTCGAGGCCGCGCTCGGGGAAGGCGATGCAGAGACCGAGGAACAACCGCTCGTCCCGCTCGCGGGCCGACAGGCCGAGCCGCTCGGCGGGGCGTGATCCGTTCCCCGCGGCGGGTGCCGGCGCGCTCACGAGTCGCGCCGTGAGCTCGTCCGAGAGGTCGAGCCGGTCGGCGGCGAGCCGCACGAGGTCGTCGCGCTCCACCGACGGTTCGGCGGCGGCGAGCACCGTCCGCACCAGCGCGTACCGGTCGTCCCGGCTCCCCTGGGCGGCCAGGGCGAGCTCGACCCGGTAGGTGAGATACGGCTGGGCCGCGTCGAGCGCTGCCTGGAACTGCTCGGGATCGGCGGCGGCCACCTCGGCCGGGTCACGGCCGCCTGGAAGCCGTACAACCCGCACGTTCAAGCCCTTTGCGCGGGCGATCTCCATCCCGCGCAGCGATGCCTCCTGCCCGGCGGCGTCCGCGTCGAACGCGAGGAACACCGTCGAGCAGAGCCGTCGCAGCTCGGTCACCTGGCCCTCGGTCAACGCGGTGCCCATCGACGCGACGGCGCGGTCGACGCCGGTCTGGTGGAGCATGATCACGTCCGTGTAGCCCTCGACCACGATCGCCGATCCGTCGCGCGCGATCGAGCGGCGCGCCAGGTCGAGGCCGTAGAGGATGTCGCTCTTGCGGAACACCGCACCGTCGGAGGTGTTGAGGTACTTGGGCGGCCGGCCGCCCGGCATCTGCCGCGCGCCGAACCCGCGGACGCGGCCCCGGGCGTCCGCCAGCGGGAACATCAGCCGCTCCCGGAACCTGTCATTCCCGCGCGCCGTAAGGCCGGCCTGCTCCAGCTCGGCCGCCGTGAAGCCTCGGCCGAGCGCAGCACGCTTCACCCGGTCGGGCGCGACCGAGGCGTACCCGAGACGGAACCGGTCGGCGCTGTCCCGGCTGATGCCCCGCTCCTCCAGGTATCCGCGTGCACCGGCGGCCTCGCCCGCTTCCCAGAGGAAGCGCTGGTAGAAGGTCGCCGCGGCGTCCAGCAGCTTGAGCAGCCGCTCGCGCTGGGTACGCCGGCGATCCGCCTCCGGGGATGTCTCGTCGTACTCGAGCTCGACGCCGTAGCGGTCGGCCAGCCATTCCACTGCTCCTGCGAAGTCGAGCGCCTCCGTCGCCTGGACGAATCCGATCGCGTCGCCTTTGGCCTGGCAGCCGAAGCAGTAGTAGACCTTCGTCAGCGGGTTGACCCAGAATGACCCCGTCCGCTCGTCGTGGAACGGGCAGCGCCCTCGCCACTCCCCGCCCGAGCGCTTCATCTGCGTGCGGCCGGAGACGAGGTCGATCATGTCGACGGCCTCCTTGACGGCCTCGACGCTGTCGCTTCGGATCCTGGTCATCGCGGCGCGAGCAGCTCGTCGTATGCCCGGATGCAGTAGCGGTCGGTCATGCCCGCAACCCAGTCGGTCGCCCGGGTGACCGGGTCGGGATCCCCCGGGATGTCGTCCGCGTGCGCGATGAAGTGGCCGAGCAGCGCTTCCACCATATCGGCGGCCCGGGTGGTCTCCCGCCGCGCGATCGGGCCCAGGTAGACGTGCCGGAACATGAAGCTGCGCAGCTCCAGCAGCGCCTCCGCCATCGGCGGCGACTGGCGCACAGCACCGGCAACGTCGGACGTCTCCACCAGGTCGTGCACCAGGGCGTCGATGCGCTCGGATGCCGTCGAGCCGAGCAGGTCGACGGGTGCAGCCGGGAGGTCACGCTCGTCCAGGATGCCTGCGCGAAGGGCGTCGTCGATGTCGTGGTTGACGTACGCGAACCGGTCGACCAGCCGCACGATCCCGCCCTCGAACGTGGAGGGCTCCTCCGGCCCCGTGTGGCGCAGGATGCCGTCGCGCACCTCCATCGTCAGGTTGAGGCCGCGGCCGTCATGCTCGAGCACGTCCACCACGCGCAGCGAGTGCTCGTTGTGTCGGAAGCGCCGGCCGTACTCGCGCCCCAGCAGCCGGTCGAGCGCCTCCTCGCCGGTGTGGCCGAACGGCGCGTGCCCCAGATCGTGGCCGAGCGCGACCGCCTCGGCGAGATCCTCGTTCAGCCGCAGGGCCCGGGCCACGCCACGTGCGATGCCCGATACCTCGAGCGTATGCGTCAGGCGCGTGCGGAAGTGATCGCCCTCCGGGGCGATGAAGACCTGGGTCTTCTGCTTCAGACGCCTGAAGGCCTTGCAGTGGACGATCCGGTCGCGGTCGCGCTGAAACGGCGTGCGCAGCGAGCAGTCCTCGTCATCGGGCACCGGCCGCCCGGCCGTCTCGTACGAGCGCACCGCGAGCGGCGACAGCGACGCCGCCTCGACGGCTGCGATGTGCGCCGCGAAGCGCTCGGCTACTGGCCCTGTGGGATGCATTCCGGGAATCCTACGCGGGCCGCCCCGGCGAATGAGTGCCGAGATCGTCGTCAGATGATCACGGGCACCGTGCCACCGTCCGCGCTCCACGCGGCTCCGGTGACATACGAGGCCCGCGGCGAGCACAGGAAGGCGATCACGGCCGCGATCTCGTCCGGCTCGGCCATCCGTCCCAGCGGCCGGCCGCCGGCAACGGCCGAGAGCACGTCATCACGGCTCCGGTCGGACCCGCTCGCCGTCTGGTCCGCGAGACCGCCGGGCGCAAGCCATGCCGGCGAAAGCGTCGGCCCGGGGGCAACCGCGTTGCAGCGGATGCCGTCGCCGGCGTACGTGTCGGCCACCAGCCGGGACAGGGACAGCACCGCCGCCTTCGTTACCGAGTACTCGGGCATACCGCCGCTCGGACGCTTGCCGGATGTCGAGGCGACGTTCACGATCGCGGCGCGGTCGGAGCTGCGCAGGTGCGGCAGGGCGGCTCGGATGCAGCGGACGTAGCTCATCACGTTCAGGTCCCACGCGCCCTGCCAGACCGCGTCGTCCACGGCCTCGAACGTGCCGATCCGGGCGCTGCCGACGTTGTTGACCAGCACGTCGAGACCGCCGAGCGCATCGACGGCGCCGTCCACCGCACGGCGACAGCCGTCGGCCGTGGACAGGTCGGCGGCGACGCGATCCACGCTGAGCCGGGCGGCCGCCTGGTCGGGCTCGCGCGAGGCGATCACGACCCTCGCCCCCTCCACACTCAGGAGCTCCGCGGTGGCGAGCCCGATCCCGGCACTCCCGCCGGTGACGAGCACGCGCAGGTGTGCAAGACCCAGGTCCATCTGACCGCGCATCATATGATGGCCGCCATGACCGAGGTGCTCGTTGCCCGCCACGGCGAAACCGACTGGAACCGCGAGCACCGCTGGCAGGGCCACGGCGGTCCCGGCCTGAATGACGTCGGCCGCGCCCAGGCGGCGGCCCTCGCGCACCGCCTGTCCGGCGTCCGGCTGGGAGCCATCTACACCAGCGACCTGCCGCGTGCGGTGCAGACGGCCGAGATCATCGCGGCCGTCGTCGGGCTCGAGCCGGTGCCCGACGCCGGCCTGCGAGAGGTCGATGTCGGCAGCTGGAGGGGACTGACCCGGGCCGAGGTGCGCCGGCGCGACCCCGCGGGATACCGGAGATGGCTGCGAGGTGAGGCCGGATGGGAGGGCGGCGAGACGTACGACGAGATGCACTCGCGCGTCGTCGCAACCTTCGACCGGCTGCGGAGCGGGCACCCCCGGGCGCGGATTCTGCTCGTTTCGCACGGGGGCTGCGTGCGGGCAGTCGTGGGGCACGTGGTCGGCACCCCCGCCCACGACCGGCTGCGCATCGACGGCGCCCAGAACTGCAGTCTCACCACCGTGACGGCGGCGCGAGGGGCATTGCGGCTGGCCGGCTTCAACGACGTCGGGCACCTGCGCAGGGCCGGCTGACGGCCTCCGCCGGTTTGCTAGGGTGACGGGCCGTGGAGGACTACACGTCCAAGTACAAGGGGGAGACCGTCGAGCTCGCCCTGTTCGGCGGCGAATACCAGGACGGCGTGCTCACCGCCTACTGCTACGTCGACGACGTGCCCCACATCGAGCTCAACAACCACATCCTCGTTCCGCTCCAGAACGTGGCCAGCCTGCACTGCACCGGACGGTGCGATGTGCAGGGGGATTGGCCACCGCGGGGGTTTGAGGATGAGGACGCTCCGGAGTAGGCGCAGGGGCACAACCTCTCGGGAGGCTGGCCTCCTTGCACGGCTCAGTCGCCTGGAGTCGCAGGCGCGCTCGAAGCGTCTCGGCATAGGGGTGCCAAGGTTGGCGGCCGGAGAGCGGCGACTTGCTGGTTGCCGGGTACCTTGGCACCCAGGCAGTGTGAGGCTGCCGCCCGATTAAATGACGAAGGGAGCCCCGTTATTGCGGGACTCCCTTCGTCATTTAATCCGGCGGCGACCTACTCTCCCAGACCCTTGCGAGTCAAGTACCATCGGCGCTGAGAGGCTTAACTGCTCTGTTCGGAATGGGAAGAGGTGTTTCCCTCTCGCTATGACCACCGGAAACCGTGGAAAGCTTCGCGTGCCGGCGGAGCCGCGCACACCCTCAAAACTCCATAGCAGTTTGTGGCATTCGAAATCAAGACCTCGGATTATTAGTACGGGTCTGCTGAACACATTGCTGTGCGTACACATCCCGCCTATCAACCTGGTGGTCTACCAGGATCCTTACTCCCTCAAGGGGATGGGAGAGCTCATCTCGAGGTGGGCTTCCCGCTTAGATGCTTTCAGCGGTTATCCCATCCAGACGTAGCTAACCAGCGGTGCCCTTGGCAGGACAACTGATACACCAGAGGTCTGTTCAACCCGGTCCTCTCGTACTAGGGTCGACTCCTCTCAACTCTCCAACGCGCACAGAAGATAGGGACCGAACTGTCTCACGACGTTCTGAACCCAGCTCGCGTACCGCTTTAATGGGCGAACAGCCCAACCCTTGGGACCGACTTCAGCCCCAGGATGCGACGAGCCGACATCGAGGTGCCAAACCGCTTCGTCGATG
>DASSEV010000014.1:0-47331 GCA_035695105.1 Gaiellales bacterium
GCAGCCGCGAGAGCGCCTCGGACGAGCTCACCCGCGCCTTGCGGGCCACATGCTGCACCTCGCTGGGGGAGAGCGCGTGCAGGTGGATCCGGTAGCGCGACTTGATGTCGCGGAACAGATCCTCGTACCAGTCGATGCCGAGGTCCGGATTGTGACCGCCCTGCATCAGCACGCCCGTGCCTCCCAGTGCGATGGTCTCCTCGATCTTCTTGAAGATGACCGGCCTGGGCAGGACATAGCCCTCACGCGTGTCGCCCGGCTTGCGGTAGAACGCGCAGAAATTGCAGTCCGTGTAGCAGACGTTCGTGTAGTTCAGGTTCCGGTCGACGATGAAGGTGACCTGGTCGGCCGGCGCCTTGCGGCAGCGCAGCTCGTGCGCCGCTCGGCCGATCGCGACCAGCTCGCGCGACGTGAGCAGGGTGCGGGCGTCGTCGTCCGTGATCCGCTCGCCGGAGAGCGCCTTCTCGAGCACCTCGCCGACCGTGGACGTGCCCACGTCGACCGCCATCAGGCCACCCGCTCCACGTCGACGAAGCGGAGCTCAGGCACAGCCTCCAGCTCCCCGGCCAGATGCGCGAGCTCGAAGAACCGCTGCATGCCCTGCCGCTCGCGCGGCCCGAAGTGGTAACGCAGCTTCTCAAAGTAGCGGGCGAGGAACCCGGCCGGCCAGCCGTACTCCGCGGAGGCGCGCCGGGCGAGCGCCTCGGGCTCCGCCCGGGCGACCGCCAGCGAGCGCAGGTGCGCCCGCTCGAGCCGTTCCAGCGCCTCCTCGTTGCCCTCGCGGCAGGCCCAGACGGCGTAGACCATCGGCAGCCCGGTGCGCTCCTGCCAGAGGCGGCCGAGGTCGTAGTGCGGCGTCGGGTCGTCGAAGGCGCTGCGCAGGGCGTCGTCGCCGATCAGCATCTTCGCGTCGGCTGGCTCGTGCAGCGGCACCAGCTCGACCTCGCCCAGCAGCACCCGTGTCAGCACAACCGACGTCGCGCTCTCCGGCGTGACGGCCACTGAGCGAACCTGCTCGAGCGGCTTGCGGGTGATCAGCTGGATGGAGTCGACCGCGCCCTCGGTGGACACGCACAGGCGCGGCAGGAGGCGCAGCCGGTCGGCGTTGCGGGCGTACTCGATCGAGCTGATCGGCGCCACGTCCAGCTCGCCGTCGACGAGCATGCGGTTCAGCTGGGTGGGAACGCCGGCCACCTGCTCGAGCCCCTCGTCCTCGAGCTCGTAGAAGACCGGCGCCATGTTGGCATAGCTGATGCGGCCCAGCCGCAGGGGGGCGTCAGTCAAAGGTGCGCACCGTGTTGTAGAGCGTGTCGCGCTGCACGGGGATCCGGCCCGCCTCGCGGATCAGCGAGACCAGATCCTGGATCTTCTCCTCCTGCGGGGTGACGGCGCCGGCCGCGTGGGCGATCTGCTCCTCCATCACCGTGCCCTGGATGTCGTTCGCCCCGTAGTGCAGCGCGATCTGGGCGAGCGGCGTCGAGATCATGATCCAGTACGCCTTGATGTTCGGGATGTTGTCCATCATCAGCCGTGACACGGCGATCATCTTGAGGTCGTCGTAGCCGGTGGAGAACCGCCAGCCGCGGCGCTGGAAGACGGTGTTCTCGGGGTGGAACGGCAGCGGGATGAAGGCGAGGAAGCCGCCGGTATCGTCCTGCAGGTCTCGGAGCCGTAGCCAGTGGTCGACGCGCTCCTCGTAGGTCTCGACGTGCCCGTAGAGCATCGTGCAGTGGGTCGGCATCCCCAGCTGGTGCGCCGCACGGTGGGTGGCGATCCAGTTGTCCGGGTGCTCCTTGCCGGGGGCGACCAGGCGCCGGACGCGGTCCGCGAACACCTCGGCACCGCCGCCGGGCAGCGAGCCGAGGCCGGCCTCCTTGAGGTCGGCGAGGATCTGCTCGCGCGGGAGGCCCGACAGCTTGTGCATGTGGTGGATCTCCGAGGCCGTGAACAGCTTCAGGTGGACGTCCGGCAGCGCCTCGTGCAGGGCGCGCGTGAGATCGATGTAGTAGCGGTACTCGAGGTGCGGATTCTCGCCTCCGACCATGTGGATCTCGGAGTAGCGCTCCCGCTCGTGCACCTCCACCGCGTGCTCCACCAGCTTGTCGATCTCCCACGTGTACGCGGCGGGCTGCTTCCCGGTCACGGCGAATGCGCAGAACTTGCACTTCACCCGGCACACGTTCGTGTGGTTCAGGTACAGGTTGTTGACGAAGTACACCTCGTCGGTGCCGCCGCGGAGGCGGCGGGCGGTGTCGGCGAGTTCGCCGAGCGCCGTCAGGTCGTCCGACTCGAGCAGCGTGACGCCGTCGTCGAAGTCGAGCCGCTCATCGGCGAGCACCTTCTCGCGGATCTCGGAGAGCATGTCGAGGCGGGCGGCGGTGGCCATGCAGGCGCAGTGTAGTCTCCCGCCCGTGGCAGCTGTGGAGGTGCCTGAAGACATCGTCGGCGGCCTGGACGCATACGCGGGCGCGCTGGTCGAGAGCGGCACGGCCGGTGCCGTCGCGGTCGCGCTGACGGATCAGGAGCAGACCCTGGTTCTGCGCACCTACGGGCCGGTCGAGGACTCGACGATGTTCCAGATCGGGTCGATCGGAAAGTCGTTCACCGCCATCGTCACGCTGCAGCTGGTCGAGGAGGGCCTGCTCGACCTGCATGCCCCCGTCACGGACGTTCTGCCCTGGTTCTCGGTCTGCGGCGGGCGCAGCCCGATCACACCGCACCATCTGCTGACGCACAGCTCCGGGCTGATCCGCGGCGCCGAGGTTGCCACCGGCAGCAACTACGACGTGCTGGCCCTGGCCGAGACCGAGACGGGGTTCGATCCCGGAGCGCACTTCTGGTACTCGAACGTCGGCTACCGGGTGATCGGGATGATGCTCCAGCAGGCCACCGGCCGCGGGTATCCGAACCTGGTGCGCGAGCGGGTGCTCGACCGCCTCGGGATGGCCGAGTCGGAGCCGTGGATCGTGCCGGAGATGCGCCCGCGGCTGGCAGAGGGCATGGTGCCCGCAATCGACGACCGGCCCTGGCGCCCGGGCGACCCGCTGGTGCCGGCGACCTGGATCGACAGCGCGGAGGCCGACGGCTGCGTCTGCTGCAGCGCCGGCGACCTGGCCTGCTATCTGCGGGCGCTGATGACGCGCGACGAACGGCTCCTGTCGCAGGCCTCCTGGGAGGCGATGCGCACCCCGCACCTGCTGAACGACGACGACGACACGGGCGACCATTACGGCTACGGCCTTGACATCCGTGGTGCGGAGTTCGGCCACACCGGCGGCATGATCGGCACGAAGTCGGTGATGTGGTCGAAGGGAGAGCTGGGCGCGGTGGCGATGGCCACCGGCATCCGCTGGGCCGACACGATCGGGGACGCGGCCTTCGCGCTCGCGCGCGGTGAGACGCCGGCGCCGCCCGCGCGTGAAGTCGCCGAACCGGTCGCGGACGACGGATCGGGGCCGGCCGAGTGGCGGCAGATCGTCGGCCACTACCGGTCCCACAACGCCTGGATGACCAACTTCCGCGTCGCCGCGCAGGATGGCGCGCTGGTCTGGAGCTGCGATCACATCGGCAGCGACCGCCAGCCGCTGACGCCGCTCGGCGACGGCCGTTACCGGATCGGCAAGGAGTGGTCGCCGGAGCGGCTCTGGTTCGACTCGGTGATCGACGGCGCCGCGCAGCGGGCGTGGTATTCGGGCGCTGCCTACCACCGCACATTCCGGCCCTGACTCGGTTCTAGCTGCTTCGGTCCGACGCGATCCGCACCGCGTCGAGCAGAGCGTCGCGGTCGACCGGCACCGTGACGCCGTCCAGCTCGCCGGCCGCCCTGGCAGCCAGCGCCAGCGCCAGCTTCCGTGCGTCGGCCACGGCGCCGCTGCGCACGACCCGCGCCAGCGTCGGCAGCACGTCTCCCGGCGTCGCACCGCGCGCGATCACGGCGCGCACCTCGGCATCGCGCTGCGCCGCGAGGAGCAGCGGCAGCGACACCGTGCCGTCCAGCAGGTCGGTGCCGAGCGGCTTTCCGGTCGTGTCGGGGTCGCCGTCGCAGTCGAGCACGTCGTCCGCGATCTGGAAGGCGAGCCCGAGCGCCTCCGCGAAGCGGCCGAGCGCCTCGCCGTCCCGCTCGCCGAGGCCCGACAGCAGGGCTCCCAGGCGTGCCGCGGCGGCGAACAGGCTGCCCGTCTTGAGGGCGCAGCGCTCGAGGTACTGCTGCTCGGTGACGGCCGGGTCGCCGGCCTGCCGGCGCTGCAGCAGCTCACCCCGTGCCAGCGACAGGCAGGCCGTCGCGAGCAGCGAGACGGCGCCGATGTCGCCCGTCTCCGTCAGCTCGCCGAAGGCCAGCGAGAACAGCGCATCGCCCGTCGCAATCGCCAGCGGCCGCCCTCCGGTCTGCCACACCGTCGGATGCCCGCGGCGAAGCGGCGCGGCGTCGAGCACGTCGTCGTGGACGAGCGTCGCCATGTGCACCAGCTCGACCGCGCAGCCGGCCCGCACAAGATCGCCACCGTCACGCGCCGTCTCCGTCGCGCACATCGACACGAGCAGCGGCCGCAGCCGCTTGCCGCCGGAGCGCAGCGTCTGCGCACCGGCCTCCGCCACGGCACCCGGGCGCCCGGCGATCAGCCGCTCCAGGCGCTGCTCGACGCGGTCGGCAAAGCCGACGTGGACGCTCGCGACGAGGCTCACCGCGGCACGGTCCCCACGTGGAGGGCGACGACACCGAGCATCAGCCTGCGGTAGCCGACTCCGGTGAGCCCCGCCCGGCGCATCACCTCGGCCACCTCCGGCGCCGGCGGGAACCGGTGCACCGAGGCCGGCAGGTAGCGGTACGCGTCCGTGTCGCGCGCGACCACCCTGCCGAGCAGCGGCACGCCGCGATCCGTCCATAGCTGGGAGAACGGCCGCACGACCGTGGGCGGCGTGCTCATCTCGAGGCAGACCACACGACCCCCGGGGCGCACGACGCGGGCCAGCTCCGCGAACCCGCGGTCGAGGTCGGCCAGGTTGCGCACCCCGAAGCCGACGGTGGCCGCATCGAACGAGCCGTCGGCGAAGGGGAGGTCGAGCGCGTCCCCCTGCACCCATTCGACGGCCGGGCACTTCCGGGCCGCGTAGGCCAGCATCCCCGGCGAGAAGTCGAGCCCGACGACGCGCCCCGACGGGCCGGCCGCGCGACGCAGCTCGATCGCGAGGTCGCCGGTGCCGCAGCACACGTCGAGCGCCGTGCCTCCCGCATCGATCCCGGAGGCACGGACGGCGAGCCGCCGCCAGCGCCCGTCGCGGCCCATCGACATGAGCACGTTCATGCGGTCATAGGTGGGCGAGATGCGGTCGAACATCTCGCGCACCTGCTCGGGCTGCAGCGTCACTGCGACCGGACTCCCGGTTCGCCCCAGCGCTCATGCAGCGTCATGTCGACCCCGAGCGAATCGATCACGCGGCCTGCCACGAACGCGATCATGTCGTCGATCGACTGCGGCAGGTGGTAGAAGGCGGGCATCGCCGGGATCACGTCCGCGCCGGCGTTGCGGAGCTTCAGCAGGTTCTCGAGGTGGATCGACGACAGCGGCGTCTCGCGCGGCACCACGACGAGCTTACGCCGCTCCTTGAGCTGCACGCCGGCCGCCCGATGGATCAGGTTCGCCTCGGCGCCGCCCACGATCGTTCCCACCGAGGCCATCGAGCAGGGGCAGATGACGACGGCGTCGGTGCGCGAGCTGCCCGATGCGTACGGCGCGGTGTAGTCCTTCTCGGCCCAGATGCGGACCTCAGGCCCGCCGTGATCGGCGACGAAGCGCTCCAGCGCGTCGGTCGGATCCATGTCCCGGTCGCCGTGGATCTCGAGCGCGATCACCTGCCGCCCGGCCGAGCTGGCGCATACGCCGACGTCCGCCCCGGCGTCGGTCAGCGCGCGCAGGATGCGGGCGGCATAGGGCGCGCCGGAGGCCCCGGTGATGCCGAGCATGACGCGCATGGCCGAAAGCCTACTGGGAGGGAGGCGTGCCGGTGCCGAGGCCAACGATCCAGTCGGTGACCTCCTTGATCTGCGCGTCGGTCATCCGGCCCTTGAAGGGCGGCATGCCATTGCCGCCGTTCTCGATCTGCGTCATGATCTTCTGCGGGTCGTTGTTGAATCCGTTGGCAACGGCGCCCTTCGACAGGCTCGGTCCGAGGTTGCCGCCGCCCGCCCCGAAGTTATGGCAGCCGACGCAGCCGAATCCTTCGGTCGACACCAGCGCCGCCGCCGGCAGCTTGTCGAAGGCGGGATTGCCGGTGACGGTGGTGCCGCTGGCGACGCCCGGGGCGGAGCCGCCCGCGATGGTGAGCGCGATCAGCACCGCCGGCGTGGCCAGGCCGAGCGCGACGCCGGCCGGGCGGCGCGACAGCCGGCGATCGCGGCCGGTGTCGAGGAACGGCCAGGCGATCAGGAGCACCATCAGGATCGTCGGGATGATGATGGTGGCGAAGATCAGCTGCCACGGCTGCTTGAAGACGCGCAGCAGCTCGAAGAGGAACAGGAAATACCACTCCGGCCGCGGCTCGGTCTGGACGACGGCCGGGTTGGCCTTGTCCTCGTACAGGGCGCCCAGCCAGCCGTTCTGCCCCAGGGGGTGCGCGGCGGTGATCGGCCCTGCGGTGGCGTGCCAGATCACGGCCATAGCCACGATGATCAGCACGACCATCAGGTTGACGACCACGTCGTGGAACATGGCGTAGGGGAAGAAGGCGTGCCCGTCCTTCTTCGAGGCGGCGTACTCGGCCTCGTAGCGGACGCGGCGGTTGATGACCTTGCGGGGCATTCGCCTAGTCCCCTACTTCCTGCACTTCACGCTCCGCGGTGACCGGCTGCGCCTCGCGCTCACGCTCCCCTTCTGCCGGCTGGCCGACCCGCAGCGGCTCGTCGATCAGCGTCTGCGGGTGCGGCTCGTACTCGGGCTCCGGGGCGTCCGGCGGCACCGGGCGCGCGGGCCACGGCGTCACGCCGAGCTTCACGACCAGCCACATGTGGACGAAGATCAGCGCCCCGATGGCGCCGGGTATCAGCAGCATGTGCAGCGCGTAGAAGCGCGAGATCGTCTGCGCGCCGAACACCGGCCCGCCGAGCAGGAACTTCGAGATGAACGGGCCGAGCACCGGCGCCGTGCCGTTGATGTTGACGGCCACGACCGACGCCCAGTAGGCGCGCTGGTCCCAGACCAGCAGGTAGCCGGTCAGGCCCATCCCCATCACGCTGACGAAGATCAGCGACCCCGTCAGCCACGTCATCTCGCGCGGGTACTTGTACGCCCCGTAGAAGAACGTGCGCCCCATGTGCAGGAACAGCAGGATCACCATCATGCTGGCGCCCCACTTGTGCATGCCGCGGATCAGCCAGCCGAGCGTCTGCTGGTCGGTGATGTAGCGGATCGACTCGTACGCCCCGTTCGGAGAGGGGTCGTAGGTCATCGCCAGCAGCGCACCCGTGGTCGCCTGCAGGATGAAGACCGTCAGCAGCGAGGAGCCCAGCGTGTGGAACCACCCGGTGGGCGGGACCTTGCGGAACAGGAACTTGCGGACGAGCGTCGGGAACCCGGTGCGGTACTCGACCCAGTCCTCGGTCGCCAGCACCATCTGCTTGGGGCTGGGCGGGGGCGGAATCGGCAGTGACGGCGGCATCTACTGAGCCTTCGGCACCGGGCCGTGGTTGTACGAGACGTTCGGGTAGAGGATGTCGGTGATCGTCGAGTTGCCGTTGACCTCGACCGGCTGGCCCGGCATCTTCACCGGGTAGTACGTCAGCTTGCCGTTGACGTAGTCGACGCTCCAGCGGTTCGTGATGATCAGCTGGTTCTTGTCGACCTTCCACTGGAAGCGGTCGAGCGGGCGGATCGGCGGGCCTGCCACGCGGACGCCGCGGGTGTCGTATGCGCCGCCGTGGCATGGGCACTGGAAGCCGGCGCCGGTTCCGACCACCGGGCAGCCGAGGTGCATGCAGCGGTTCGAGAACACGACGAACATCGCGTCCGAGGCGAGCCAGTCGGTGTTCTGCTTGCCCGTGTAGTGCACCCAGGCCAGGCCGGCGCTGGTGTTCGGGTTCTTCGGATCCTCGACGTAGGTGGCCGCGGTGGGCTTGAAGCCCGTCTCACCCGTGAACTTGCTGACCGGGCCCAGGGTGACGGGCTCGAAGGTGACCTCCTTGGTCACCGGCGCGAGCAGGTAGGCGGTCGCCGGGACGCCGATCACCGCACCGATCATCGCACCGAGCCCGACCGAGGAAAGCGTCAGGAACTGTCCGCGCGTGACGGCGGAGTCGGGCGCCTGTGGCGCCGTGTATGCGTGGGCGTGCGAGCCGGCGGGAGTGTCCGCCACAGGTCCTCCAGTCAGTCCAGCGGCGCCATACTACCGCGCCTCTCGGTCAGGTGTCTTCGTAACAGGAATGCCATATTCGGCCCACCGGGCGGTGACCAGATCGCGGATTTCGGGGTCCATCGCGATCACCTCGGGCCAGCCGCGATGATAGCCCTCGGCCTCCCACTTCGCGGTGGCGTCGATTCCGATCTTTCCCCCGATGAATTGTCGAGATGGTGCATGGTCGAGGTGGTCGAGCGGGCCCTCGCTGAGCACGACGTCACGCGACGGGTCGACGTTCGCACCGGCCTGCCACATGACCTGGTCGTAGTCGTGCACGTCGACCCAGTCGTCCACGACAACGACGCCCTTGGTCAGCGACAGCAGGCCGGTGCCCCAGATCGCGTGCATCACCTTGCGGGCGTGGCCGGGAAAGGCCTTGCGGATGGAGACGATCGCCAGGTTGTGGAAGGCACCCTGGAAGGGCAGGTCGTAGTCGACGACCTCCGGCATGGTCATCCGGATCGCGGGCAGGAACAGCCGCTCGGTCGCCTTGCCCAGCCACACATCCTCCTGCGGCGGCACGCCGACGATGATCGACGGGTAGATCGCATCGCGGCGCATCGTGATGGCGGTGACGTGGAGCACCGGGAACGGCTCAACCGGCGTGTAGTAGCCGGTGTGGTCGCCGAACGGGCCCTCGTCCGCCAGCTCGCCCTTCGCGATGTAGCCCTCGATCACGATCTCGGCACGAGCCGGCACCTCGAGGTCGACCGTGCGGGCGCGCACCATCTCGACCGGCTCGCCGCGCAGGAAGCCGGCCAGCATGAACTCGTCGATGTGCTTGGGAAGCGGCGCCGAGGCGGTGTACGCCGTGACCGGGTCGAGGCCGAGCGCGACGGCCACATCCATCCGCTCCCCCATCCCGCGCCAGTCGGCGGCGGCGTCCTTGTGGATCTGCCAGTGCATCGCGGTGGTGGCGGCGTCGAACTTCTGGATCCGGTACATGCCGACGTTCCGCATGCCCGTGCGGGGGTCCCTCGTGATCACCGCCGGCAGCGTGATGAACGGGCCGCCGTCCCCAGGCCAGCAGGTCATGATCGGCAGCGCATCCAGATTGGCGGGCTCGAGCACGATCTCCTGGCACGGGCCGCTCCGCACCGTCTTCGGACGCGAGTCGGCCAGCGACTTGAGCTTGCCGAGCGCGCGGATCTTGTCGCCGATGCCCTCCGGCGGCGTCATCTCGAGCACGCTCTGGACGCGTGCGCCGAGGTCGTCCAGGTCGTCGACGCCGAATGCCATACACATGCGCCGCTCGGTGCCGAACTGGTTGATCAGGAGCGGCAGCTCGCTGCCCTTCACGTGTCGGAACAGCAGCGCCGGGCCGCCGGCGCGGGTGACACGGTCGGTGATCTCGGTGATCTCGAGCCTGGGGTCGACCTCCGCGGTGACCTCGTGCAACTCCCCCTCGCGGCGGAGATGGTCGAGCCAGTCGCGCAGATCCCTGAATGCCATCAGCGCAGGAGTGTATGCAAGCGGCTTGAGGCGGGACTCGCGCCGGCCGATACATGCGCCGTGGCTGCGCACCTGGTGCCCTACCTGATGCCGCTGGCGTTCGTCGCCCTCGCCGGCATGCGGTACCTGCGGTTCTCGAGCCCCGCCCCCGACACGGCGGCCGCGTGGGCCGTCCGCAAGGGCTTCCTCCCCGGCGAGCCGCCGATGACGGGCGCAACGCCGATCCTGCGGCTGCCGATGGGCGAGGCCAGCGGGTGCTGGGAGGTGCCGATCGGCGACGGCAGCGGGACGCTGTTTCGCTGGACGTGGGTGGTCGAGGACGACCGCAGCCCGATGATGCGCGAGCTGAACGAGCCGGTTGGCATGCGTACCGCCGAGGTCAGCGTCGTGCAGGCGATGCTGGCGGCCGGCTTCCCGCACTTCCGCGTGGTGCCTCATCGCGGCTTCGTCGCTCCGGCGGGCGACTGGGACGAGGAGCCGGTCGAGCTCGAGTCGGTGGAGTTCGGCCAGCGGTTCCGGCTGCTCGCGGGGCACGACGGCGACCGCGAGGCGCTGCTGCGGCTGTTCGACCCCGAGACGATCGTCTGGTTCATCGGGCTGGGCGAGGCGGCACCGGTGGTCGAGTACGGCCTCGGCACCCTGGACGTGGCGACGCGCTATGCGTGCACGACGGATGTCGAGCACGAGGCGCTGCTCGAGGCGGCACAGCGCATCGCCAAGCGGGTGCTGGCCGAGGGTCTGCTGCACCAGCCCGATCCGGCCTGAGCCGGCGCTGAGGAGAGGAGTCGAGGGCGGCTGCGTAGAATCCGACGCGGCGAATCGCCTTCCCCTCCAAGGAGCGCCCGGACATGGTCGTTGCAATCATCGTCATCGTCGTCATCATCCTGATCGCCCTGTTCCTGATCGGGGCGTACAACGGCATGGTCCGCGCCCGCAACAAGGTGGACGAGGCGTGGAGCGGGATCGACGTGCAGCTCAAGCGGCGGCACGACCTGATCCCGAACCTCGTCGAGACGGTCAAAGGCTATGCCGCGCACGAGCGCGAGACGTTCCAGGCGGTGACGGACGCTCGGGCGCGGGCGATGAGCGCGAGCGGGCCGGCGCAGGCCGGCGCCGCGGAGGGCTTCCTCTCGCAGGCGCTGGGCAGGCTGTTCGCGGTGGCGGAGGCGTATCCGCAGCTGCGCGCGACCGAGAACTTCCAGCAGCTGCAGGCGGAGCTGACCAACACGGAGGATCAGATCGCCGCCGCGCGCCGGATCTACAACGGCAACGTTCAGTCGTACAACACGAAGATCCAGGTGTTCCCGAACTCGATCATCGCCGGCATGGGCGGCTTCACGCCGCGCGAGTTCTTCGAGATCGAGGACCCGGGCGACCGCGAGCCGGTGAAGGTCGACTTCTCGACGCCGCCGTCGGTGGCGGACACCGCACCCGCCGCGCCGGCGCCTGCCGCGGCGGAGCCGCCGCCCACGGCACCGGCGAGCGATCCGCCCCCGCCCGCGGATCCACCGGCGGGCGGCTGATGCCCCAGCTGCTGGTGCTGGGGGCGCGCAACCTCGGCCGGGTGATCGCCGAGCACTTCATCGCGCTCGGATGGGAGGCGACCGGGGTGGCGCGCAGCGAGGAGACGGCGTCCGCGTTCCCCGGTCGCGGGGTGGTCGCCGACCTGACGCGGGGCGACGAGATGCAGCGGGTGGTCTCGGAGGCCGGCGCGATCGATCTCGCCGTGAACGCGATGTCGCCGAAGGGACGGTTCGGCGGCGGCGATCTGACCACGACCGACGACGCCGCGATGGAGCCCTACCTGGAGCAGCTCCTGCCCGAGGTGTTCGCGTTCTTCCGCGCGGCCGGCGCATCCATGACGGAGCGCGGATCGGGGACGATCGTCCAGGTCACCGGCGGGTCGGCGCGCCGCGCGCTCCCGGGCAGGGCGCCGTGGGCGGCCGGGGCGGCCGCGACCCGGGCGCTGTCGCAGGCGGCGGCGAACGAGCTGAAGCCGCAGGGCGTCCACGTCTGCCTGCTGGTCTGCGACGGCACCTTCGGCGGGCCGGGCGACGACGCCGGAGGCGAGCGGATCGACACCAGGGAGCTGGCGAAGGCGGTGCAGTACCTGCACGAACAGGGACGCTCGGCATGGACGCACGAGCTCGTGGTGACGCCCGTCCGCGACCGCTGGACGCCCTAGCCGGTTCGTCACGGTCGCGTGACAACCCGTCACGGACGCGCAACGGATCGCCGCGCCCGGACCGCAGGTGTTGGTCTCCAATAATTGGGGTGGACGCCGCTTCCGCCCAACCAGGCGGTGAACCCGTCACGATTCCGTGCCAACATCGTCACGCCCACCCGGTGGGTCTTTGACTCCAATAATTGGCGCGTGACGTCACGGGGGCGTGACGGAGGCTGTGACGGTCAGCGGCCGAGGGCTGCGACGGCGTCGTCCCACAGCGCGTCGTCGCCGGCCGGCTCGCCGTCGCCGCGCCTGGCGGAGCACTCCGCGATCAGCCGCGCCAGGGTGCGCACCGCGCGCAGGTCGCCGGTGGCGCAGATCTCGACCAGGCCGGCGGCGTACAGGTAGTCGCCCGTCAGAAGCGCCAGGTCGGCGTCATCCTGGGCGAACAGCACCGAGCGGCCGTGGTGCAGCAGGTAGCCCTCGCGGATCATCTCGACACCGATCAGATACCTGTCGGGGCAGCGCCCGGCGTACCGCGGCTCGGGGACGGCCCCCGGCCGCAGCGCGGCCTCGAGCAGCGGGCTCTCGCCGGCAGCACGGCTGCGGATCTGCTGCATCACATCGGCGGCCATCAGCCCGCGAACTCCCGCGCCGCCGCGACGGTCATCTCGACCTGCTCGGAGGTGTGCGCCAACGACGGCATCATCGCCTCGAACTGCGACGGTGCGAGATACACGCCGCGTGCGAGCATGTGCGCATGGAACCGCGCGTAGCGCGCCGTGTCCGACACGGAGGCCGACGCGAAATCCGTCACCGGCCCGCCGCTGAAGAACCCCGTCAGCATCGCGCCCACCCGGTTCACCGTCACGCCCGGCCCCGACAGGCCTTCGGCCACCGCGGCCGACGTCGACTCCAGCCGGTCGTAGACGCCGTCCTCCCGCAGCAGATCGAGCGTCGCCAGCCCGGCCGCCATCGCCAGCGGATTCCCGGACAGCGTGCCCGCCTGGTACACGTCGCCGAGCGGCGCCAGGCGCTCCATCACGTCGCCGCGCCCGCCGAACGCCGCGGCCGGCAGGCCGCCGCCGAGGATCTTGCCGAGGCAGGTCATGTCCGGCCGGAATGCCAGCCGCTCCTGCGCGCCGCCGTACCCGACCCGGAACCCGGTGATCACCTCGTCGGCGATCAGGAGGGCGCCCGTGCCGTTGCAGATCGCCCGCAGCCCCTCGAGGAAGCCCGGCCTCGGCGGCACGACGCCCATGTTGCCCGCCACCGGCTCCACGATCACGCACGCGAGGTCGTCACCGTGCCCCTCGGCCAGTGCGCGCGCCGCGTCGAGGTCGTTGAACGCGCACACCAGCGTGTCCGCGGTGACCGCCTCGGGGACGCCCGGCGTACTCGGGATCGCCAGCGTCGCCAGCCCCGATCCCGCCTGCGCCAGGAGCGCGTCGACGTGCCCGTGGTAGCACCCCGCGAACTTCAGCACCTTCGTGCGCCCGGTGTACGCGCGCGCCAGCCGCACCGCGCTCATCGTCGCCTCCGTCCCCGAGGAGACGAACCGCACCATGTCGACCGACGGCACCGCCTCCACCACCCGCCGCGCCAGCTCGACCTCGAGCTCGGTCGGCGCTCCGAACGACGTGCCGTCGGCGGCTGCGCGCGTCACCGCCTCGACCACGCGCGGATGGGCATGGCCGGCGATCAGGGGTCCCCACGAGAGCACCCAGTCGACGTAGCGGTTGCCGTCCGCGTCGACCAGCCACGCACCCTCGCCACGGGCTGCGAACAGCGGATGGTCGCGCCCGACCGACCGCATCGCCCGCACAGGGCTGCTGACGCCGCCCGGGATCACCGCGCAGGCCTCGCGGTACAGCCGCTCGGACGCCGCCTCCGTCCTCGGGCCCCCTACGACAGCCACTCGGATGCGGCCCGGGTCGCGTGGTACGTGATGATCATGTCCGCACCGGCACGCTTGATCCCCGTCAGCGCCTCGAGCGCCGCGGTGCGCTCGTCGAGCAGGCCCTTCTCGGCGGCACCCGTCAACATCGCATACTCACCGCTGACCTGGTAGGCGGCGATCGGCGCGAGCGTCGCCTCCCGCACCCGGCTGATCACGTCGAGGTACGGCATGGCCGGCTTCACCATCACCATGTCGGCCCCCTCCTCGATGTCGAGCAGCACCTCGCGCAGCGCCTCGTTGCCGTTCGCCGGATCCATCTGGTAGCCGCGGCGGTCGCCCTCGGACGGCGCCGAGTGCGCGGCATCGCGGAAGGGGCCGTAGAACGCCGATGCGAACTTCGCGCTGTAGGCGAGGATCGCGGTGGTGGAGAGCCCGTCGGCGTCGAGCGCCGAGCGGATCGCGGCCACGCGTCCGTCCATCATGTCGCTCGGCGCGACGATGTCGGCCCCCGCGGCCGCGTGGGATACCGCGGTCTGCGCGAGCAGCTCGAGGGTCAGATCGTTGTCAACACCGCCGTCGCGGAGCACGCCGCAGTGCCCGTGCGAGGTGTACTGGCAGAGGCACACGTCGGTGATCAGCACCAGCTCGGGCACCTGCGCGCGCAGTGCCCGCAGCGCCATCTGAACGATGCCCTCGTCGTCGTAGGCTGAGCTCGCCGCCTCGTCCTTGTGATCGGGCAGGCCGAACAGGATCACCGCCGGCACCCCGGCCTCGTGCACCCGAGCGCCCTCCTCGACCAGCGTCTCGATCGAGTGGTGGTATTGCCCCGCCAGCGAGGGGATCGGCGTCGCCGGCCCGCTTCCCGCCCGTACGAACAGCGGCTGGATCAGGTCGGCTGCCGCCACCCGCGTCTCGCGCACCATGCCGCGAAGCGCGTCCGTGCGACGCAGACGGCGGAGCCGCGTAACCGGGAAGGCCATGGGCCGGATTGTACCGCCGGGCCTTTACATGCCCTTCACGTGTGAATAAGCTTGCCACGAATGGACATGGCTGGAGGGCCGGACATGCTTGACCACGAGCAGGAACTTGACTATTCCAACGAGGCGCTCCGAAAGCTCGGCGCCCGCATCCGCCATCTCCGCCGCAAGCGCGCGATGACGCAGCGCGACCTGTCCTTCGACGGCTGCTCCTACAGCTACCTGGCCCGCATCGAGGCCGGCGACCGCCGTCCGTCGCCGCGCGTCCTGATCGAGATCGCGCGCCGGCTCGACGTCACCCCCGAGGAGCTGACCGGCGAGATCTCGAGCGAGCAGCGATCGCGCTCGCTGGAGGTGCTGGACGCGATGATGATGATCCGGCTCGAGCAGTACGACCAGGCCGAGGAGCTCCTGCGCGGCGTGCTGCGTGAGGCCGAGGTCGACGCGGACGCCGAGCGGATGAGCGAGTGCTATGAGGGCCTCGGCCTGATCGCCTCGCGGCGCGGCCGCGAGACCCAGGCGCTCGAGCTGTTCCAGCGCGCGCTCGACATCGGCGAGCCGCCGCACCCGGCGCAGCGCCCCGACCTCTACATCGAGCTGGCCCGCCTCTACGTCAACGCCGGCGACCCGGCCCGCGCGATCGCGCTCCTGAACGACTGCGCCGCCCGCCTGCGCGACCAGCCGGGCAGGGATCTGGCAAAGCTTGTCCGCTACACGCTGATGCTGAGCCGGGCGTACACCGACGCCGGTGACTTCGGCAGCGCCGCCGGCGTGCTGGCCGAGGCGCTGCGAGACGGCGCGGAGGAGGTCGACCTGCGCAGCCGCGCCGGCGCCTACTACTCGCTCTCGCGCCTGTATGCGACGACCGGGCAGGTCGGCCAGGCGATCGCCTATGCCGATCGGGCGCTGGCCATCTTCGAGCTGATGGACGACAACGTCGCGCTGTCCGACGCCCACCTGCTCTACGCCCAGAATCTGCTCGACAACAGCGAGACCGAGCGCGCAGGCGATCACCTCGCGGCGGCGCGCAGCCTGCTCGGCGCGCGGCCGAGCCCGCTCGACCTCGGCTTCGTCGTGGTCGAGGAGGCCCGCTGCGCCCTGCAGCGCGGCGACCATGCCCTCGCCTCGGCGAAGGCCAAGGAGGGAGTCGAGCTGCTCGGCAACGGCGCCCTGCCCGGCCAGCTGGGCGACGCCTACCTCGTGCTGGCGCGGGTGTACGACGAGCTCGGCGACGCGGAGCGGGCCGAGTGGGCATACACGTCGGCGATCGACGCCATCCGCCAGCAGAACGGATGGACGCGCGAGCTGGCCAAGGCCTACCGCTGGTACGGCAAGTTCCTGAAGCGGATGGGCCGCGCGGAGGCCGCGCTCGAGGCATTCGAGCTGGCCGCCGACCTGGCGCCCTCGAACCAGGACGCGCTCGCGCCGACGCCGCAGTCCGGCGTGGCGACGAACGTCAGCCAGCCGTAGCCGGATCCGGCCCTGCCGGCGGCGGGGGCGGCGGCGGCGGTTTCGGCGCCGGACCCTCCACCTCGACAGGCACCTCGACCGTCAGCGGTCCCCGCGACCACGGCTCCGTGCCGATCCGCTCGCGCAGGAAGGCGAACAGCTCGCGTCCCACGGCGACCAGCGGCAGCGTGATGAAGACGCCGGCAAGCCCGTAGAGCTGCTCTCCCGCCAGCAGCGCGAAGATCACCAGCAGCGGGTGCACGCCCACCGCGCCGCCCATCAGCTTGGGTATGACGATGTGCCCCTCGATCTGGTGGATGATCAGGAACGCGATCGCCACGGCGAGCGCGGCGCTGGGAGATTCGGAGAGCGCGACGATGAACGGCGGGATGGCGCCCAGCCACGGGCCGACGTAGGGGATCACCTCCGTCAGCGCGGCGAACGCGCCGAACGCGATGGCGTAGTTGTCGCCGTTCTGGAAGATGCCCGCCACGCCGAGCAGCCACATGAACAGGCCGGCGCTGAAGCCGATCACGAGCGACACCATGATCTGACCGCGCACGTACGAGATCAGCGCACGCTCCACGCGGGTCATGAGGTCGCGCTCGCCCTCCTCGTGTGGCAGCAGGCGGCGCAGGAACGCCGACAGCCGCGGGGCGTCGAGCAGCATGTAGACCGACACGACGATAACCAGCACGACGTTGAAGAGGCTCTCCACCACCCCGACCAGGATCCCCTGCGCGATGGTGACCGCCTTGCCGGAGACGCTCTGCACGTCGAGCGAGTCGATCTTCTGCTGCACCTTGTCGCCCAGGTTGCGCACGTCGATCTGGTGGAGGTGGTGGCGGTCCAGCCACCGCTGGAACTGGTCGAGCTTCTGCTGCGCGGGGGTCTCGGACTGGCCCGGCGCCGTGCTGAACTCCCGCTGGACGACGTCGCTGGCCGACTGCGCCTGGGTGGCGATGACGGTGCCCGCGAGCACGCCTGCGGCGATGAACGTGAGCCCGAACAGCAGGTAGACGAGCAGCACCGCCAGCGGACGCGGGATGCGCAGCGCCGCGAACGAGCGCACGACCGGGTTCAGCAGGATCGCGATCAGCGCGGCGACGACGAAGATGAAGACGGCGTGGCTGACCGCCGAGACGAACTGCCAGGCGCCGATCACGACCAGCGGCAGGCCGACCAGCTGCACCCAGCGCGGGATCAGGACCTTCCGCGACGTGACGGGCGGCATCCGGGCGATGCTATCAACCGGTCCAGCCGTCACCGGAGGCCGGAACTGCGCCACGCGCTACCCTGGCGAGGTGATCGCGACCCGACAGCGACAGCGACAGCGCCGGCGCCGGCGCACCGTCAGGCGCCGCTCCCCGCATCGGCTCCGCCGGCTGGCCGCCCTGGCGCTCGTCGCGGCGATCGTTCTGCTCGGGTTCATGCTGCTCCACTCCGGATCCTCGAGCAGCACCAGCTCCGGCATCCCCGTCGGGAACGCCGCCGAGGCCGCGCCGAACGGACCACCGTCACCGCCCGAGACGCTGGCCACGGTCAGTTCGCTCGCGCTGGAGCTCCCGGTCTCGCAGGGACGCGTGACGGCGATCGTGTACCACGCCACCGGCGTGAGCGACGCCATCCCGCTCACGCCCGCCGGCAGCCAGCGGAACGCCGGCTTCTTCGCGCGGCTCGGCGACCGGTTGTTCGGCGGCGGGGGCAGCGGCGGACCGCACTACTACATCGACGGCGGCGGATCCGGGTCGGACACCGGCGCCGTGGACGTGGGGGCCCCGGCCGGCACGAACGTCTACTCCCCGGTCGACGGCGTCGTGGTCAGCGTGCAGCCCTACGTCCTTAACGGCCAGGTGCGCGGCAGCATCGTGCAGATCAGGCCGAGCAATCTGGCCGCGGTGATCGTCACCGTCGGCAACCTGGCGAAGCATCTGGACGTCGACGTCGGCACCCCGGTGCGGGCGTCGGTGACCAGGCTGGGCACCGTCGTCGACCTCTCGAAGCTGATCGACCAGACCGTGTCGCACTACACGTCGGACGCCGGCAACCACGTCTCGCTGCAGGTGGGCCCGGCGCCGGGAGCGAGCCCGCTGCTCTGAGCCGCCTACGATGCGCTTCGTGCGCATCATGTTTCTCGCCGACATCTTCGCCGCAGCGGGCCGCCGCGCCGTCGAGCAACACCTGCCCGGGCTGCGCGAGCAGCACCGCATCGATGCGGTGGTCGCGAACGCCGAGAACGCCGCCGACGGCGTGGGCGTGACCAGCCGGATCGCGACGCGGCTGTACGCCGCCGGCGTCGACGCGATCACGCTCGGCAACCACGCCTACCGCCAGCGCGAGGTCTACCCCTTCCTCGAGGCCGATGAGCGGATCGTGCGCCCGGCCAACCACGCCGGAAACGCCCCCGGCCGCGGGATCACCGTGGTCGAGGCGGCGGACGGAACGCCGGTGGCGGTGATCAACCTGATCGGCCAGCTGTTCCTCGACGCGGCGCAGAGCCCGTTCGAGATGGCGCCGCGGCTGGTGGCGGAGGCTCGCGCCCGGACGCCGGTCGTCCTCGTCGACTTCCACGCCGAGGCGACCAGCGAGAAGGTCGCGATGGGCCGGCTGCTCGACGGCGAGGTGACCGCCGTCATCGGCACGCACACCCACGTGCAGACCAACGATCCCGCCGTGCTGCCGGGCGGCACCGCCTACCTGACGGACGCCGGCATGACGGGCCCCCACGACTCCGTGATCGGCGTCCGGGCCGAGCTCGTCCTGCGCCGCTTCCAGACCGGGCTTCCCGTGCGGTTCGAGCCGGCGGAGGGCGACGTCCGCATCGAGGGCGCCATCGTCGAATGCGATCCGGCGAACGGACGGGCCGGCGCGATCGAGCTGTTCCGGTTCAGCGCGGGGTGAACAGCGGCGCCGGCTCGGGCACGGCCGGCTCCCGCGGCAGCAGGATGGCGAGGAGCGCGAGCGGCAGCCACCAACAGATGTACGGATAGAACCAGTAGCTGGACGCCATCTGCGTGGCGATCAGGGCGGCCCCGCCGAGAGCTGCGACCGCCGCCGCGTCCTTGCGTCCGCGGGGCAGCACCGCCAGCAGCGTGCAGCCGAGGATGACGGCGATCTGGAACGCCTGCTGCAGCCAGTGGAGGTGCGGCCAGCCGGGGTGGAAGGCGCCGATCGTCCAGATCGACAGCGGCGTCACACGGTCGAGCTGGAAGTGCAGCGTCCGGTCGTAGAACAGCCGCAGGCCCTCGAGCCCGTCGATCAGCACCAGCCCGAGCAGCGCCGCGAGCCCGGCCACGAAGCCCGCGGCGGTCAGCCCCCGCCGGCGCAGCGAGGCAACCAGCGGGACGAGCGCGAACGGGCCGAGCTTCGTCATGGCCGCGGCCGCAAGCACGACGCCGCGGACGAACGGCAGCGACAGCGCCGCCATGAACCAGGCCATCAGCGCCCCCACCAGCGCGTCGTTGGTGTTCATGTTGAGCGTGTAGAGCGTGAACGGATTCGCCGCCCAGCCGAAGGCGAGCAGCACGCCGATTCGGGGCGAGCGCAGGCGCCACCCGGCGACGAACAGGCCCGCGATCGCGAGCAGGTCGAACGCGGAGGCGGCGACGTGCGCCGCGGGCAGGTCATCCCACAGACCGCTCCAGCCGAGGGCGGCGACGAACGGGACGTACGACGCGTAGACCATCGGGCCGTAGGTGTCACCGCTCTCGATCGCCGACTCGCAGCGGCCGTCCGTCGACTGGATGTAGGCCACCGGATCGCCGTTCGCGTAGCGGCCGTGGCAGGGCTTCGCTGTCTTGACCGGCATGTGGCCGTAGGGCACGGTGCCGTGCAGCAGCCGGTCGGCGCCCACCACCCCGGCGTAGCCGACGTCGAGGATGTTCGAGTCCCGGTTGTTCAGCCCCAGCCGGAAGCCGACCAGCGCGAACGTCAGCGCCACCAGGATCAGCGCGTGCGTCGAGCCGATCTCGACCCGCCGCAGCGGCTGCGTCCATCCGGTGCGTATGAGGCGGACGAGCAGGTACGCCAGCGGCGGGTAGATCAGCGGCGTCGAGACGAACAGGTTCCCGTCGTTGAACCAGTGCAGCGAGATGCCGAACGAGAGCAGCGCGAGCAGGTCGAGCGTGCGCATCGACACCGGCCTGCGCCAGTCCATGAGCCCCCCGGCGAACAGCAGGCACAGCGGCAGGAAGATCCACCAGCGATTTGCGAGCCGGCCGTAGGAGCCGGGCTCACCCCGCGCCAGCTGCCATCCCACCTGAGGGCCGGTGCGGGTGCCGACCAGCTCCATGGCGCCGTCGTCGATGCGCGCCTCGGCGATGTCGTTCCCGTCCCGATCGAGGTAGCGGACCGTCCACACCCTGTCGTCGCCGAGCGTCGCGTCGGTTGTCACCCCGTGGTACTGGCGCACCCAGTCGCGGATTGCCGGCGAGCGCCAGGCCAGGGTCTTCGCCCCTCCCGCCGTCAGCCGCGGCGGCCCGGTGGACGGCGCCACCCGGCTGGACAGCACGGACGAGCTGCGGTCGCTGACCCGCACGGTGACGAGCACTGTGTGCTTGCCGGGCGCCTCGAGCACCGCCGTCCACGTGCGCCGGGGCCTGCTGTAGAGCACCTCCCAGTGCGCACCCGGATTCTCCCGCACGATTGCGGCCACCTGCGGGCTCGCCCCGGCGATCGCGATCACCTGGCGCCGGTCGAGCTGGCGGCCGGCCGCCTGTGCCCCCGCCGGCGCCACCGCGAGCGCCAGCAGGGCCAGGATCACGACCCCAGATGGGCGACTCCATCTACCCGCGCGCCTGAACGCGTTCACCCCACGAGGTAGTGCAAATGGCCCGGGTGCTGCGACCGCAAACCATCGCACCGCGGCGTCCTCCGTCGGATCGATATTCCCGATATCGACCCTCCCTCGATCCTTGCGCTGCTCGGTTTCCGACCGCTCAGGACACGCGGGGATATGGAGTCGCTCATCTAGCGAAAGCTCCAGAGCTTGTTGCCAAGGAAGCTGATGGGGGTGGCCACGACGATGGCGATCGCCGCCGCGACCGGCTTGTGCACGCCGAACACCTCCACCAGCAGGGCCAGCGCCACCAGGTCGATCAGGAGGGCGAGCACGCTGACCGCGAGGAACCTCGCGTACTGGACGTGCGGGACGCCGTGCTCGATGCGGAATGTCCAGACACGGTTCCAGACGAAGTTGCTGGTGGCCGCAACCACGAACGCGAAGATGAACGCGATCAGGTAGGGCACGTGCTCGTAGGCGATCGTGAACAGCCCCACGTTGATCACGTAGCCGGAGCCGCCGACGATGCAGAAGCGACCCAGCTCGAGCCAGGTGTGGTGGTCGCGGATGCCGAGGTTCACGCGCTCGGCGTGGGCGCGGAAACCTACGCCGGCGACGTCCGTTCCAGCGTCCTTCATCCGGCACACACTAGAGCAATCATCCCCGAGCACTACCCAGCCCGGCTCACGAGCGTGCCCGGAGCGGCTCGACGCTCGCCGAGAAGTGCCGCACGGCGAGCGGCGTCAGGTCGGTGATCGACGGCACCGGCCCGAGCCCCGTCGGCTCGTCGAACCCCGCGAGGATGAGCGGCACGAGGGAGTCCTCGGCGTGCAGCGACCCGTGGCTGCCGCCCCCTGCATGGTGCTGGCCGCCGGCGTCCGCGAACTCGTCCCCCAGCCGCGCGGACACGATCACGTCCCCCGCCGTCGCGCACGCGGCCGCGCCCGCGATCCGCTCCAGCGCGTTCGGGTAGACCGCCGGATCGAGCAGGTCGCGGTCGCCGGCCAGCTCCCATGCGTTCCCGCGCTCGTCCGTGTGGTCGCCCACGGGCCGGAACCGCAGCTCGCCGCCGTCGCGTCGCACCGCGAACCAGGCGCCCTCGCGCCAGATCACGACGTCCGCGGCCGGATGGCGCGCGTACCGGTGAGCAACCTCGCTCGCGGTGAGCGTGCCGCCCGGCAGCAGGTAGGCCATGGCCAGCCGGTTGCTGGCCGCGATCGCGAGGTCGCACTGGGCGGGATCGGAGTGCCGGCTCGAGCGGAACAGCCGCAGGTCGTCGAACGGCTCGGCCGCATCGGCCGCCCGCTCAACGCGGCTCTGGCCATGGTCCGCGACCACCGCGATCGCGTAGCGCGAGAGGAACTCCTCCCACCCGCCGGCCGCGTCGACGACCAGCCCGATGCCGCGATCGGCCTGCTCCACCGCGCCCAGCACGTCGCCGCCCTGGTGGCCGGCCGCATCCGTCTCGTACATGTACAGGAACAGGAAGTCGAACCCGTCGCGGGTGACCAGCCAGCGCGCAACGTGGCCGCCGTGGCGATCGACCGAGCCGCCGAAGTTGCGTGGCGCACCCGTTTCGTCCGACCAGAACAGCTCGCCGAAGAAGTACCGGCGCGGGCCGTAGACGGCGTCGACGATGCCCACGCGGCGCGCGATACGACGGGCCGCGTGACGCGCGATCGGATGCCGCACGCGGCCTCGGCAGATGTAGGTGTTCACCGCGGCGGTGACCAGCCCGCGGTCCTCGAGCGCCTCGAACACGGTCGTCGCCCGCGGCGACATGTGCAGCAGGTTGAGGTTGACCATCACGTCGTCGACCATCTGCTTGGTGCCCTCGGCCAGCGTTGCCAGGAAGGACGACCCGTACTCCACGAATCGGCCCTCGTCGCGGTGGTACCAGGTCATGCTCGGGATCCTGGTGCCCACGGGGTGCTCGCCGGTGATCAGGGCCGACAGGCACACCGGCGTCAGCGAGGGAAAGGTGGACACGCAGGCGTCGGTGCGGGTGCCCAACTCCTGTAGCCGGGCCAGCGCCGGCGCCCTGCCCGCCGCGATCGCCCGGTCGAGCACCGCCGGCCCGAGGCCGTCAATCACCGCCAGGATCAGCTTCTTGGGCATTCGCTGCGAGCTCGGACCTCAGCGCAGGACGCGCAGGCCCTTGTACTTCTCCTGGTCGCGCCGCCGGGTGCGGCCGAACAGGAGTCCCGCCCCGATCGTCAGCACGTAACCGATGATCGGGATGGCGCCGACGAACGCGGTGACGACCCCCGCGCCGTCCTCGATCACGGCCGTGCCGCGCACGTCGCCGCCGCTGCGGATGGCGCGGATCCGCATCTGGCGCAGCGTCAGGGCCACCGCCGCCGCCACCAGCGCGCCGATGACGAGCCCGACGTAGGGGATCTCCTCGCCGGCGATCAGCTCGAACGCGAGCCCGCCGCCGATCACCCTGCGCACCAGCTTCGCCCCCGCCTCTGCTCCCGGCCAGATGGCGTCGGCCGCGAACTCGACGACGGCGAGAGCCCACAGGACGGCGACCGTCGAGGTGTTGTCCGCGATGTCGACGGCGCCGTCGGCGAAGCCCAGCGCGGCCACGGACGACCCCACCGCGAGCGGCGCCGAGGCGAAGAAGCCAGCCGCCACGGCCAGCCCGAGCCCCTGGCTGAGGGCGATCACGAAATCCATGGGGCGGGATCATAGGCGCGCGGATGATCTAGGGTCCGCCGATGTCCTGGGTGCTGCTGATCGCGATCGTGATCGTGTTCCTGACGGTGATCGCCCCGCTCATGCGCCAGCGCGCGCTGGTCGCAACGCGCGCCCGCCGGCTGTCGGCCCTGCAGCGGGAGCGCGGCACGCAGGTGATCACGATGATCCACCGGCAGGAGCAGATCGGCCTGCTCGGCGTGCCGCTCGTCCGGTTCATCGACATCGACGATTCAGAGCAGGTGCTGCGCGCGATCAGGCTGACCCCGGACGACACGCCGATCGACCTCGTGCTGCACACCCCCGGCGGGCTCGTGCTGGCTGCCGAGCAGATTGCGCATGCGGTGCGCGCCCACCCGGCCAGGGTGACGGTGCTCGTGCCCCACTACGCCATGAGCGGCGGCACGCTCGTGGCGCTGGCGGCGGACGAGATCATGATGGATCCGAACGCCGTGCTGGGGCCGGTCGATCCTCAGCTGGGAGACATGCCCGCGGCCTCGATCCTGAAGGTGGCCGAGAGCAAGGAGGTGGATCGCATCGACGACCGCTTCCTCGTCCTGGCGGACATCGCGGCGAAGGCGCGGCGTCAGGTGCTGTCGCTGGTCACCGACCTGCTCGACGACCGCATGCAGCCCGAGCCCGCGCAGCGCCTGGCCGACCTCCTTGCGGGCGGCTACTTCACCCATGACTTCCCGATCACGGTCGAGCGGGCGCATGAGCTCGGCCTGCCCGTCTCGACCGAGCTGCCGGAGATGGTCTACGAGCTGATGGCGCTCTTCCCCCAGCCCACGCGCGGCCGGCCGAGCGTCACCTACCTGCCGCTGCCGGTCCCGGGACCGGAAAGGATGCCGCCGCGGCAGGGGGGATGAGGACGCGCACGGCGCCGGGCCGGTAGCGCACCTCGGCCGACTCGATCAGGCCCATGTACTCGCCGTCGACGTGCGCGGCAAGCGGCACGTCGGCCGCCAGGTCGAGCGCGTCGATGTCGTGCAGGTAGACGACGTGGCTGTCGCGCCCCGACGCATGCCGCGGCCAGACCAGCCCGTATGCCGCCAGCCGCCACAGCTGTGCCGGCCGCAGCCCGCCCACCGCAACGGCGTCGAGCGCCGACCCCGGGCCCGCCCGCGGTGCCGTGCGCACCGGGATCCGCCCGAAGTACGTGTAGGGGTGCCCGTTCGCGATCGCCACGTAGGCCGCGCGCACCTCGCCGCCGCCGGTGCGGATCGTCATCCGCTCACGCAGGCTGAAGCGGTCGGCCCGCAGCACGGAGATGGCCGCGCCGACCACCGCGATGTCGCCCGGCCTACGATGGTCGGGGCGGGCGGCCCTGCGCTCCGCCACCAGCCGCATCGCCTCGGCCTCGATCCCGAAGCCGGCCGCGAAGGTGAACAGGCGGCCGTTCAGCGACCCCAGGCCGAGCGGCCGCCAGCGCTGCTCCTCGATCGCCGCCGCCAGCATTGTCGCTGCGGGCAAGGGCTTTGCGGGCAGGCCCAGCTGCCTCGCCAGCACCGACGTCGCCCCCGCCGGGATCACCCCCACGACCGCCCCGGCGGCCACGCCGTTCACGATCTCGTTGGCGGTGCCGTCACCGCCCATTCCGATCACGACGTCGGCGCCCGGCTCGGCGGCGAGCTCCGTTGCGTGCCCCGCTCGCTCGGTTCGGCGGAGCTCGACGTCGGCCACGGCGGAGAGGCGCGCCACGACGCCGTCGACGAGCGCCGGAGCGACGCGCGACGCGCTCGGATTGGCGATCAGCCGGACACGCACGTGGCTACGATACTGAGCGTGACGGCAGCCGGCCTGCGCACCTACACCGCCGCCGCGGCCGTCCCCGCGGCGCTCGTGGTGCTCGTCCATCTCGCGTACGAGTGGAACCGCGCGGACGGTTTCACGGCGCGCCGCGACCTCGCCTTCAGCCACGGCGTCGCGCTGGCGGTGGTGCTGGCCGCGCTGCTGATCGCGAGCCGCTTCGCGATGCATCTGGAGTCCGGCGCCGGCGCCCCGCTGGCCGACACCGTGGCGGTGGTCGGCACCGTTGCCGTGCTTGCCGACATGGCCCGGCTCTGGCGCGACGGCTCGAACCCGCTCTACCGGGTCAGCCTGACCGCGTCGCACATCGCCGCGCTGGTGGTGATTGCACTGATCTCGCTGGCCATCGCCCGGCGGGAGGCGCGGAGCAGATCCAATGCCGCTCCAAGCATGTAATCCACCGCCAATTCGTGCCGCGTAGAAGACAGGCATGACGAACTCACTCCGAACAGGCGCGCTGGTGGTTGCGGCAGCGCTCGCCGGCGGCGTCACCGCGTACGCCGTCGACTCGACCCACACAGACACCCGCACCATCATCCGCACCGCGTCCCCCGCGGCGACGACGGTCTCGGCGCCGCCGCAGCAGGGACTCTCGGTGAATCAGATCTACCGCAATGACGCTCCAGGCGTCGTCGTGGTGACCGCCACGACGACGACCACGACGTCCAACCAGTTCGATCCGTTCGGCGCTCCGCAGCAGCAGCAGGCGCAGGCCCTCGGCTCGGGGTTCGTGATTGACAAGAGCGGTCACATCCTCACGAACGCCCACGTCGTCCTGAACGCCTCGAAGGTGCAGGTCGCCTTCGGCGGCGGCTCGACCGCGAAGACCTACGACGCCAAGGTGATAGGCGTCGACCGCAGCACGGACGTCGCGGTGTTGCAAGTGAACGCGCCTGCGGAGGCGCTGACCCCACTGCAGCTCGGCGACTCGTCGAACGTCCAGGTCGGAGACCCCGTCGTCGCCATCGGCAACCCACTCGGCGAGACGCGCACGGCCACGACCGGCATCGTGTCGGCGGTCAACCGCGACATCGGCTCGCTTCAGGGGAACGTCCAGATCCGCGGCGCGATCCAAACCGATGCGGCTATCAACCACGGCAACTCGGGCGGCCCGCTGATCAACGACCGCGGCCAGGTGATCGGCATCACCAGCCAGATCCTGTCCGACGATCCCAACAACCCGCAGAGCGGCAGCATCGGCATCGGGTTCGCCGTCCCGATCAACACCGTCAAGAACGTCGCAGATCAGATCATCGCCACGGGCAAGGCGCAGCACACCTACCTCGGCATCCTGGGCGATCCGCTCTCGCCGGCGCTGGCGAAGGCGCTGAACCTGAATGTCGACCATGGCGTGCTGGTGGCCCAGGTCCAGCCGGGCTCGCCGGCGGCCAAGGCCGGGCTGAAGGGCGGCTCGACGCAGGCCACCATCAACGGCCAGACCTTCACCCTGGGCGGCGACGTCATCACCAGCATCGACGGCAAGCAGATCATGACCTTCGATGACCTGTCGGGAGCCATCAGCGCCAAGAAGCCGGGCGACACGGTGCAGCTCGGGATCTTCCGGAACGGCAAGCAGAGCACGGTCACGGTCACGCTGGCAAGCCGCTAGAGCAGCACTTCGACGATCACATCGTCGACCGAGTCGAGGGCGTCGCGCACGGCGTCCTCGACTCGGCTTGCCAGGTTGTGCGCCTCGCGCACCGACTGCGACGGGTCCGCGCGCAGCGAGGTGACGACCAGCAGACGCTCGCCCTGGCGGTACACCACCACCTCCGCCCCCTCGCCCGCCAGCGATCGCACCACGCGCGTGGCGGTGGCCGCGATGTCCGGCTCTTCGCGGGCGACGTCCCGAGCGGGCTGGGCCCCGAGCGCCGAGGGCTCGACGTGCGCGTAGACGCGCGCAACGCCGAACTCGGACCGGATCTCCTGCTTCAGCCGCTCGACCACCGGCGCTGCCTCGCGCATCGGCAGGTCCTCGTCGAGGCGGACGTGGAGCGTGATGGCGCGGCCGTCGTCGCCCTCGAGCACGGTGATGTTGTGCGTCTCGACGACGCCGGGCACCCTCAGCGCCGCAGCCGCGACACGCTCGTTGGGGGCCTCCCCGCCGGCGCTCGGCTCGACGTGCACGGTCACCTGAGCCGGGCCGATCCGCGACCGCACCGCGTCCTCCACCTCGTCCATGGTCTGGTGGCTCCGCTCCAGTCCCTCGAGCCGCGACACGCCGATCGTCACGTCGGCGAATCTCTCGCCGGCCGCCTCACGGACGCGCACGAAGCGGACCTCGGTGACGCCCGGGACCGCCCGCGCCGCCTGCTCGATCACCCGGCTCAGCCCGCTCGGTGCCCGGTCCATCAGGATGTCGACATTGCGCGCCGCCAGGCGGACGGCGGCCACGAGCACCAGCACCGCAACGCACAGGGCGGCGATGGCGTCGCCTCGCGGGTATCCGGCGGATACGGCCGCCAGGCCGATCAGCACGGCGGTGGTGCCCGCGAAGTCGGACGCGAAGTGCACGGCGCTCGCCACGAGCGCGTCGTTCCGCTCGGCGCGGCCGACCCGGTAGGACAGGTAGGCGCGCGTCGCGTCGACGACCAGCACCCCGCCGAGCAGCGCGAACGCGTACCAGTGCGCCTGCACGTCGCCCCCGCCCGACTGCAGCCGCAGCACCGCCTCGACGCCGATCCACACCGCCACGCCTGCGAGCACGACCGCCTCGGTCAGCGCACCCAGGTTCTGGGCCTTGCCGTGGCCGTACTGGTGCTTCGCGTCAGGTGGCCGCTCGGCCACGCCCACGGCGTACAGGGACAGCAGCGCGGCGGCCGCATCGAGGCCCGAGTGCGCGGCCTCCGCCAGGATGCCCAGGCTTGACGTGGCGAGGCCGACGAGCAGCTTTGCGGCCGTCAGGCCAAGCGCGGCGAGGAACGAGAGAAGCGCCGTACGCCGCGCAGTTGACATGCGCGCGATTGTACGGGAGGGTGTTTCCAATCGTTCCCCGCGGCAGTACGATTTGGAGGGCCATGAGCTCCAGCCAGGACGCTGAGACGGTCGACGAGCGAAAGACCGAGCAGGTGCGGGTGCTGGTCGTCGATGATCACGCCGCGGTCAGGGAGGGCGTCAAGATGATCCTCGCACGCGACCGCGAGATCGCCGTGATCGGCGAGAGCTCGAACGGCGACGCGGCGATCGAGATGGCCGATCGCCGGCGGCCGGACGTGATCCTGATGGACGTGCGGATGCGAGGGATGGACGGGTTCGAGGCCACCCGCCGGATCACCGCGGCGCATCCCGGCATGGCCGTCATCCTGTACACGGCGCACGGCGAGCGAGGGCTGCTGGCCGAGGGGCTCGACTGCGGCGCGCGCGGCTACGTGCTCAAGGACGCTCCACCCGACGACATCGTCCGCGCCGTGAAGCGGGTGGCCGAGGGCGGCGCGTACGTCGACCCGACCCTGGCATCCGAGCTGGTGTCGCCGAAGGCGACGGAGCGACTGCCGGCGTTGTCGACGCGCGAGCGGGAGATCCTGGGCCTGCTCGCCAACGGCTACTCGAACCCCGAGATCGCGTCGCGGCTGTTCATCAGCCCGGAGACCGTGCGCACCCATGTGCGCAACGCGATGACCAAGCTCGAGGCGGACACCCGGACGCAGGCCGTGGCGCTGGCGCTGCGCTACGCCCTGATCGACTGATGCCGGGGGACGGCGTCCCGCCCGAGCTCGAGGCGGAACGACGGGTTCTGGCCGAGCGGCTCCACGACGGGCCGCAGCAGATCCTGACGGCGCTGCGGCTGCTCGCCGACGGCAGCCGGCATGCGCTGGAGGATGGGGATCTCGAGCGCGCTCGCCAGGGCATCGAGCGGGTCGAGCAGCTGGCGGCGCAGGGCGGGGACGAGCTGCGCCGGCTCTGCGAGGAGCTCGACCCCAGCCACCTCGGGCCGGCCGGCGAGCGGGTGGCGGTGATCGGGCCGGCGGCCGCGGACGAGGTGGTGCTCGAGGACGGCACGGAGGTGCGGCGGCCGGGCGGGACGCCGCACTACGCAGCGCGTGCGCTGGCGGCGGCAGGAGCGTGCCCGGTGGCGATCGAGACGGGGACGCTCGTGTCGCGGCTGCGCCATACGCCGGACGGCACCGAGCAGGAGATCGCCAGCATCCCGGAGCCGCTGACGCCAGACGCGGCGCGGGAGCTGCTTCCCAGGCTCGAGGGATGCAGCTGGGTGCTGCTGGGCGGCCAGACCGCGGGAGATTTCCCGGCCGAGACGGTGCGCGTGCTGGCCGACGGCGGCCTCTCGGTCTGCCTCGACGGCCAGGGCCTCGCCCGCGGGTCGCAGCCCGGCCCGGTGCGGCTGGGGCCGATCGATCAGGCGCAGCTCGAGGGCGTGACGGCGCTCAAGCTGAACGAGCAGGAGGCGCGTGCTGCGGGCCGGCCCGCGGTGCCCGAGCTGCTCATCACGCGCGCCCATCAGGGATGCATCCTCGTGGTCGAGGGGCGGGAGCACGTGGTGGCGGGCAACGGGCGGCGGTTCGCCGATCCCACCGGCGCGGGCGATTCGTTCGCGGCGCTGTACTGCCTGGGCCGCACGCGGGGACTCGATCCGGCCGCCGCGGCGGCATCCGCACAGGAGGGCGTCCAGCGGCTCTACGACTCCTGATCGCCGCGCGCCGGTTGCGCGGCCGCCGGGCGAGGGCATAGGCTTGGCCTCCAACGTGGCGGAGTCGATACGGATCCTCATCGCGGAGGACAATGCCCTGCTCCGCGGGGTCCTTCGCGATGCCCTCGCAGAGGCGGGGATGACCGTGGTGGCCGAGGCCAGTGACGGCGCGGAGGCGGTGACCCTGGCGGAGCAGTCGACGCCCGACGTGGTGGTGATGGACATGCGGATGCCGAACGTCGACGGCATCGAGGCCACCGAGCAGATCGCGCACGCGCCCTGGGCGATGCCGGTGGTGGTGCTGTCCGCCTACGACGAGCCGCAGATGATCGAGGCGGCGCTGGCGGCGGGGGCGGCCAGCTGCTTGAAGAAGGGCGTCGGGCTGGATGAGCTGATCGAGGCGATCCGCGCGGCCGAGCGCGGCTAGGCCGCAGGCGACGCGGCCTCGACCAGGCCACGGAACAGCGGGCCGCCCAGCTCGGCGTGCTCCTCCGGGTGCCAGAGCACGCCCACCGCGAACCGCTCTCCGCCGGTCTCGATCCCCTCGATCACGCCGTCCGGCGCATGCGCGGTCACGACCAGCCCCTCGCCCAGCCGGTCGACGCCCTGGTGATGGCACGAGTGCACCGCCAGCGCGTCCCCGACCATGTCGTGCAGGCGGGTTCCCAGCTCGACCGAGACGTCGTGCGTGGTGAACGTCCCCGGCGGCCCCTTGTGCACCACCGGCGGGCTCTCCGCCAGATGCTGCGCCAGCGTGCCGCCGCGCACGATGTTCAGCAGCTGCATGCCGCGGCATACGCCGAGCACCGGCACGCCGCGTTCGATCGCCGCCCCCATCAGCTCGATCTCCGCCTCGTCGCGATGGCGGACCACCGGGCCGGTCTCGGGTTGCGGCGGCTGCCCATACAGCTCCGGATCGATATCCGACCCGCCGCTGAAGACGAGGCCGTCCACCCGGCCGAGCAGCTCGGAGGCTCCGCCGGAGGGAGGGATCACCACCGGCATGCCGCCGGCGGCCGAGACGGCGTGCGCGTACCCGGCGGGCACCATCATGGTCGGCATGTCGCGCCAGTGGGCGAAGCTGGCCGGCACCTCGTACGCCGTGATCCCGATCAACGGACGGTTGCGGTGCATACGGCCCCAGTATATGAATGGCCGCAATCCACGACGGAGGGCCGGAGTGACACTCGACGAGCTACGCGCTGAGGTCGAGGCGGGACGTATCGACACCGTCCTGCTGGTGATGACCGACATGCAGGGCCGACTGATGGGAAAGCGCCTGCACGCGCCCTTCTTCCTCTCCGACATCGCAGACCACGGCGCGGAGGGGTGCTACTACCTGCTCACCGTCGACGTGGACATGGCCACCGTCCAGGGCTTCGAGATGGGGTCATGGGACACGGGCTACGGCGACTTCGTCTTCCGCCCGGACATGGCGACGCTCCGCCGCGTGCCGTGGCTGGAGGCGACGGTGCTGGTGGTCGCCGACCTCGAGTGGCAGGACGGCCGGCCGGTGGTCGCCTCGCCGCGGCAGATCCTGCGCCGGCAGCTCGAGCGGCTGGCGGAGCGGGGCTGGACGGCGAACGTCGGGTCGGAGCTCGAGTTCATGCTGTTCCGCGACTCCTACGACGAGGCGCGGGCGAAGCGGTACCACGGCCTGAACGGCGCCAACCCCTACAACGTCGACTACTCGATCTTCGGGACGACCATCGTCGAGGACGTCATCCGCCCGATCAGGCTGGGCATGGCCGGCGCCGGGATCCCGGTCGAGGACTCCAAGGGCGAGTGCAACTTCGGCCAGCACGAGGTGAACTTCCACTACGCCGACGCGCTGACGATGGCCGACAACCACAGCATCTACAAGAACGGCGCGCGCGAGATCGCCTGGCAGCACGGCAGCTCGATCTCGTTCATGGCCAAGTGGGACGAGCGGGAGGGGAACTCCTGCCACATCCACTGCAGCTTCTGGGACGAGAAGGGCAGCCTCTTCCCGGCGACCGACGGACACGGCATGAGCGAGACCTGCGAGCACTTCATCGCCGGACAGCTGCGGTACATGTGCGAGCTGACGTACTTCTTCGCGCCGAACATCAACTCGTACAAGCGCTTCGCCACCGGCTCCTTCGCCCCCACGACGGTGGTCTGGGACACCGACAACCGGACGTGTGCGTTCCGCGTCGTCGGCCATGGCAACGGACTGCGGCTCGAGAACCGGATGCCGGGCGCGGACTGCAACCCGTACCTGGCGTTCGCGGCGATCATCGCCGCCGGGCTGAAGGGCATCGACGAGCAGCTTCCGCTCGAGGAGCCGTACCACGGCAACGCCTACACCGCGCCGCCCGACCGCCCGCGCATCCCCACCTCGCTGCGGGATGCGATCACGGAGCTGGAGAGCTCGGCGCTCGCACGCGAGGCGTTCGGCGACGAGGTGGTCGCGCACTACCTCCACTACGCCCGCACCGAGCAGCAGGCGTTCGACGCCGCGGTCACGGACTGGGAGAAGTTCCGCGGATTCGAGCGGATGTAGGATCTGCGCATGAGCACGGCGGCGGCCGAGGGCCTGCTGATCGGCGGTGAGCGCGTGGCCTCGGCTGAGGGCGCCACCTTCGACGTGCTCAACCCCGCGACCGCCGACCGGCTCGCAACCGTCGCCGAGGCGGGAGTCGAGGACGTCGAGCGGGCGGTCTCGGCGGCGCTTCGCGCGTACGACAGCTGGGGCTCGCTCTCGCCGGTGACGCGCGGGAGGGTCATGCACCGCTTCGCCGGGCTGGTCGAGGAGCACGCCGAGGAGCTGGCGCAGATCGAGTCCCGCAACGTCGGCATGCCGATCTCGGACGCGCGCGGGCAGCTCTCGATGATCGTCGACGTGATCCGCTACTACGCCGGGGCCGTCGACAAGTTCTTCGGCAACACCATTCCGGTCGAACGGGACGGCATCGTCCTGACCTTCCGCGAGCCGATCGGCGTGGTCGGCCTGATCACGCCGTGGAACTTCCCGCTCAACATCGCGAACTGGAAGGCCGCTCCGGCGCTCGCCGCCGGCAACACCGTGGTGCTGAAGCCGGCCAGCCTGACGCCGTTGTCGGTGCTTCGCTACGCCGAGCTTGCGGTCGAGGCGGGCATGCCGCCGGGAACGCTGAACGTCGTCCCCGGCCCGGGGTCGACCGTGGGCGACGCGCTGGTGACGCACCCGGGGGTCGGGAAGATCGGGTTCACCGGATCAACCGAGGTGGGCGCCTCCATCGCCCGCAAGGCCGCCGACACGATCAAGCGGGTGACGCTCGAGCTGGGCGGCAAGTCGGCGTGCGTGGTGTTCGCCGATGCCGACCTCGAGAAGGCCGGCCGGCTCGCGCCGTTCGGCGTGTTCGAGAACTGCGGCCAGGACTGCTGCGCCCGCTCGCGGCTGATCGTCGAGCGATCGGCGAAGGACGAGCTGCTCGAGCACTACGTCGCGGCCACCGAGGCGATCCGCGTCGGGATGCCCGACGATCCCGATACGCAGGTGGGGCCGATGATCTCGGCGTCACAGCGCGAGACCGTCGAGGGCTACATCCAAACCGGTGTCGAGGAGGGAGCCCGGGTCGTCACCGGCGGTGACCGGCCGGACGGCGACCTCGGCCGCGGCTTCTTCCTGCGGCCGGCGGTGCTGGACGGAGCCACCAACCAGATGCGGGTGTCGCGGGAGGAGATCTTCGGGCCGGTGGTGACGGTGATCCCGTTCGACACCGAGCAGGAGGCGATCGCCATCGCCAACGACACGCCCTACGGCCTTGCCGGCTCGGTCTGGACACGCGACGGCGCGCGGCAGCTGCGGGTCGCCCGGGGGATCCGCACCGGCGTGCTCGGCGTGAACACGAACTCGAGCGTGTTCGTGCAGGCGCCGTTCGGCGGTTACAAGCGGTCGGGCGTCGGCAAGGAGCTCGGCATGCACGCGCTCGAGCACAACACCGAGCTGAAGAGCGTCTTCATCTCGACCGAATAAGGCGCATGAGCACCACGGGCTCCCTCAGCGACCACACCACGGCGGAAACGGTGCGGGGCACGGATCAGCTGCCCGGGCACTTCCCACTCGACGGCGTCCTGCGCTCGGTGTTCGACGGAGGTGCGGAGGGACGGCGCCGGGCGGTCCTGCTCTTCCTGCTCGTGGTCGGCGTGCCGGCGATCACCGTGACCGCGGTGCTCTCGTCCGACAACCGGCTGGCGGTGACCGCGGGCCGGTTCGCATCGCTGGCGTTGATCGGCATCTGGCTGCTCGTCCGGCGGGCACCGGGGCGTGTGGAGTGGGCGGCGCTCTTCAGCTCACTGATCATCGGGAACGCCGCCGCCCAGATCAGCGCGGGCCCCACCCACGCGGGCGTATTCGCGCTGAACGCGCTCGGCGTGTTCGCGCTGACCTGCGTCGCCTTCGAGGCATGGCTGGTCGTGTTCACGGGCGTCGTCTACTCGGCTGCCTACGCCATCGTGCAGTTCCACCTCTACTCCAGCGGCGTCGCGCTTGCCGCGACGCTGATGTTCGCGATCATCATGCTCGTGGTGGGGGTCGTGGTGCACGGCACGGCGCTCTACCTGCGCACGGCGCTGCGCCGTACCCAGTTCCTGCACCGCCAGATGGACCGCACGGCCGAGCTGGAGCGCGCCCGCATCGCCGGCGAGCTGCACGACGACACCATCCAGGTGCTCACCGCGGCGGCGCTCCAGCTGGACGACCTCAGCCGGCGGCTCGACACGTCTGGATCACCGGACGCAGCCCGGGCGCGAAACGTCCGGCAGATGCTCGGCCAGGCGCTCGAGCGGACGCGCCGGCTGACCTTCGAGCTGTACCCCGCCACGCTGGACCAGCGTGGCCTCGAACCGTCGCTGCAGGTGCTCGCCCAGCAGGCATCCACGGGCGGCTCCTTCGACGTCCAGCTCGTCGTGGACGCGGACGGCCTGCCCGGGCCGGTGGCCCAGCTCGCCTACCGGACGATCAAGGAGCTGCTGACGAACGCCGGCAAGCACGCCGGCGCGTCGCGGGTCGACATCTCGGTGCACGCCGACGGGCACGTGCTGACGGCGGCGGTGAGCGACGACGGGCGCGGGTTTGCACACGGGGAGCTGGCCCGTGCGCGGGACGGGTTCCATCTCGGGCTCGATGCCACCCGCGACCGGCTGCTGGCGGCCGGCGGCACGTTCGACGTCGCCAGCGCTCCCGGGCAGGGGACGCAGGCCACGTTCACGCTGCCGCTGGTGCTCGCAGGTGCCGGCCGCAGACCGGCCGCCTGAAGATCAGGCGGCGCGGTCGCGGATGCGGCGCAGAACGCTGCGCCGATTGGCGCGGCGCTCCTCCAGGTCGCGCAGCTGCGCGATCCGGATCAGATACTCCCGCTCGCTCTCGCGGCGGGGCTTTGACGGCTTGGAAGCCTGATAGATAGGGAGAATGTTGATCATGATTGCAGTATATCGTCGGATTTTCGGAATGCTTTAGCTCGAATCCTCTTCTTCACAAGGGATTAACCGGACAAACATACGGCGACCGAGCAGCCAGCTGTCTGGGTCAGTCCTGGGACGGCGAGAGGAACGGCAGCGCCTGGCCGTTCCCACCGGGAAGCGGCCAGCCTCGCCCGGCCAGCCTCAACTCGCGCTGGATGACGGCCTGCAGGCAGGCTGTCTGGCCCTCCGCCGTCGGGTGGCCGAACACGCACTCGAGCAGCTGCTGCTGGAGCTCGCGAATGGTCGGCGGACGGGAGGGCGGCTGCGGTGCAGGCGACGGCTGGCTGTGGTCCGGAACATGCCGGCCCTGCCGCACATCGACGACCTGCCGGTGGTGGCGGCGGTGACCGGCCGCGCTCGGTGTCGCGTGGCCGCGGCCCGAGTACCAGCCGACCGCCAGGCCCACCGTGAGACCGATGACGATCGCGAGCACGTATCTGGCCCAGCCCATGACGGCGACCCTACCAGGGCGTGAGCGCAGGAAGATGCCCTCGGCAGGATTCGAACCTGCGACGCCGGCCTTAGGAGAGCCGCGCTCTATCCCCTGAGCTACGAGGGCAGTTCCGCCCAAGCCTAGCTAGTCTGACCGTATGTCATCGCTCGGCCACATCGCCGTCGGCTCCTGGAGCGGTGGCGAGCACATGCGCTTCGGGGTGCCTGTCGGCGCCGAGCGGCTGGCCGCGCTGCTGCGGCCCGGCGACGGCATCACCACGGTGCTCACCGCCGACGTATACGGAACCGGTGCGGCCGACCGTGATGTCGGAGCGGCGCTCGACGGCATCGAACGCAGCTCGTACCGCCTGGTCGGCATGGTCGGCCACGACTTCACCTCCGGAGAGCGCGCCGGCGCGAAGGGGTATCCGCGCTTCACCGATGCCGCACTGCGGGGTCCTGAGGACTATGCCGGCTACCTGCGCCGCGCGACCGAGGCCAGCCTCGAGCGCTGCGGCGTCGACCACTTCGACGTGCTGCTGCTCCACAACCCGGATCACACCGGATACTCCTCGGCCGACGTCTGGGACGGCATGGCGGCCCTCCGCGACGCCGGACTGGCCGGCGCGATCGGCGTGGCTCCCGGCCCGGCTAACGGCTTCACCCTCGACGTCATCGCGTGCCTCGAACGGTTCGGCGACAGGATGGACTGGGCGATGCTGATCCTGAACCCGTTCGAGCCGTGGCCTGGGCGGCTCGCCCTGCCGGCGTGCGAGCGCGCCGGGGTCCGCGTGATCGCTCGGGTGGTCGACTACGGCGGCATCTTCTGGGACGACGTCACCGACGAGGAGCAGTTCCCCGAGCACGACCACCGCCGCTTCCGGCCGGCCGGCTGGGTGACGGAGGCACGGGCCAAGCTCGATCGCATCCGCCCGATCGGCGAGCGCCACGGGCTGACGCCGCTACAGCTGGCCGCCGCGTGGACGTTGGCCCAGCCGGCGGTCGCGTGCGTCGCCCCGACGCTGATCCAGGAGGCCGGCGCGGACGCAAGGCCGGTCGAGGACAAGCGCACGGAGCTGGCCGAGGTGCCGGCCCGCTCGCCGCTCAGCAGCGAGGAGCTGGCAGCGATCGATGCCGTCGGCGACAACACCGGCTGCATGGCGCTGAAGGGCGGCTCATCGGCGCACGAGGGCGACCCGCGGGCGGACGCGTGGCCGCTCGACGACGAGCTGCGCGCGACCGCGGAGCGCTGGGGCATCGCGCCCGAGCGCGACCTCCTGCCTCAGCCGATCCGGCTGTAGAACACCGTGGCGCTGCCGCGCCGTGGGCGATCCGGCCAGAACCCCTGCAGCAGCAGGTTCGTGAGCCAGACGACGATCGCAGCCTTGGCGATCTGCCAGAACCCGGACGCCTCGAACCCCGGCACGATCGCGGCGGTCAGCCAGACCAGGAACATGTTGATCAGGAAAAGGCCGATGCCGAGCGTGAGGATGATGAAGGGCAGGCCGAGCAGCACGAGCACTGGCTTCACGAACGTGTTGACGAGCGCGAAGATCAGCCCCGCCCCGGCGATCGCGGCGTAGCTCGTGAACCAGACCTGCCCGACCAGCCAGCCGGCGACGCCGAGCGCGATCGAGCTCACCAGCCAGGTGAAGAGAAACCTCGCGAGCCGCATGTCGTGTTGCCGGAACATGCGCGAAGTGTAGGCTGCGCGACCATGATCGATACCAGCCTGCATGAGGAGGCCATCCGCCTCACCCAAGACCTGATCCGCGTCGACAGCTCCAACCCGCCGGGCAACGAGACCCCCGCGGCGCTGGTGCTGAAGAGCTACCTCGAGTCCAACGGCCTGGAGTGCGAGCTCGTCGCCCGCGATCCCGACCGTGCGAACCTCGTCGCCCGCATCCCTGGGAAGGGGACGGGCCCGTCGATGACCATCATGGGCCACACAGACGTCGTGCCGGCAGACGCGCAGGACTGGAAGCGGCCGCCGTTCGGCGGCGAGGTGGACGACGACGGCTACCTGTGGGGCCGTGGCGCCGTCGACATGAAGAACGAGACGGCCACGCGCGCGGTTGCCATGGCGGCCCTCGCTCGTGAAGGGTTTCAGCCGAACGGGGATCTGATCTACATCGCCGAGGCGGACGAGGAGGACGGCACGCACCCGGTCGGGATGATCTGGCTGGTGGAGGAGCGCCCCGACCTCGCAACCGACTTCGCGCTGAACGAGGGCGGCGGCGACCGCACCGTCCTGGCCGACGGCCGCGTCGTCATCCCGATCTGCGTCGGCGAGAAGGCCTGCCTGGCGGCGATGGTGACGGCGCTCGGCGAGGCAGGCCACGCATCGACGCCCACCGCGGGCGCCAATGCGGTGCCCCGGCTGGCAACGCTGATCGAGCGCCTGGCCGCCTATCGGCCGGAGCGGCGCGCGCTCCCCGAGTCGCTCGCCATGCTCCAGACGCTCGTGGGCGACGTCGGCGACGATCTCGACGCCGCCATCGAACGCGCCCTCCCGCTCCACTCGAGCTTCCCCGACGTGATCCCGGCGCTGTTCGGCGTGACCATCGCGCCCACGCGGCTGTACGGCTCGAGCGCCCGGAACGTCATGCCCGGACGCGCAAGCGTCGAGCTGGACTGCCGGGTGCTGCCCGGAGACGGGCCGGAGCAGCTCGAGCGCGAGCTGCGGGCCGCCCTGGGAACTGACATCCCCTATGAGATCGAGTTCCTCCAGGAGCCGGTGGGAGGCACCGTCGCAGCGGTCGACACGGAGCTCTACCGCATCTGCCAGGAGTACTTCGACCAGCACGACCCGGGCGCGGTGCTGCTGCCCATGATCTCGACCGGGTTCACCGACTCACATTTCATCCGCCAGACCTTCGGCACGGTCGCATACGGGCTGTGGCCGGTGCGCACCACGCCGTCCGACGTGCTCTCCGCAGGCATTCACAACCGCGACGAGCGGATCCACGTCGACGATCTGGCCTACGGGCTCGACTTCACGCTGCAGACCTGCCGCAAGGTCGGCGAGCTCACTCGCTGACCGACCACCCGCGGAACGCCCGCAGCAGGGCGGCGCGCGCGGCCGGGTCGACGTCGTCGGGGCGCAGACGGCCGGTCAGCCGGATCGTGGCTCGCATCTGCTCCAGATAGGCGGTGCAGCCGTCGCACCCGGCGATGTGCCGGTCGAACCGCTCGCGGTCGGCCGGCGGCAGCGCGCCCTCCAGATAGTCGGTGACGAGCTCCACCAGCTCCTGGCACGGGAGTGGCCGCAGATCGATATCCGTCATGCCGCGTCCTCCGACAGGTAGCTCTCGAGCGCCTGGCGCACCTTCGACCGCGCTCGGTGCAGCAGCACCCGCTCGTTCGCGTCACTCAGCTCCAGCAGGTCGGACACCTCGCGCGCCGAGAAGCCCTCGACGTCGCGCAGCCGGATCACCTGCTGCTGCGCCGGCGGCAGTGCGCCGATCGCGCGGTCGATCACCTCGAGCGTCTCCCGGCCGAGCAGGGCAGCCTCGGGCACACCGTGCCAGCTCTGGGGCGGCGAGGCCCACGCGCCGGGAAACGCCGGATCATCGAGCGGGCGGAACCGGCGAGGGTCGACGGACGGTCCGTCGTCACCCTCCACGATGAGCGCTGCGAAGGGCACGCTGCGGGACTCCCGCACGCCGCGGGTCTTCGCGGTGTTGACCAGGATCCGGTAGAGCCACGTGCGCAGGCTGGAACGCCCCTCGAACCGGTCGATGCCGCGCAGCACGCCGAGCCATGCGTCCTGCACCACATCCTCCGCGACGGCGCGCGACGGCACGAAGGTCATCGCCAGCCGCACCAGCGCCGCGTGGTACCGCTCGATCAGCTCCTCGAAGGCGGCCTCGTCCCCGGCCCGCAGCGCGGACACCAGCCGCCGGTCGTCCGGCGACAGGCGTTCCAGCTGCGGCCGGGTGCCTGGATCGGTCATCGCTCCGGCATTCTCCCTGACCGGCGGGCGCGGCGCCGATCACGCCAGCGCCAGCCGAACGCGCACGACCAGTGCGGCGGCGAGCCCGCAGGCGATGCTGCCCGAGCATACGGCAACCAGCGTGCCCCAGCCGCTCTGGAGCCACAGTCCCGGCAGGTAGGCGCCAAGCCCGCCGCCGAGGTAGTAGAGCGTCAGGTGCAGGCTGGTGGCCGTGCCCCGGTGATGGTCGACGAGGCGCGGGATCAGGAGCTGGCAGACCGTCACCGTCGAGAACATGGCGAGCGCCATCAGGGCCAGCCCGGCGATCACGACGGGCAGCGAGTCCACCAGGGTGAGCAGTGCGCCGGCCAGCGCGCCGGCCACGAGCACCGGGAGCAGGCGCTGGGGGCCGGTCCGTTGCGCCCAGGCGCCGACGGCCGGCACGGCGATGCCGACCAGCCACACGCCGTAGACGAGACCGGCACCCGTCAAACCGAGGCCGATCTCAGGAGAGGTCAGCCGGTAGGTGGCGTAGGTGAAGACGCCGACGAACCCGAAGAACACGCTCGACGCGCAGAGCGCGTTCACCAGCAGCCTGCGGTTGCGCAGGTGCTGGGCGACGACGCCGCGCAACCGGCTCCCGGCGTGCGCCGGCGGATCGCGGGGCAGCCAGCGCCACATGGTCACGGCGCCGAGCGCGGTCGGCAGCGCCAGCACGGCGAGCGCCGCACGCCAGCCCCAGAGGTCGGTGAGCAAGGCCGTGCCGACACGCCCGACGAACCCTCCGAACACGAGCGAGGACGTGTACGCGCCCATCGCCGCGCCGGCCGTGCGGCCGCGGAAACGGTCGGCGACGTAGGGAACCGCGACCACCAGCAGGCCGGGCATGAGCAGGCCCTGCAACGTTCGCAGGGCGAGCAACACCTCGATGTTGGGAGCGAGGCCGAGGAGCGCCGTCGGGATCACCAGCAGCGCCGCCGAGGCGGTCATCACGCGGGCGCGGCCGACGCGGTCGGACAGCGGCCCGTGCAGCCACCCGCCGACGGCGACGCCCGCGACCACGACCGTGATCGACAGGCCCGCGACGGCGGGCGACACGCCCAGCCCGTCCTCGATCTGCGGCAGGATCGCCTGCGTCGCGTACATGTTGGCGAACATCGACGACGCGCCCAGGAAGAGGGCGATGGCCGGTCGCACACGCCGCGGATCAGACTGCACGCTCGGCGATGTGCGGCGGTCCCGGCACCACCCGGATCGCCACCTCGCCCCGCAGCAGGCGCAGCAGCTCATCGCCCGCCAGCTCGCGCCGCCAGCCCTGGAGCAGCGGATGATCCTCTCCGCCCTCCGCCACCACGCGGATCAGCGACTCGAGGTCGTCCCGGGTGGCCACGAGCTCCGACGCGATCCCGGCGCGGGCGCACGACGCCTGCAGCACCGAGCTGGCGAGCGGCAGGACGACGCGGATCCTGGTGCGGATCTCCGAGGGGATCTCGACAGCCCGCTCCGGCGGCGGGCCGTTCGCCCCCGCAAGCGTCTGCAGCAGCCCGTCCATCTGCGGCCCGCGCTTGAGCTGGAGGCCGCGGACGCCGGCCGCCTCGTCGGCGGTGCGCGGACGCCTGCGAGCGAGCTCGACCAGCGTCGGATCGCGGACCAGCCAGCTGGTCGGGATGTCGCGGCGGCGCGCCTCGCGCTCGCGCCAAGCGGCGACCGCCACCAGCGCCGTCAGCTGCTCGCCGCGGAGCTTTCCCCGGCCCGACACCCGGCGCCACGCCCCGTCCGGGTCCTGCACCAGCGAGGCGCCCGGCCCGTAGCGTCGGCCCATCTCCTCATCGGCCCAGTTGTTCCTGCCCAGCCGCTCGAGCGACGCGTGCAGCGCATCCATCGCCGCGAGCAGGTGGCGCACGTCGTCGGCGGCGTAGGCGACCTGTGCCGGCGTCAGCGGGCGCTTCGACCAGTCGGTGAAGCCCTCGTGGTGCTTCAGCTTCACGCCCACGGACTGCTCGAGCATGCGCTCGAGCGAGAGCGAGCCGCCCAGTCCGGCGAAGCCGGCCGCAAGCTGGGCGTCGTAGACGGCGGCGGCACCTGTCCCGAAGTGAAGCGCGAATCCCGTGAGGTCGGCGCCCGGGGCGTGCATGGCCTTGACCACCGAAGGGTCGGCGACAAGCTGCGCGACCGGCTCCAGCGGTGCGCCGCGCAGTGGGTCGACGACGGCCAGGCGCTCGGCCGTCGCGATCTGCACCAGGCAGAGCACAGGGGCGTAGGTGCGCTCCCAGACGAACTCCGTGTCGAGGGCGCAGCGCCCCTCGCGGCGCGCGTCGGCGAGGAGCGACTCGACTCCGGCCGCGTCCGTGATCTCCTCGACGGTGCTCATCGAGCCGTGACGGTAGCGCGGGGGCAGGCACGGAAGGGCCGCACCGCCTACGATTAGGGATACATGGATCTACCAGGTTGGGCGCTGTGGGTGATCGTCGCCGTGGCGATGCTGGCGATCGAAGCCACCACAACGGCGTTCTTCACCATCTATTTCGGGATTGCCGCCGCCATCGCCGCAGTGCTGGCGGTGATCGGTGTTCCCGCCGCCGGGCAGATCCTGGCCTTCGCCGTGCTGTCGGTGGGTGGCCTGGTGCTGACGCGGCCCGCGCTGCTGCGGATGACCCGCAGCGACCAGCCGGCGGTTCCCACCGGCGTGGACGCGATGCGCGGCCGGATCGGGGTGGTGACGCGGCCGATCAGCGAGCTCGAGCCCGGGCTGGTCAAGATCGGCGGCGAGACGTGGACCGCCCGCAGCTACTTCGAGCATGAGCCGATCGACGAGGGTGCGCGAGTGGAAGTGGTCGAGATCAAGGGTGTGACGGCGCTGGTGATGCCCGCGCCTTCGGACCGAATGGAGATTCCCAAGGAGACCTGATGGCTGCTCTGATCGTGGCAATCGTGCTGGCGCTGTTTGCGATCGTGGTGGTCGCGTCGTCCGTGCGGATCGTGCGCCAGGCGCACGTCGGCATCGTCGAGCGCTGGGGCAAGTACCGCGCAACGCTTGCGCCGGGACTGCACCTGATCGTTCCCATGCTCGACCGGATGTCGTCGGTGGTGGACATGCGCGAGACGGTGCAGCCGTTCGCGCCCCAGCCCGTCATCACCCAGGACAACGTGACGATCGGGATCGACACGGTCGTCTACTACCAGGTGACCGACCCGTTCCGGGCCACCTACGAGGTCGCCAACATGCTGGTCGCCATGGAGCAGCTCGCGATCACGACGCTGCGCAACGTCGTCGGCGCGATGACGCTCGAGGAGACGCTGACCAGCCGCGACTCGATCAACTCGCAGCTGCGCACCGTGCTGGACGAGGCGACCGAGAAGTGGGGCGTCCGCGTCACGCGCGTCGAGCTGAAGAGCATCGACCCGCCGCGCACGATCCAGGAGGCGATGGAGCAGCAGATGCGCGCCGACCGCGCGAAGCGGGCGGCCATCCTGCAGGCGGAGGGCGAGAAGCAGTCCGCGATCCTGCGCGCCGAGGGACTCCGCCAGGCCCAGATCCTGAACGCCGAGGCCGACCAGCAGGCGAACATCCTGCGGGCCGAGGGCGAGAAGAAGGCGCGGGCGCTGCGGGCCGAGGGCGAGGCGGAGGCGCTCACCAAGGTGTTCGGCATGGTGCAGGAGTCCGGCACGAATCCAAGCGACATGCTCGGCTACAAGTACCTCGACGCCCTGCCCGCCGTGGCGGCAGGGGACGCGAACAAGCTGCTGCTGCTCCCCACCGGCGCGTCCAACGCCATGAGCGCCATCGCCGGGCTCGGGGCGGCGTTCACCGAGGGCGCGGCCAACCCCGAACCGAAGCCGGAGCCGCGCGCACGGCGGCGGCCGGAGCCCGACAACCCGCCGCCTGGCACCCCGGACGGAGGGTGATGCCGCTCACGGGCGCGGTTCCCGGGCGACACTTGTAGAATCCGTGCGCCTGTGACCCGATCGCACCGACGACGCTGGTTCCTCGCCGCCGCCCCGCTCTGGGTCCTGGCGACTCTCGCAACAGCCGGCCCTGCCATGGCCGGAACGGCGACGCTCAACCAGCCGGAGTCGCCCAACGCGCAGGCGATCGACAGCATCTACCGCGCCGTGCTCGGCGTCACCGTCACGATCTTCGTGCTCGTCGGGGGGTGGCTGATCTACTCGGCGATCCGCTTCCGCGAACGTCCGGGCCGCACGTATCCGGATCCGCCGCAGGTGCGCGGCTCCACCCAGCTCGAGATCGGCTGGACGATCGTGCCGGTGCTGATCCTGGTCGGGCTGTCCGCGTTCACGTTCTACAAGCTGCCGGATGTCAAGAACGTGCCGAAGGGCGCGATGCAGGTGAAGGTGCTGGCCCAGCAGTACGGCTGGACGTTCACGTACCCGGGCGGCAAGCACCCGGCCGGCGCCAACACCCTGGTGGTGCCGGTCGACACGCCGATCCACCTGAACATGCGCTCGAAGGACGTGATTCATGACTTCTGGGTCGAGCAGCTCGGCCAGAAGCAGGACGTGTTCCCGAACAAGACCACCCACACCTGGTTCGAGGCCCACAAGGTCGGCAACTACGAGGGTCAGTGCGCCGAGTTCTGCGGGTCCGGCCACGCCACGATGACGATCCTGGTGCGGGTGCTCTCCAAGGAGGAGTTCAGCAGCTACATGTCACAGAAGGCGATCTCCTGATGGCGACGGCGGCGATCACGCCGGCGGGCGACGTGCCTGCGACGCGCACCGGCTTCCGCTCCTGGCTGACAACGGTCGACCACAAGCGGATCGGCATCCTCTACCTGCTGGTCACGCTGTTCTTCTTCCTCACCGGCGGGCTGATGGCGCTCGTCATCCGGCTGCAGCTCGAGAGCGACAACGCCAAGGTGGTCTCGCCCGACCGCTACGACCAGATCTTCACGATGCACGGCACGACGATGGTGTTCCTGTTCGTCGTGCCGGTGATGGCCGCCTTCGGCAACTACATCGTGCCGCTGCAAATCGGCGCGCGCGACATGGCGTTCCCCAAGCTGAACGCTGCGTCGTTCTGGCTGCTGCTGTTCGGCGGCGCCACGATGTACTCGAGCTTCCTGTTCGGCGGCGGCCCCGACACGGGCTGGACCGGCTACCCGCCGCTGTCCGTGCAGTCGCCCGGCCACGGGCTCGACTTCTGGATCGTCGGCCTGCACATCCTGTCGATCTCGTCCATCCTGGGCGCGATCAACTTCATCTGCACGATCCACAACATGCGCGCACCCGGGATGCGGCTGACCCGGATGCCGCTCTTCACCTGGTGCATGGAGTTCTACTCGATCATGATCCTCGGGGCCCTGCCGGTGCTCTCGGGCGCGCTGACGATGCTGCTGCTCGACCGCAACTACGGGACGAACTTCTTCACCGCGTCGGGCAGCCCGATCCTGTACCAGCACCTGTTCTGGTTCTTCGGACACCCGGAGGTGTACGTGGTCGCGCTGCCCGGGTTCGGCATGATCTCTGAGATCGTCCCGGTGTTCTCGCGCAAGCCGATCTTCGGGTACCGCGCGCTCGTGTACGCCATCGCCGCGATCGCGTTCCTCGGGTTCGTGGTCTGGGGCCACCACATGTTCGCGACCGGGCTGTCCGCGCCGGTCGACGCCTGGTTCGCGCTGGCGTCGATCGCGATCGCGGTGCCGACGGGGATCAAGATCTTCAACTGGATCGGCACCATGTGGATGGGCAGGATCCGCTACGAGCCGCCGATGCTGTTCGCCGTCGGGTTCATTCTCCTGTTCATGGTCGGTGGGCTTTCGGGCATCTTCCTTGCCATCTACCCGATCGACCTGCAGGTGACGGACAGCTACTTCGTCGTGGCCCACTTCCACTACGTGATGGGCTCCGTGCCCGTGTTCGCGGTGCTGGGCGGGCTGCATTACTGGTATCCGAAGATGACCGGGCGCATGCTCGACCGCGGCCTCGCGATCTGGAGCTTCTGGGTGCTGTTCGTCGGGTTCAACCTGACGTTTTTCCCGATGCACGCGCTGGGGCTGTCCGGCATGCCGCGGCGCATCTCGAGCTACCCGACGCATCCGGGCTGGCAGCTGCTGAACGAGATCGCGACCCTCGGATCGTTGGTGCTCTCGGTCGGCGTGCTGATGGTCGCGGTGAACTGCCTGCGGTCGCTCCGCTACGGCCGGATCGCCGGGAACGACCCCTGGCAGGCGAACACGCTCGAGTGGTACACGACCTCGCCGCCGCCGCCGCACAACTTCGACGACCTGCCGCCGGTGCGCAGCGAGCGGCCGCTGGCCGACCTGCGCAGCGAGGCGGCGATCCTGGCGGTCTCAGGGGACTAGCGGATGTCGATGGCCACAGCCCGAGAGCAGCTGCGCCCCTCCCTGCGGACGGTGATCGCGGACTACGCGACGCTGACCAAGCCGCGGATCATGCTGCTGATCCTGATCACCGCCTACGGGGCGATGGCGTTCGCGACCGACGGCGTGCCGCGGATGGATCTCGCGCTGGCCACGCTGTTCGGGCTGGCCCTTTCGTCGGGCGGGGCGAGCGCACTGAACCACGTGCTCGATCGCGACATCGACGCGCGCATGCGGCGCACCGCCAGCCGGCCGGTCGCGGCCGGACGCGTGTCGCCTGAGGCGGCGGCCGGGTTCGGCATCGGGCTGATCGCGGCGTCGGCCGCGGTGCTGCTGCTCTACGTGAACGCGCTGACGGCGGCGCTGGCAGTCGCCGGGGCGCTGTTCTACGTGGTCGTCTACACCTGGTGGCTGAAGCGGCGCACGGTGCAGAACATCGTCATCGGCGGGGCTGCCGGCGCGGTGCCGCCGCTGGTGGGGTGGGCGGCGGTGACCGGGCGTGTCGGCCTGGCCGCCGTGTTCATGTTCGCGCTCGTCTTCTACTGGACGCCGCCCCACTTCTGGGCGCTCGCCATCCTGACCAAGGACGACTACGAGGCGGCCGGAGTGCCGATGCTGCCGGTCGTGCGCGGGAACGACGAGACGGCGCGCCAGATCCTGCTGTACACGGTGCTGCTGGTCGGGCTGTCGGTGCTCCCGTTCCTGTCGCAGACGTTCGGCATCGTCTACGTGGTCGCGGCGCTCGCGCTCGGTGCCTGGTTCATCCTGCTCGCCGTGCGGCTCGTGCGGGACACGAGCCGCGCCCACGCGCGGGCGCTGTTCCTCTACTCACTCGCCTACCTGGCCCTGATGTTCGCCGCCATCGGGGTCGACCGGGTCACCTTCTAG
>DASSEV010000015.1:0-79832 GCA_035695105.1 Gaiellales bacterium
TTGTCGCCGAGCAGCCGCCACTCGCCACCCAGCCGCACCAGCGGCTGCGTTGCAGCGGCGAGCGCGCGGAACTCCTCCTCGCTGATCGGCACGCCGCCGAGCGCCGCGCGCAGGTCGTAGTCGACGACGCCGCCCAGCGACAGCGGCCCGGGCGCGAAGCTGAGCTCCGCCTCGTCCAGCTCGAGGTCCTCCTGCTCCTGCAGCTCGGCCGGCAGGCGCACGGCGGCCCCGGAGAACTCGAGCGCGGGTGCGGCGGCGCGCAGCTCGGCAACCTGATCGACCGTCAGCTCAGCCCGGCCGTCGCGCACCCGCCCGAGCAGCGGCAGGATGTTCGCCGCCCGGCGGATCCGGTCGAAGTCGGGGGGCGTCAGCTCGAGCGGCCACGGCGCGCCGGGGTCCTCCGGCAGGCTCAGCACCAGCTCGAGCGGCTCGAGCGACTGCCGCAGGTTGACCACTGGGGCAACGGCGCCGAGATCCGGTGCGACCTTGCGCAGCGACGGCTGCAGCACCGAGAGATCGATCTGGTCGTGGTAGCTGTCGGGCGCGGTCAACAGGCGCGGCTCGCGGACAGCGGCGGCCAGCGACCGCATGGCGGCTCGGACGAACTCCTCCACCGCCTGCTGGGCGCCGACGATCGCGGGGCCGTCGCCGTTCTCGCCGACCGCGGCGTGCGCCAGCGCGGGAAACGCGGCGGCGAACCGGTCGAGGGCGGGCGGCTCGCCGCCGTTCGCGATCACCCGCTCCGTCAGCCGCGCGACCAGCCGCCAGGCCTTGACGGACGCGCTCGGCTCGCCGGGCCCCTCATCCTCGGACAGGAGGTAGGCGAGCGCGGGGAGCATCGGCAGGCTCCGCGTCTCGACCGACCGCTCCTGGCCGTTGGCGACGATGGTGATCGGCAGCCGCCGCAGGGTGTGCGGCAGACCGCGATCGTCCAGCAGGGTCGTCCATCCGCCGGGCGTCAGCGGCGACACGGAGAAGAAGCCCATCAGCGGTTCCTCGGCTCCCCTGGGGACGAAGGTCAGCTCCAGCGGAGCCCGGCGGGCGGTTGATGTCGACGGCAGGCTCAAACCGAAAAACGCTAGCACCGCGGGACGGCGGAACCGTCCGGTTGGGTCGGCTCGAGGGCCCTGATAGGTTTCCGCGGATGCAGGTCGCTCTCGAGGTGAACGGCACCCCCCACGAGGTCGACGTGCAGGCCGGGGAACCGCTCTCGACCGTGCTGCGCGACCGCCTCGAGCTGACCGGCACGAAGGTGTCCTGCGGCGAGGGGACCTGCGGCAGCTGCACGGTGGTGGTGGACGGCCGGCCGGTGTTGTCCTGCCTGACGCTGGCCGCGGCCTGCGAGGGCGCCTCCGTCCGCACCGTCGAGTGGGACGGCGAGCTGCTCGCGCGGCTGCGCGACGCCTTCACCGCCGAGGACGGGTTCCAGTGCGGCTTCTGCACGCCGGGCCAGCTGATGTCGGCCCTGGCGCTGCTGGAGCGGTCACCCTCCCCCAGCCGCGACGAGATCGTCGCCGCGATGAGCGGCAACCTCTGCCGCTGCGGCGCATACGAGGGCATCGCGCTCGCCGTCGGCAGGGCGGCCGGGGAGAGCGACTGATGGCCAAGCTGGTCAAGACCGAGGCGGTCGTCGAGGGGCGCACCGAGGAGCGCTGGACGCTGGTCGAGGAGGACGCCACCCCCGAGTGGGCGCCGGACGCGAGTCCCGCCGTGATCGGCGAACCGGCCACACGGCTGACCGCGTCCGCCCGGCTCACCGGCACGGCCCGCTACACCTCCGACATCCGGCTGCCCGGGCAGCTGGAGGCGGCGGTGCTGCGGAGCCCCCACGCCCATGCACGCCTGACGTCCATCTCGCTCGACGCCGCCCGCGGGCTGCCCGGCGTCCGCGCCGTGATCGGCCCGGGTGACTGCCCGGACTTCGACGGCGACACCGTCCTTCATGAGGAGCCGCCGTACGCCGGCGCCGCCGTGGCCGCGGTGGCGGCGGAGTCCGCCGAGGCAGCGCGGGCGGCGCTGATCGCGCTCGACCCGGTGTGGGAGCCGCTCGGATTCATCACCGACCTCGAGCAGGCGCTCGAGAGCCAGGTGTTCCAGGACGATCCGTCGGACTACGAGCGCGGCGACGCGGAGGCCGCCCTCGGCTCCTCGGATGTGGTGCTGGAGAGCGAGTACGTGGCACCGGCGCAGCTGCACAACTCGATGGAGCCGCACTGCGCGGTGGCCGACTGGCGGCCCGACGGCGTCACGCTGTACAGCTCCACCCAGGCGATCTACCAGGCGCGCTCGCAGATCAGCGCGGCGTTCGGCATCGACTCCGACCGCGTGCGGGTGATCTGCCACTACATGGGCGGCGGGTTCGGCTCGAAGTTCGGCTGCGGCCACGAGGGCATCCTCGCCACCGAGCTGTCCCGCCGTGCGGGGCGGCCGGTGCGGCTCGTCCTCAGCCGCCGCGAGGAGAACCTGACGACCGGCTTCCGAACGCCGGCCAGGGTGAGCTTCAAGATCGGCGCCTCCTCCGACGGGCGCCTGCAGGCTGTCGAGGCGTCCGCCGTCATGGGCCTCGGCACGGGCGGCTGGGGCTATCCGGTGCTCGAGCCCGTGAAGTCGCTGTACGCGTGCGACAACCTCCATCTGATGACGCTGCCGATGCGCCAGAACCTCGGCCCTGCGGCGGCGTTCCGGGCGCCGGGCGTGATGGAGGGGACATTCGCCTTCGAGCAGGCCCTGGACGAGCTGGCGGCACAGGTCGGCGTCGATCCGATCGAGCTGCGGCGCCGGAACCACGCCGATGCCGACCCCGGCACCGGCCGGCCCTACACGTCCAAACGGCTGCTGGAGAGCTACGACCTGGCGGCCGAGCTGGCGGGCTGGGACGGCCGCGACGCGCTTCGCGGCGAGGGTCGCATCCGACGCGGGATGGGCTGTGCGAGCCAGTACTGGTGGGGCGGCGGCGGGCCGCCCGCCTACGCGGAGGTGCGCGTCGGCGCGGCGGCCAAGCCCGTGCTGACAGTCGGGCTGCAGGATCTCGGCACGGGCGTGATCACCGCATGCGCTGTCGTGGTCGCCGAGCGCCTTGGCGTGCGGCCGGACGACGTCACGGTGCGCGCCGGCGATACCGACCTGGCCGGCCACGGGCCGTTCTCCGGCGGCTCGATGACCCTGGCGTCGATCGCGCCGGCCGTGCGATCGGCCGGGCACCACGTCCGCACGCAGCTGCTGGAGCTGGCCGCCGACATGTTCGAGATCTCGGCCGACGACCTGGAGCTCGTGGACGGCGAGGTGCGCTCCGCCGACGGCACCCTCCGCCACCCGCTGCTGGAGGTGACCGAGAAGCTGGGCAACGCATGGGTGCGCGGATCCGGTTCGCGCGCTCCCAACCCGGACGGGTTGGCGGTCAACACCTTCGGCTGCCAGATCGCCCAGGTCGCGGTCGACACGGTCACCGGCCTCGTCACCGTCGAGCGGATCGTCGCGGTGCACGACGTCGGGCGGATCGTGAACCCGATGGGGGCGCGCAGCCAGGTGATCGGCGGGATCCTGCAGGGCGTCGGGTTCGCGCTGAGCGAGGAGCGGGTGGTCGACCCGACCACCGGAACCGTGGTCAACGCGGGCCTCGAGGACTACAAGATCCCGACCATCGCCGACCTGCCCGAGGTCGTCTGCGAGTTCGTCGGCATGCCCGACCCGAAGCTCGCGCTCGGCGTCAAGGGCCTCGGCGAGCCGCCGGTGATCCCGACCGCGGGTGCGATCGGGAACGCCGTCGCCCACGCGCTCGGCGTGCGGCTGCGCGAGGCGCCCTACACCCCGCGCCGCGTGCTGGAGGCGCTCGGATGAGGACGTTCGCGTACGTCAGGCCGACCATGATCGATGCCGCCTCGGCCGCGCTCGCGCGGGAGGACGCGCGGGCGATGGGAGGCGGCACGGATCTGCTGACCCAGCAGGATCGCGGCATCCTGCCGGTGGAGTCGGTGATCGACCTGCGCGGTCTTGGCCTGTCGGAGATCGACGACTTCGGCGACGGGCTGCGGCTGGGGGCGACCGCGACGCTGGCCGACATCGGACGCCATCCCGTCGTCCAGGAGCGGTTCACGGTGCTCGCCGAGGCGATCGCGCAGGCGGCGTCGCCGCAGCTGCGGGAGATGGGCACGCTGGGCGGGAACCTCTGCCAGCAGGTGCGCTGCTGGTACTTCCGACACCCCGACCTGACCTGCTGGCTGAAGGGCGGCGACACCTGCTACGCGCAGATCGGCGACCACCGCAAGCATGGCCTCGAGCCGGGGGACTGCATCTCGGTGGCCCCAAGCGACCTGGCCGCGGCGCTGATCGCGCTGGACGCGTCGGTCGAGACCAGCCGCCGGCCGGAAGGGGTGCCGCTGATCGAGCTCTACCGCCGGCCGACCGAGGACAACCGGTCGAACCTGACGCTGTCGGCCGGTGACTTCGTGACCGCGGTCAACATCCCGCGAACGCCGCACGCAAGCGCGTACGAGCGGGCCGGCGAGCGGCACGCATGGAGCTTCGCGCTCGCCGGCGTTGCGGCCGCACGCACGGGCGACGAGGTGCGCCTGGCCGCGATCGGCGTCTCGAACACGCCCCGGCTGCTCGACCCGGCCGATCCCCTGGCAGGATTGCCCGGGCTGGAGCAGACCGCGTGGAAACGCCGGCTGCTGACGGGGCTGGTTGATCTCGCGGTCGAGCGCGTCACCAGCGCCGACGCCTGACCAACGTAACGGCGCTCGTTGCATTCCTCTGACGTCTGCCGCCGGCCGAACGGGTCGGAGCCCTGTCGGGGCCGGCGTCACACGTTCGCGATGCCGGCGTGACCGATCGCAGACGAGACGCAACGCCGGTTTGGCTCGAGCGCGGGCCGCGGGCCGTTCACCGCCTCAGAGGCGGTGTCGGGCCGCGCGAGGGTTCCGGCACCACATTGTGAGAGGTCGTGGGGGCTCGGTGGCGGTGCGAGCCGTGTGAGCGGTCACGGATGCCGCCACAGCTCGTTGCACGCCCGTGACGCCGTCACGCGAGGTCGACGAGCGTCACCTCGATACGACCGGCCGTGACGACCATCCGCGCCACCGTGGGCGCCGATGCGCGCCGCTTCCACGTCGGGCTGCCCGGGTTCAGGAAGTGCACGCCGTCGACCACCTCGCTCACCGGCTGATGCGAGTGCGCGAACACGATCAGCCGCGCGCCGGGGAACCGCTGCCGGAGCCGCCGCTCCCGCCCCTCGCGCGGGCCCGAGTCGTGGATCATCGCCACCGGCACCCCGTCCAGATCGAACGCCAGCGTCTCGGGCAGCCGTTCGCGCAGATCCCACTGGTCGATGTTGCCGCACACGGCCCGCACCGGCGCGTGCAGCTCGAGCTCGGCGAGCGTCGCCGCCGAGGTGATGTCGCCGCCATGCAGGATCAGCTCCGCCCACTGCAGGTGCTCCTCGAGTGCGTCAGGCAGCGCGCGAGCGTGGTCCGGAACGTGGGTGTCGGCGAGGACGAGGACGTTCACTTCGGGCGCGTGATCGCGCCCTCGCTGGCGCTCGACACGAGCGCCGCGTACTTCGCCAGCACGCCCGTGGTGTAGCGCGGCGGGGGCGGCGACCAATCGCGCAGCCGCGCCTCGATCTCGTCCGCGCTCAGCTCGACGCGAAGCTCACGCGCCTCGATGTCGAACTCGATCATGTCGCCGTCTTGGACAACCGCGATCGGGCCGCCGTGCGCGGCCTCCGGCGTGACATGCCCGGCCATCAGCCCATGCGTGGCGCCGGAGAAGCGGCCGTCGGTGATCAGCGCCACCTCTTCGCCGAGCCCCTCCCCCACGATCGCCGCGGTCACATGCAGCATCTCGCGCATGCCCGGCCCGCCCGCAGGGCCCTCGTAGCGGATCACCACCACGTCGCCGGAGCGGATCGACCGCTGCTTGACGGCCGCGAAGCACTCCTCCTCGGAATCGAACACCCGGGCCGGGCCGCGATGCCGGAGCCGCTCGTGGCCGGCCAGCTTGACGACGCAGCCGTCCGGCGAGAGGTTCCCGCGCAGCACGGCCAGGCCGCCCGTAGGCTTGAGCGGCCGCTCGATCGGCACGACCACCGGCTGCCCGGGCGCCTCCACCGTCTGCTCGGCGATCTGGCCGAGCGTCCGCCCGTCCACCGTCATCGCCGAGGCGTGGATCAGGTCGCGCTTCGCGAGCTCGCGCGCCACCAGCCCGACGCCGCCGGCGTCGAAGATGTCGGTCGCCACGTAACGGCCGCCCGGCTTCATGCTGGCCACGATCGGGGTGCGCGCCGCGATCCGGTCGAAGTCGTCGATCGAGAACGTGATGCCGAGCTCCCGTGCGATCGCCAGGATGTGCAGCACGCCGTTGGTCGACCCGCCCGTCGCCGCCACCGACGCGGCCGCGTTCTCGAGCGCCTCCCGCGTCACGATCTGCGACGGCCGGACGTCGTCGCGGACGAGGCGCATGACCAGGCGGCCGGCCTCCTCGGCGGCGTCGCCCTTGCCCCGGTTCAGCGCGGGGATGGCGTTCATCCCACCGGGCGATAGGCCAAGGAACTCGAGCGCCGTCGACATCGTGTTGGCGGTGAACTGGCCGCCGCACGCGCCCGCTCCCGGGCATGCCGCGGACTCGATCTCGTGCAGCTCCTCGGCGTCGATCTTCTCGGCAGCGTACGCGCCTACCGCCTCGAACACCTCCTGGATGGTGATGTCCTTGCCGCGGAACGTGCCCGGCGCAATCGTGCCGTTGTAGAGCACGAGCCCCGGCACGTCGAGGCGGCAGAGCGCCATCGCCGCGGCCGGGATCGTCTTGTCGCAGCCGACCAGGCAGACGACGCCGTCCATCAGATGCCCGCGGACGACCAGCTCGATCGAGTCCGCGATCACCTCGCGGCTGACCAGCGACGCCCGCATGCCCTCGGTGCCCATCGAGACACCGTCCGAGACGGACACGGTGTTGAACTCCATGGGCGTGCCCCCGGCCGCGCGGATGCCATCCTTGACCCGCTGCGCCAGCTCCCGCTGGTTGAAGTTGCAGGGCATCGTCTCGATCCAGGTCGTCGACACGCCCACCAGCGGCCGCGCGAGGTCGTCGTCGGTGAACCCGATGCCCTTCAGCATCGCCCGGGCCGCCGCGCGGTCCGGCCCGTCGGTGAGCGCGGCGCTGTGGCGCTTGGCGGGGTCGGAGGGGCGGTCGTACGGGTTACTCAACCGCGTTCACGACCTTGATCCCCCACGCCGCCCCCGAGCTGAACAGCGCGTCGGGGTCGACCTCGTCGGCGTAGCCGATCACGTGCTGTTCGGGGTTGTCAGGCGTGGAACCGATGACCACCCGGCGCCGCACCGTTCCGGACGCGCGCGCCAGGTGGTCGCCGCGCTCGCGCGCCGCCTCCGCCTCTTCGGCCGCCGGTCCCTCTGCGTAGCCCTTGCCCATAGGCGGCAGAGTCTACCGGCGATGGTCAGGCGCTCGCCCCGGCCATCATCTCCATCAGCTCGGCCGGGGTAACCGGCGGCCCGGGCGTATCGGCCAGCTCCGGCCGAGCCAAGGCCCGCTCGACGACGGCCTCGCGCAGCCCGGGCTCGATCGCGATCCGGGCCCGCCCGCCCAGCTCGTCGACCCGGTCCGCCAGCGCGCCGGGCTCGGTCCCAATCGCGCCGGCGAGCGGCGCGAGCGCGTCGGGCGCGCGCCCCTGCATCAGGCGGATCGTCTGCGGCAGCACCGCGGCATTCGTCTGCGCGTGACCGGTGCCGGCGGTGCGGACGATCGTCTGGGAGAGCACGTGGTGTACTGCGTAGCCTGCGGAGTCAACGGCATATGCGCACAGCAGCGACCCGAACGCCGGCTCCCCTCCGGCGATCAGCTCGGCTCCGCGCAGCGCGAGCATCGTGGCGACGGGGTTCGCCCTCGGCCCGTAGAGCGCCTCCACGCCGTGGGCCAGCGCGTTCAGCGAGCTGGCGCGCAGCGCGGGCTCCGGCATCGAGGTCATAAGGGCGGGATCCGCGATGACGAAGGCCGGTCGCACGGACGGTCGCGACTCGAGCCCGGCGATCTTGCGGTGCAGCAGCGTCATCTCCGCACCCGACAGCGTCGTCGGCACGGCGCAGACCGTGCCTCCCCTGGCCGACGCCAGCGCCTTTGCGACGTCGATCACCCGCCCGCCGCCCCAGGCCACGAGGCGGTCTGCCGTGATGCTGTCGAGCAGCTCCGCCGCAAGATCGGGCACCTGGCCGTCGCCGACGTGGATGGCGTGCATCAGGCCCGGATCGGCACGCGCGGTCGTGAGCAGCTGGACGCCCGAGTTCCAGCCGAAGCGGGCCAGCATCGCGGCCGCGTCGTCACCGTAGGCGACGGTGCGATCACCGTCCCGCCAGACCCAGCCGTTCACCGCCGCACCTGCGCCAGGGCGACGCCGCCGACCACGAGCGCGCCTCCGGCCACGAGCCAGCCCGTCACCGCCTCGTCCAGCGTGATCGCCCCGATCAGAACGGCCAGCGGCGGCACGCCGTAGAGGTAGGCAACGGTGCGCGAGGCGTCCAGGTGGCCGAGCGCGGACGTCCAGGCGATGTAGGCGAACAGCGTGCACGCGAGGCCGAGGTAGAGCAGCAGCAGGGCGTCCGTGCCGTCCAGCCGCCGCAGGTCGTCCATGGTGCCCGGCCGCAGGAAGGCGAGCAGCGGCACGGTGCCGACCAGGCTCGCAGCCGAGCTGACGGGGATCGTGCCCAGACGGCCGACCAGGGGCTTGACGAGCACGTTGTAGGACGCGAACGAGAAGGCGGAGACGAGCGCGAGCAGCGGACCGGCGCTGGCGTCGAGCGACACCCGCTGACCCGATCCCAGCGTGATCACGACGACCACCCCGGCGAACGCCACCGCGAGGCCCGCCGCCCGCCAGCCCGAGAAGCGCTCCAGCCCGAGGCCGACGGCCAGGGCAAGCGTGATGGCCGGAGCGGTTCCGACCACGACGGCCGCGGTGCCGGCGGTCGTGCGCGCCTCACCGGCGTTCAGGGCCAGGTGGTAGACGGCCACCGTCAGCACGCCCGCGACCCCGATCCGGAGCAGGTCGCGACGACCGACCCCGGGCAGCCCGCCCGACGCCCGGAGCGCCACGCCGAACCCGGGCGCCGCAAGGATGTAGCGGCCGGCGGCGATCTCCGGGCCGCTCAGCCCCGCCTCGAGCAGGTGCTTGATCGCGGCGAACGCGCCGGCCCACAGCACGACCACCGACGCCAGCACCAGATGAGCGCGGCCGTGCCTCAGACCACGTCACCCAGCCACACACGGAGCTCGTCGATGAAGCGCGGATCGACCGAGTGCGCCATCGGCGACTCCCGGTAGGTGACGGCGGCGCCGGCGGCCTCGAGCCGGTCGCGCGCCTGGCGCCCCCACTCCACGCCGATCACCTGGTCGTGCGTGCCATGGCCGATGGCGACCGGGTAGCCGTCGAGGCCGCTCAGGTCGAGCTCGAACCCGGGCACGGTGGGCATGAAGCCGCTCAGTCCGATGATCCCGGCGGGCCGCGGCCGGCCGGCTCCGAGCCCGAGCGACCACGACATCACGCACCCCTGCGAGAACCCACCCAGCACCGTGCGCTCCCATGGGACGCCGGTCGCCTTCGGCAGCGAGTCGAGCCACGCACCGGCAGCCTCGACGGTGGCAAGGAACGTGGCCGCATCGGGCGTGCCGACGCCGGCGAACGCGTACCAGTGCCGGCCGCCCGGCGGCAGGGCGAGCGGCGCCCGCGGCGTCACGCCGACCAGGCGGCGGTCGGGATCGAGCTCGTCGAGCAGCGGCTGCAGGTCGAGCTCGTGCGAGCCGCGGCCGTGCAGCAGAACGATCGCACCCTCCGGAGTGCCGGCAGCGGGGCGTGTGACTGCCGTGATCGCGTCCACGATCTGAGAGAGTAGCCGCATGGCCAACACCAAACGGATCGAGATCCGGTGGCGCGACCTGGACGGCTTCGGGCACGTCAACAACGCCGTCTTCCTCACGTACCTCGAGGAGGCGCGCGACGAGTTCTACACCCATCTGCTCGCGTGGGAGACCGTCAACCGGATGGTGTTGCGACACACCACCGTCGACTTCCGACGCAGCCTCGTCCAGTCCGACGACCATGTCGAGGTGGCGCTGCGCGTGCTGCGGCTGGGCACGTCGAGCGTCGTCACCGAGGAGACGGTCACCTCCGTTGCCACCGGCGAGATCGCGGCGGTCGCGGAGTCGGTCATGGTGCACTGCGATCCAGCCCGCGAGCGCGCCGAGCCGTTTCCCGCGGAGGCACGGGCGCTGCTCGAGGCGCAGCTGTGACGGCCGTCGCCCACTGGGACGAGGTGGATGGGCGCGAGCGCAAGGCCGGGGACATCCACGCGCACTGGTTCGATCTGGGCACCGCTGCGGGAAGCGACCACGTCGGGCTGATGCGGATCCGGATCGAGCCCGGCCGCCGGTCGACGCCCGCGCACGTCCACGGCGCCGAGGAGGAGATCTTCCACGTGCTCGGCGGCTCCGGCCTGCTGTGGCAGGACGGCGCCACCTGCGCGGTCGGCCCCGGCGACACCATCGTTCACCCCGCCGGCCGCGGCACCCACACGCTGCGCGCCGGCGATGAGGGCCTGGACGTGCTCGCCTTCGGGATGCGCGTGCCGGTCGAGCTCTGCTACCTGCCCCGGGCGGAGCACTCCTGGGCCGGCCCGACCGTCCTCGCCAGCCCCGGCATCCGCAACCTCTTCCGGCTCGACGACGAGGCCGGCGAGTTCAGCTTTCCGGAGGCGGGCGAGCGCTTCCCCAACGTGGTACACCTGGATGCCGTCGAGCCGATGGACGGCCCGCCCGGCCGCACCCGCCTCGACCTCGGCAGCGCAGCCGGCTCGCACCGCACGGGGCTGAAGCATGTCCGCTCCGGCCCGGGCAAGCTGATCTGCGTCCCCCATTGCCATTCCGCGGAGGAGGAGCTGTTCGTGGTGCTGGACGGCGAGGGGACGTGCGAGCTCGGCGACCAGGCGCATCCGGTGAGCACTGGCAGCGTGATCGCGCGGCCGGCGGGCACGGGCGTCGCGCACGCGATCCGCGCGGGGGACGCCGGGATCGCCGTGCTCGCCTACGGCACCCGGGAGCCGAACGACATCTGCTACTACCCCCGCTCCGGCAAGATCTACTTCTGCGGGCTGGGCGTAATCGGACGGCTGGAGCAGCTCGACTACTGGGAGGGCGAGGAGCTGTAGCCGGGAGGCGTCACAGCCTCCGTCACCACCCACGCCAATTATTGGAGACCAAGTCGAATTAGCGGGGCGTTGCCGACGCGTGACGCATTTGTGACGTCTGTCGCGGCTCAGTACAGCGCGGTGGCAAGCTCGCGCCGATACCGCAGGGCCAGCGGGTGGTTCTGCCCCAGATCCGCGAACACGCCGACCATGATCTTGCGCAGGCGGTCGCGCTCCTCGCCGCTCGCCCCGCGGATCGCCTCCAGCAGCAGGCTGAGCCCGCGCTCCGGGTCGCCCTCCTCGATCGCAGCGAGCGCCGCGACAGCCGCCTCATCGTCCGCGACCTCCAGCCGCGCCAGCGCGGCCAGAGCCGCCGGGTGCCCCGGCTCGAGCGCGATCGCCTTGCGCAGCGACTCCTCGTCGCCCAGCTCGACCAGCCGGTCGGCCTCGCTCGGCAGCAGCGTGCGCAGGAACGACTCCACCGCCTGCGGAGGCAACGCTCCAGTGAACTGATCCACCATCCGGCCGTCGCGGAACGCCTTGACCGCCGGGATGCCCTGCACGCGGTACTCGAGCGCCGTGCGCGGGTTCTCGTCGACGTTCACCGTGACCAGCTCGACCTGCCCCTCCAGCGCGTCCACCGCCTGCTCCAGCACCGGAGTCAGCTGCCGGCACGGCCCGCACCACGGCGCCCAGAAGTCCACGACCACCGGCACGTCGTGCGAGCGGTCGATCACATCCCGGGCGAAGCTCTGATCGCTCGTCTCGACGCTCACTGCCCCGGCTCCTCGCCGCCCTGCTCGCGCAGGTACCGCTCGAAGTCGCGTGCGAGATCCTCGCCCGTCGGCGGGTCCTCCTCGTCGGCGGCCGACTCGAGCTGCTCGACGTAGCCGGCCAGCTCGGGGTCCTCGGCCACCGCGGCCGCGACGCGGACGGCGTACTCGCTTGCCGCCCGCACCAGCTCCCCGCTCGGCCCAGGGGTGCCGACCAGCTCCGACAGCCGCTCGAGCAGCGCGACCGCCGCGCGCGGGTTCGGCGAGGCCGAGATGTAGTGCGGCGTGGCCGCCCACAGGCTGGCCGAGCGCAGCCCGGCGCGGGTGCACGCGTCGTGCAGCACGCCGACGATGCCGGTCGGCCCCTCGTAGTTCGAGCGGGCCAGCGCCAGCCGGGAGATCAGCTCCTCGTCGGACGCCGTCGACGACACCGGCACGGGCCGCGTGTGCGGCGTATCCGCCAGCAGCGCGCCCAGCGTCACCACCAGCTCGACGCCGATCTGCGACGCCAGGCCGCAGATCGCATCGGTGTACGCGCGCCAGCGCATGTTCGGCTCCGGGCCGATCACGATCACGATGTCCGCGTCCTCGGACGCGAGGATCTCGGTCTCCGGCCACTCCACGGTGCGCACCTGGCCATCCTGCAGCGTCACCGTCGGCCTCGTCTGCTGGTAGTCGATGAACGGGTCCGGATCGATCACCGCGAACCGCTCGGCATCGGTCGCCACCCGCAGGTACCCGGCCGCCAGGCTGGCCGCGCCGCCCGCGTCGTTCCAGCCCTGAAAGGCCGCGATCATCGTCGGCGTGCGCATCCGCGGCGTCGACTCGATGGTGACGTGCTCCACGCCCGCAGTGTCGCACACGCGGCTGAAACGCCGATACTACGAGCCGTGACAATCGCCGATGTGATCGTGATCGCGTGGGTGGCGATCTCGGCCCTCGTCGGATTCCGGCGGGGGTTGGCCGCCCAGGCGCTCGCCCTCGGCGGATTCGCGGTCGGAGCCTGGGTCGGCTCCCGGCTGGCTCCGCACGCGCTGTCTGCGTCGGCGCGGGTGGACTGGTCGCCGGTCGCCGCGCTGGTGGGCGCCATCGCCTGCGGCGCCTTGGCGCAGATGGCCACCGCACCGATCGCCAGCCTGCTGCGACGGCGCGTGCTGCTCGGGCCGCTCGCGACCATCGACGGAGCCGGCGGCATGGTGGTTGGGGCGGCGCTCGGCCTGGGGGTGGCGTGGCTGATCGCCGTGACCGCGCTGCAGCAGCCCGAGCTCGGCCTGCGCAGGACGGTGCAGACGTCGGCCATCCTGCCCCGGCTGGTGCACTGGCTGCCGGCCCAGTCGCTGCTGGACGCGATCGCCCGCTTCGACCAGCTCCCCGTCCTGGCCGGCCACGGCGTGGACTCGCTGCCACCGCCCGACCGCTCGGTGCCGGTGTCCCCCGCGGTGCGCCGGGCTGAGCAGTCCGTGCTGATCGTCGAGGGGACGTCCTGCGGCCTGACGCTGCAGGGCAGCGGCTGGGTCGTGCGGCCGGACCTCGTGGTCACGAACGCGCACGTCGTCGCCGGAGAGCACGACACGCACGTCATCACCCACGAGGGCACCCTCCCGGCCCAGCCGGTGTACGTGAGCGCGGCGCACGACATCGCGCTGCTGCGCGTGCCGGGCCTGCGCGAGGCGCCGCTGGCCGTTCGCACCGAGACGCCCCGCGGCGCCGGCGTTGCGCTGGTCGGCTACCCCGGCGGTGGGCCGCTGACGGCGGCGCCGGGCCGGATCGGGTCGCCGGTGGTCGTCGTCACGCGCGACGCCTACGAGCAGAGCTTCGTCCAGCGCGCGATCGTGCCGCTACGCGGATCGGTCCGACACGGCGACAGCGGCGGCCCGGTGCTCGACAAGCGCGGCCGGGTCACGGCGATGATGTTCGCCGCGGCCGAGACGGGCGGCGGCGGCTACGGCGTGACCGTGGCCGACATCGAGCAGGCGCTGCACGGCATCGGACGCTCGGCCGGCACCGGGCCCTGCGCCTAGATGGTTGATTCCACGGCGCCGTGCGGTCTGAGCGATCGTTAGGCAAGCAGCGCAAGGATCGAGGAAGGGCCGATATCGGGAATATCGGCCCGACCGAGGACGCCGCAAGGTGCAAGGCCGCAGGCCTTGCACCGGTCACGACCGATCTGCGATCACGCAGATCGGGAGTGGCAGTCCTACCGGTCGCAGCGCCCGGAGGTTGGGCAACTACCCGCAGCCGGGCGCTCAGACGTACGGTGTCGTGGAACCAATCATCTAGAGCAGGCCCGCGGCAAACGACCCGCGCTGCTGCGGGTGCAGGCGCCGCAGCGCCAGCCCGAGCGCCTCGAGCGCGGCGAGGTTGTGGCCCTCGAGGAAGTCGTCCACGTGCCGCAGCGCGATCTGCATCCCGCCCGCGAGCGGCTCGAACCCCTCGTGCCCCTTCAGCGGGTTCACCCACATCAGCGTGTCGGCCTGGCGCGAGATCGTGCCGAGCTGCGTGTCGAGCACGGACAGGTCGCCCCGCTCCCAGCCGTCGGACGCGATCACCACCACCGCGCCGCGCGTCAGCCCGCGCCGGCCGAAGACGCGGTTGTACGCGGCCAGCGACTCGCCGATGCGGGTGCCGCCGCCCCAGTCCGACAGCGCCATGCTGGCACGGGCGAGCGCGACGTCGGGGTCGCGTCCCGCGAGGTGCGGGGTCAGCCGCGTCAGCCGCGTGCCGAACGCGAACGCCTCCACGTACCGGGAGGCGCCCTCCCGCGCCGACAGCGCCTGCAGGAACATGATCAGCGCCCGTGCGTAGGGCTCCATCGACCCGGACACGTCGACCAGCACGACCAGCTTGCGAGGCACCCACTTGGGGCGACGCCACTGCCGCTCGAGCGGGATGCCGTCCGACCGCATCGACTGGCGCAGCGTGCGCCGCTGGTCGAGCACGCCGCCCGAGTGGGCCAGCTCCAGGCGCCGGGAGCGGCGCACGGGATGCAGCTCGGCCAGGTCGTCCATCAGCCGCCGCACCCGCCGCAGCTCGTCCGCCGACATCTGCGCGAAGTCGCGGTGGCGGAGCACCTCGTGGTCGGCCGCCGAGATGCCGAACAGCTCGTCGCCGTCCGGCTCGTCGCCGAAGCCGTCGTCGGGCTCTGATGCCTCCGCCGCCGACGGCGGTGCCGGCGGCGCGGCCGCGGCGTTCAGCCGTTCGGCCTCCCGCGGCTCCCGCTCCCAGAACGCCTGGAACGCGGCGTCGAACACCGGCAGGTGGTCGTGGCGCGAGACCAGCGTGCAGCGAAGCGCGTGGTACACCTGCTCGCGGTCGGCCAGGTCGACCAGCTCGAGGCCGCGCAGCGCGTCCTGCAGCCGGCCCGGCCCCACCTCCAACCCGGCCTCGCGCAGGATCCGCCCGAACGTGACGAGCTTGCGCGTGACCGCGTCGCCCGGGTTCATGTGCCGCGCACTTCGCCGACCAGCTCGCGCAGGCCGGCGTCGCGCACCCGCTCGACGTCCTCGTGGTACTTGAGGACGGAGCCGAGCGTGGCATCGACCACACCCGCGTCGAGCTCCTCCTGGCCGAGCGCCAGCAGCGCCTGCGTCCAGTCGATGGTCTCGGCAACACCCGGGGCCTTCGCCAGGTCGAGCGCCCGCAGCCGCTGCACGAACGCCGCCGCCTCGGCCGCCAGCCGCTCGGGCACGCCGGGCACGCGGGCGCGGACGATCTGGATCTCGCGCTCGAGCGACGGGTGCCCGATCCAGTGGTAGAGGCAGCGACGCTTGAGCGCGTCGTGCAGCTCCCGCGTCCGGTTCGACGTGAGGATCACCGGTGGCCGGCGCTCGGCCCGGATGGTGCCGATCTCCGGAATCGTCACCTGGAAGTCGGAGAGCAGCTCGAGCAGGAACGCCTCGAACTCGTCGTCGGCACGGTCGATCTCGTCGATCAGCAGCACCGGCGGCTCGGGATCGGTGTTCTCGATCGCGTCGAGCAGCGGCCGGCGCTCGAGGAACTCGGGCCCGAACAGCTCGTGCAGGCGCTCCTTGCCGCCAACTGCCTGGGCGGCCTCGAGCGTGCGGATGTAGAGCAGCTGGCGGGTGTAGCTCCAGTCGTAGAGCGCGTGGGCGACATCGATGCCCTCGTAGCACTGCAGCCGGATCAGCCTGCCGCCGGTGACGGCCGCGAGCACCTTCGCCAGCTCGGTCTTGCCCACCCCGGCTTCGCCCTCGAGCAGCAGCGGCTTCTCGAGCGCGAGCGACAGGTGCAGCACCGTGGCCAGCCCGCGATCGGGCAGGTAGGCGTGCTCGCGGAGCGCCTGGGACAGCTCGTCGACGGACTGCGGGGTCACGCAGTCAGCGTACCAGCGGGGTTAAGCGGTAATCCCCGGTGCGGAGGTGTGCGTGTTGTCGATCCCGCCGTCGATCACGATCGTCTGACCGGTGATGTAGCGGGCCTGCGGAGAGGCGAGGAACGCGATCGTGTCCGCCACCTCCTCGGCGGTGCCGAGCCGGCCCATCGGAACCAGCTTCGCCAGCTCGTCGAGGTCGTCGCCGTACCGGCGCATGCCCTCGGTGTCGATCCAGCCGGGCGCCACGCAGACGACGCCGATGTCGTACCTGCCCCACTCCAGCGACAGCACGCGGGCCACCGCTTCGGTTCCGGCGCGGGCCGCGGACGAGTGCACCATCCCGGCGATCCCCCGCGTCGGGCAGAGCACAACCGACACGATGCGGCCGCCGCCGTTCGCGATCATCCACCGCTTCGCCACCTGCTGCGTCAGGTACCAGGGCGCATCGAGGTTGAGCCGGCGGACGGCCGCCCAGCCGTTGGGCGTGATGTCCTCGGCGGGCGCCATGAACTGGCCGCCGGCGTTGTTGACGAGCACGTCGACGCGTCCGAACCTCTCGAGCGCCAGGTCGATCAGGGCGTCGGCCACCTCCGGCTCGCGGATGTCGCCCGCGAGCGACGCGCAGGCCTCCTCGCCGATCTCGGCGCGCACAGCGTCGAGCGGCTCCTGTCGGCGGCCGGCGATGACGAGGCTGCAGCCGTCCCGGCGAAGCGCCAGCGCCGTGGCGCGGCCGATGCCGGTGCCGCCGCCCGTGACGATCGCGACCCGGCTCATGCGTCGGCCCGGTAGCTGTCCGCCGAGTGCGCCAGCATGCCCTGGGCCAGCTTCTCGGCAGCGAGCGAGCCCGCCAGCGACATCTCCGCCGAGCGGTCGATCAGCTCCCTCGTCACCTGCAGCGCGATCTGCGGCTGCCCTGCCATGGTCTGCGCCCACTCGAGCGCGGCGGCCTCGGCCTCGCCCGCCGGGACCACCCGGTTGACGATCCCGAGCTCGAGCGCCCGGGCGGCGTCGAAGCGCCCGCCCAGCAGGATCAGCTCCTTCGCCCTCGCGGTGCCCAGCAGCCGCACGAGGCGGGACATGCCGCCGGCGCTGGGCAGGATCCCGAGGGATACCTCCGGCAGGCCGAACCGGGCGGTCTCGTCCGCGATGCGCAGGTCGGCGCTCAGGGCGAGCTCCAGCCCGCCCCCGATCGCCCACCCCGAGATGGCCGCGATCGACGGCTGCGGGATGGCCGGGAGCAGCTCCCAGATCCGTCCCTGGTCGCGGTAGTACCGCACCGTCTCCTCCGGGCTCGGGTCGGTGAACTCGGTCAGGTCGGCGCCGGCCGAGAACGCCTTGGCTGAGCCGGTGATGACGACGGCGCGGCTCGACGAGACGTCCTGCGACCCGATCGCCGCGATCAGCTCGCCGGCCAGCTCTGCGCTGAGCGCGTTCAGCTTCGCCTCGCGCTGCAGGCGCACGACGCAGACGTCCCCGTGGAGCTCCGTTGCGACCAGCCGCTCGCTCATGGCGGCGACGATAGCCGACCGGTGCCCGCGCGTGCCGGTGGTTCAGTCGGGAAGCCGGATTGCCGATACATCTGCCACATGACCAGCCGGCGCAGCAGCCCCCAGCGCGACCGGCGCGAAGTCGAGGTTCTGCACCGCGTCGCCGTCGCTCTTTCCCAGTCGCTCTCGACCACCGAGGTGCTGCGCGCGCTGACGCGCGAGCTGGTGCAGGGCATCGACCGCGCGTGCGAGTGCGCCATCTCGATGTGGGACGAGCGCCGCGACCTCCTCATCGACGCGGCGGCGCACACCATCCACGGGCCGCCGGCGTGGCCCCGCGGCCAGGTCGAGAACCCGCTCGACGACTACCCGGCGACGCGCGAGCTGCTCGAGCGCGGTCGCGGCCACGGCGAGTACCGGATGTCCGACCCGCACCTCGCGCAGTCAGACCGCGAGGTGCTCGACATCTGGGGATGGCGCTCAATGGTCGAGCTGCCGCTGGTGGTCGAGGGCCGCTCGGTGGGCCTGATCGAGGTGGCCGACTACCACTCCGCGCGGCGCTGGTCGCGCCGCGACATCGAGTTCTGCCAGACGGTGGCCAGCCAGGCGGCGCTCGCGGTGCGCAACGCCCAGCTCTACGAGGACCTCCAGCGCCGGGTCGACCGCGACTCGCTCACCGACCTGCTGAACCACCGTGCCTACTACGAGCGGCTGGGGCAGGAGCTGGCCCGCGCCGCGCGCGACGGGTCGAGCGTCGGCGTGATCGCGATCGACCTTGACGAGTTCAAGTCGGTGAACGACTCGCAGGGCCACCTGGCCGGCGACAAGGTGCTCGCGCTGACCGCGGCCGCGATCCGCAGCTGCTCCCGCCGCAGCGACGTGGCCGGTCGGCTGGGCGGCGACGAGTTCGCTGTGATCCTCCCGGGCGCCGGCCCGGAGATCGAGCTGGTCGCCCGGCGGATCCTCTCCACCGTCTCGCGTAAGACCGGTGTGTCGGCGTCGATCGGAATCGCCTTCGCCGAGCCCGGCGAAACCGATCCGCTGCTGATCATGGGGCGGGCCGACCGGTCGCTGATCGACGCCAAGCGGTCGGGCAAGCGAACCTACAGGTTGTCGGCATGAGCCGCCGTCTGACCCCGAACCAGCGCGACCGACGGGAGCTGGAGCTGCTGCACCGTCTCGCCGTGGAGCTGCCGCGCGCGACGTCGCTGGTGGGGATGACGGACATGCTCGCGGCCGAGCTCGTGCACGGCATCGACCGGATCAGCGAGTGCACGATCTCGTCGTGGCACACCGGCGACGACGAGCTCCACATCCTCTCGGTGTGCGAGGAGAGCCGGGGCATCGTCGAGAGCTACCGCGGGGAGGTGTTCTCGCTGGTCGACTGGCCGCAGAACCGCGCGCTGCTCGAGGAGGGCCTGGCGTACTGCGAGTACCACCACGACGACGCGGACTGGACGAGCACCGTCCGCGGGCAGCTCGCCGAGTGGGGCTGGCGCAGCTGGATCGCGCTGCCGCTGGTGGTCGAGAACCGCTCCGTCGGCCTGATCGAGGTCGCCGACTACGTGGCCAACGAGCGCTGGTCGGCGCGCGAGATCGCGTTCTGCCAGACCGTCAGCGGCCATGCCGCCATGGCCATGCGCAACGCCGAGCTGCACGACTCGCTGCGCCGGCAGGTGCAGCACGACGCGCTCACCGGATTGCTCACCCACCGTGGGCTGCACGAGCTGGTCGAGAGCGAGCTCGCGGCCGCCCAGCTGCGTGGCGGCGACCTGTCGGTGATCGCGATCGACCTCGACGACTTCCGGCTGGTCAACGACCGCGAGGGCCACCTGGCGGGCGACCGCCTGCTCCGGCGCGTGGCGGAGACGCTTCGCGAGGAGTGCCGTGAGGGCGAGGCCGCCGGCCGCGTCGGCGGGGACGGGTTCGTCGTCGTCCTGCCCGGCGTCGGCGACGACGCCGAGACCGTGGCGCGACGCCTGGTGGCGCAGATCGGGCGGCGCACCGGCACCAGCGCATCGGCCGGCATCGCCCGCATGCGGCCCGACGAGCTCGACGCGATCTCGCTGATCGAGCGCGCCGACCGCGGCCTGTCCGAGGCCAAGCAGGCCGGCAAGGACACCTTCCGCCTCTCGGCCTGAGCCCGTCCGCGCCCGCGCCGGGTGGACGCGTTCTCCGCATTGTCACCAGACGGCGATCGCCCGGAGCAGCGCCGGCGGGCGACGCCTCTACACTTCGGTCGAAACGGAGGAGGGCGACGCGATCCGCTGCCTGCTGCTAGACGCCACCATGCGACCGACCAGCCTCGTCTCGCGCGAGCGAGCGGTGACGCTGGTCGTCTGCGGCCACGCGCAGGTGATCGCCGAGGACGAGTCGGTCGTGTACCGCTCGCAGCACCTGCGCCTGGCGCTGCCCGTGATCCTGCAGGTGCCGGCCTACGTCGAGCTGCGGCCGATCGTCAAGCACACCGTGGTGCGGCGCGTGCTCTTCTGCCGCGACAGCTGGCGGTGCGCGTACTGCGGGCGTGAGGGCGGCCCGCGCGATCTCACGGTCGACCACGTCAAGCCGCTCTCCCGCGGCGGCGAGCACACGTGGGACAACGTCGTCGCAGCCTGCCGTCGCTGCAACCACCGCAAGGGCAACCGGCTCCCCTACGAGGCCGGCATGTACCCGCGGCACGTGCCGAAGCGCCCCGACATGGTGCAGGTGGCGTGGGCGGGCCGGCTGACGCACCCGCTGCAGCGGCAGTACGTCGCCCAGTGGCACAAGGTGCCCGAGGCCGTGCTCTGACGGATCGCGACCCATCCGGGGTCTCGGCCGACGCCGTCGCGCGCTGGGACCGAAACGCCGCCTTCTGGGACGAGCAGATGGGCGGGGACGGCAACGACTTCCACCTGACGCTGGTCCGCCCCGCGGTCGAGCGCCTGCTCGGCGACCTCGGCGGCGTCCACGTGCTCGAGGTCGCGTGCGGGAACGGCCTCTTCGCCCGGCGCCTGGTCGCGCTGGGCGCCACGGTGGTGGCCACCGACGGTTCCTCGCCCATGCTCGACCGGGCGCGCGCCCACGACTCCACCGGCATCGAGTACCGCCTGCTGGACGCGTCCGACCCTGCGCACTTCGCCGCGCTGCCGGACGGCGGGTTCGGCGCCGCCGTCTGCAACATGGCGCTGATGGACATGGCGGCAATCGAGCCGCTGGCCGCGGCGCTCCCGCGGCTGCTGCGCCCCGGCGGCCGGTTCGTGTTCTCGATCACGCATCCCTGCTTCAACACCAGCGGCGTGCGGATGGCGCGGGAGCTCGAGGTGGTCGACGGCGACCCCGTCGAGCGCGCCGGCGTCACGATCACGCGCTACGCCACTGCCGTCGTCGAGGAGGGCATCGCCATCGACGGCCAGCCGTCCAAGCAGCTGTACTTCGACCGTCCTCTGCACCAGCTGCTGGAGCCGTTCTTCGCGGCGGGGATGGTGCTCGACGGGATCGAGGAGCCGGCGTTCCCGCCGGGCGGCAGCAGCGCGAGCATGCGGTGGGAGATGTTCCCCGAGATCCCGCCGGTGCTGGTCTGCCGGCTGCGCCCGCTCAGCCGCTAGCCGCGGCCCGCAGCGCGGCCTGCATCTCGCGGGCCAGCGGCCCCGGGCGCCCGTCGCTCACCTCCGCGTCGTCCAGGCGCACGACCGGCATAACCTCGCGGACGCTCGAGCTGGTGAAGATCTCGGATGCGTCGTGCAGGCGCTCGACGGCGAACGCGTCCTCCGCCACCGTGATGCCGCGCTCGCCGGCAGCGGCGAGCAGCGTGTCGCGCGTGACGCCGGCGAGGATGCCGAGGTCGAGCGAGGGCGTGCACAGCAGCTCGCCCTGGACGAACCAGATGTTCGACGTGGGGCCCTCCAGCAGGATGCCCTCCGAGGAGAGGAACAGCGCATCGTCGGCGCCGCGGCGGTTCGCCTCGCGCTGCGCCGCCATGTTGACCGCGTAGCTGGTCGACTTCACGCCGGGGAGCAGCCAGGGCGACGAGCGGCGGGCATGGGCGCCGATCGCGAGCTGCAGCGTCGCCAGCCGCACGCCGCGCTCACGCACCGCCTCCAGGCCGTCCGGCAGCGGTGTGACCAGCGCGAATCCGACGCCCTGCTCATCGTGCTCGCGCCCGCCCGTCCAGACCACGCGAAGAACGCACTCCTCCGTTGCCGCAGCGGACACCGCGTCCGTGGCAAGCGGCCCCAATCGGGCGGGGTCGGGCGCGGGCAGCCCGAGGACGTCGGCGGAGCCTACCAGCCGCTGCAGGTGGGCATCGAGGCGGAACGGCCGGCCGCCGTACACGCGCATGGTCTCGAACGCCGCGCGACCGCGCAGCACGCCCGCGTCGTCGGCATGCAGCCACGGCTGCCCCGGATCAACGACGCCGTGGCCGAGGACGGCGAGGGCGAGCGGATCCGCGCCGCTCATGCCTCGAGCGACTCGCGGGCGGGATCGGCGGCCGGATCTCCCTGCGGCAGGACGTCGTGCGACCACGCGCGGCGCTTCCAGGCCGGCACAGGGGTGTCGCAGCCGGGCTGGGGCACGAACCGGGAGCGCTCGACCAGCTCCATGTGCGGGACGTAGCGCGGGCAGTTCGGGTAGACGCGCGTGGCCCGCACCCGCACCACCAGCTGCGCCTCGGGATAGTCGGCCAGGAGCGGATCCGCCTCGTCGATGCCGGCCACGCCCTCGAGGCGCATCCTGCGGCGCCGCTCGAAATCGATGAACAGCAGGCCGACGTGGGGGTTCACCCGCACGTTCCCGGCGGAGAGGTACATGCCGTTGCCGTCGTAGCTCGGGAACGCGATGGTGTGCTCGTCGAGCACGCGCACGAAGCCACGTTCGCCGCCCTTGTAGCTGCAGGTCGGACGGCCCTGCTCGTCGGCGGTCGCGAGGAAGAACATCTCCATGCGCTCGATGAACGCCCGGTCGTCGTCGTCGATCACGTCGCCGACCAGCCGTTCGTCGATCCGGTCCGCCAGCCGGCGCGTGTCGAACGCATCCTGGAAGTGGCGGCTGCCCTCGTGATAGATGCCCGGCATCGGCCTCTACACTAGCCGCCGATGGACAGCGTGGAACTCTGGACGGACGGCGCCTGCTCCGGCAACCCCGGCCCAGGCGGCTGGGGGGCGATCCTGCGCTGGAACGGCCACGAGCGCGAGCTCTCCGGCGGAGAGCCGGACACGACCAACAACCGCATGGAGCTGATGTCGGTGATCATGGGCCTGGCCGCCATCACGCGGCCGATGGAGGTCGTCGTCCACACCGACTCCGCCTACATCCAGCAGGCGTTCACCAAAGGCTGGCTCGAGCAATGGCAGCGAAACGGCTGGCGCACGGCGGCCAAGCAGCCCGTGAAGAACCAGGACCTCTGGCAGCGCCTGGCAGAGGAGGCGGGGCGGCACCGCGTGCGCTTCGAGCTGGTTCGCGGGCACTCGGGGGTCGAGCTGAACGAGCGGGCCGACCAGCTCGCCGTCGCCGAGCGCGATCGCTACGCGGTGTCCTCGCGATGACAGCCGCCGCCACGCCGCGCAAGCGCCACGCGCTCGACCTGTTCGACGGCATCGCCTCCGACTACGACCGCTGGGCCCAGATCCTCTCGTTCGGCAACGACCGGCGCTGGCACGACCTGCTGGTCGACCGGCTCGAGGTCGGGCCGGGCGCGCTGGTGGCGGACGTCGCCACGGGCACCGCGGCGGTCGCGATGACCATCGCCTGGCGCCACGGCAGCAGGGTGATCGGGATCGACCAGAACCCGGCGATGCTGGAGGAGGGCCGGCGACGGGTGCAGGCCGCCGGCCTGGGATCGCGGATCGAGCTGCGGCAGGGCGAAGCCGAGCGGCTGCCGCTCGACGACGCGTCGGTCGACGCGCTGGTGCACACCTACCTGCTTCGCTACGTGGACGACCCGCCGGCGGTGCTGCGCGAGCTGGCGCGGCCGATCCGTCCCGGCGGCCAGATGGCCTCGCTCGAGTTCGGCGTGCCGGCGGGCGGCTGGTACCCGGCCTGGTGGCTGTGGACGCGGATCGGGCTGCCGGCCGGAGGGCTGGTCGCGGGCGCCGGGTGGTACGCCACCGGGCGGTTCCTGGGTCCGAGCATCGAGCGGTTCTGGAGTGAGCATCCGCTGGAGCAGGTGCTCGGCTGGTGGGCCGACGCGGGCATGACGGAGATCCGGGCGCAGCGGCTCTCGGTCGGCGGAGGTGTCATCATTCGCGGCACCAAACCGTGACGCCCAAGGAGGCACCATGCCCGCAGCCGATCTCACGACGATTCCCGCCAAGGCCACGCCCTACGGGCGCTGGCAGCAGCTGAACAGCCCGCTCGGACTCGACGCGTTCGGCGTGAACGCCGTCGTCTGCGAGCCGGGTGAGGACATCGGCATCAGCCACGACGAGTCAGAGACCGGCCATCAGGAGATCTACGTGGTCGTCTCCGGGCGCGCGGCCTTCACGATCGGCGACGAGCGGATCGAGGCGGGGCCGGGCACCGTGGTCGCAGCGCCGGACCCCGCGGCGACCCGCGAGTACACGGCGCTCGAGCCGAACACGCGGATCGTGTGCATCGGCGCGGCCCCGGGCGAGCCGCACCCCTACGGCGAGTGGATCGACGAGGCGGCACCGGCCGGCCACTGAGAAGACGCCGGATCAGCCGCAGAACGACCCGATGATCTGATCGAGCGCCTGCACGCAGCGGTCGAGCTGGGCGAGGTCGACCCACTCGACCGCCGCGTGCGCGCCGTCGCCGCCGGGGCCGAAGATCACCGTCGGGATCCCGGCCGCCGAGAAGATGGCGCTGTCCGCCCAGTAGGGCACGCCGATCACCGGCGTGCCGGGGCCGAGCGCGTCCAGCGCCGCGCGCACGATCGGTGCGCCGGGATCGACCTCGAACGGGTCGCGCACCAGCGTCGTTCGCAGCTCGGCGTCGAGCTCCCGGCCGTTGGCGCGGATGCCGTCGAGCAGCTCTGAAAGCTCCGCCTCGACCACCTCGACCGTCTCACCCGGCACCGTCCGCCGCTCCAGCGAGAGCGTGCAGCGCTCGGGGTACGTCGACAGCTCACGGCCGCCGTCGATGATCGACGCATGGATCGACCCCGGCCCGAGCAGCGGATGACCCGCCTCGGACGCGAGCCTGGCGGCCATCCCGTCGATCGCGACGAGCACGTGGCCCATCCGCGCGATCGCGTCGACGCCGTCCCATGGCCGTGAGCCGTGTGCGGCACGGCCGTGAACGGTGATCTCGTGCCACGTGAAGCCCTTGTGGGCAACAGCCACCGCCATCTGCTCGCCGGTCGGCTCGGTGACGATCGCGCCGTCCGCCCGAACCGTCCCGGCCACGGCCCGCGCGCCGGCGGACGCGAACTCCTCGTCGCAGACGGCGGCAACCACCACGTCGCCCGCCAGCCCGCGATCCACGGCGTGTGCGGCGGACGTCATGATCGCCGCCAGCCCCGCCTTCATGTCGTAGGCGCCGCGGCCGTACATCCGGTCGCCGTCCACCCGTGGCGTGAGCGGGTCGGACATCCCCTCGAACCCGACCGTGTCCATGTGGGCGTAGAGGAGCAGCGTGCGGCCGCCCCCGCCGCCGCGCGCGCGGGCGACCACGTTCGGCCGGCCGGGCTCCGCGTCGGCGACATCGACCTCGAGGCCGCGCGCCTCCAGCCACCCTCCGACGAAGCGCGCGATCTCGCCCTCCCCCGCACCGCCCGGCACCAGCGACGGGTTGACGGAGTCGATCGAGACGAGATCGGCGAGCAGCGCGCGTGCGTCCTGCACCGGCCCACCCTACCGGCTGGGCGCCCTCAGCGTGCGTTGGCGGCGGCATACGCGCGCGCCCAGGCGACGACCTGGTCGAACGACACGCCCAGCCCACGCTGGAACGCCTCGCGCACCTGGTCCTCGCTGTAGATCAGGTCGTGATGCGACGCATGCATGGCGGTGTACGCCCGCGCCAGCCGCGCGACGCCGCCGGCGCCGAAGTGCTGGAGGATCACGGCCGTCATCGCCTGGCCGTCCTCGTAGCCGAGGTTGACGACAGCCGGGTTGGTCTGCGACCAGTCGGTGATCCGAGTCCGCCAGAAGCTGATGCTTGGGAAGCCCCGCGCATAGGCGCTCGCGATGTCCCCGAGCGGGATGTGGTAGCCGAGCCCGCGAAGGAAGCGGTCCTCCTCGACCATCGCCAGGCCCTCCATCAGGCTGTGCGGCGCGCGGCCGAGCAGCCCCCAGCTCGCAACGTGGGTGAGCTCGTGCGCGATCGTCCCGTCACGCTCGATCACGTTGCCGGGCTCCCACTCCGGCCAGTCGATGTAGCAGACGCCGTTCAGGACGAAGCCCTGCGGCACCTCGGCGCGGCCGAGCCGGGCTCCAGAGAGCGCCTCGCCCTGATCCTTGCTGTCCACGATGAAGATGACGGGGTGCGCCGCGGAGCGGTCGCGGCCGAACAGCGCCGTGAGCCGTGGCACCACCTCGTCGGCGTCGCTCAGGATCTGGGTGGCGTCGTCGCGCGCCTCGGACGCCTCGTAGATGACGGTGGTGTGGTCGCCCGTGAGCACCGTCGGCTCGTCGAACAGACCGAGGCCGTAGTCACGCAGGTGCATGGACGGCCGGCCCGAGATGTCGGCCTCGACCTTCCAGCCGCCGGCGAACCAGTGCGCGAGCATGACGCGGTCGCCCAGCTTGATCCAGGTCGAGAGCGGCCTGGGCGAGAACCGTGCCTCGATCGACACGCGGACGCCCACGGCGTCGGCGTCCGGCACCCTGACCGGGTGCGCCTTCATTCGCACCGCGCCGATCGGCAGCCGTCCGAACCAGGTCGTGAGGCCGGTCAGCGTTTGCTGGTCGGTGAACGTCGAGGCGGGCTGCACCACCCGCTGCGCGTCGAGCGGCCGGTTGAGAGCGACCGCCCGCACGTATGCCTCCACCGCAGGCTCCGCGCCGCGGAAGCGCTCGGCGGTCGACATGCGTGCGGCCGGGGACGGCGTCGAGGACGCCGACGCGCCGCCCATGCCGCACGCGGATGCGGCCGGCGTCAGGACGAGGGCGATGATCAGGATCGTGCTGCGGTGCACCAAGGCACCTATCGGCGCCCGGGTGCGATCGCTGAATCGATCTAGCTGCGCAGCTCCTCGGCGTAGCTGTAGGAGCGCCGCGCGAGGCTCCCGTCCTCGCCCTGCTCGTAGTAGCCCATACGCCAGATCGGAGGCGAGTACAGGTGCAGCGACACCGTCGTGTGGCCCTCCGCGTTCCGGACGTCGTGGATGCGCGACGCGTCGAAGTTGAACGAGCCGCCCGCCTCGTACCGCGTCGTGGCGATGCCGCCGGCCATGCGCAGCCGGTCCTCGTCGAGCGCGCCGTCGACGACGTGGACGGCGCCGCTCGAGAGGTCGTGGTCGTGGAGGCCTGTGTCCTGCGTACCCGTCCAGCAGATCAGCCAGGCGTCGAGGTGATGGTCGCGGTGCAGCTGGACGTAGATCCGCTCGTCATCGCTGTGGCGCACATCGTCGCGCCACAGCTCGGGCCGGCCCGCAAGCTCACCGGCCAGGCGCTCGATCTCCTCGGGCTCGAGATCCCGGTCGCCGATCCGCTCGGCGAAGAACTGCTGCAGGTCGCTGACGTCGCCCATGATCACTCCCTCGGTTCGAGAAGCCGGAGCGGGTTCGACGCGGTGACCGCCTCCACCACGGCCGGGCCCAGCTCCGCCAGCGCACGGCTGACGGCGCCGGCGCCGATGACTGGAATATCGGTTCCGAACACCACCTGCTCGACCCCGTAGCTGGCCAGCGCGCACTCGAGGGCGAGCCGTCCGCACGAGGCGGTGTCCAGGAACACGTTGCGGTCGATCGTGCCGCGCTCCCCGCTGAACGCCCGCCAGCGCTCCTCCAGGAACGGGCCGGCGCCACCCATGATCGCGAAGCAGATTCGCAGGCGCGGCCACCGCGCGGCACCGACGGCCCGCCAGGCGAAGTAGGCGGCGATGCTGAGGCCCGGGTACACGCCGAGGTTGGGCCACCAGTCGGGCATCCCGGCGGTGCGCGCATACGGCGCCGTGCCCGGCGCCGGCCCGGGATGGACGAACGCCGGCGCACCGCGGCGCTCCAGCAGGAGGAGCAGCGGCGCCAGGCGGTCGATCGCGTCCCGGCCGGCGAGGGCGGCGCTGGGGAGCGAGACGCCGACGAACCCGCGGTCGAGTGCGGCTGCAACGGTGCCGGCTCCTGCGTCGTCCTCCGCCAGCGGCACGGCCGCCCAGCCGGCGATGCGCCCGCCGGAGCGGTCCGCGGCCTCGGCCACGCCGTCGTGGTAGGCGGCGATCAGCTCCGCGGACTCGGCCGCCGGCAGCGCCTCGATGCCGAGCGGCGTCGACAGCGAGACGACCGCCCGGTCGATGCCGGCCTCGTCCAGCGCCGCGATTCGCACGTCGGTCCGGTGCCGGGTGAGATCGACCTCGCAGTCCGGCTCGTGCTGGAGCCGGAGCACGGTGGCGCCGTTCCGGCCCTCCAGCGCCGGCGGCGCGGTGCGCCGGCGCAGCGCATCGACGAGCTGCTCGGGCCACAGGTGTTGGTGCAGATCGATGCGCATGTCTGGTGAAACGATTAACATGCGATTGTGCCAAGGCGCCCGGCCGAACGCAAGCGCGCGACCCTCCGCGAGCTCTCCGAGATCACGGGCCTGTCCCAGGCGGGCGTCTCGTACGCGCTCCGCGGCCAGCGGGTGTCGGCGGCAACCGAGGAGCGGGTGCGCGCAGCGGCAGAGCGCATCGGCTTCCGCACCGACCCGATCGCCCGCGCGCTGCGCGGCGGCCGGACGCAGCTGGTCGGCGTCGTCGGCGGCAGCCTTGCCGACCTCTGGCACCAGCAGTTCGTGGCGGGCATGCAGCAGGCGCTTCGCAGCCATGGGCTGCGCATGGTGCTCGCCGATGCCGCGGGCGAGGCCGGCGAGGAGGTGGCGCTGGCTCGTGATCTCGCGGACCAGCGGGTCGACGGGCTGATCATCCTGCCCATCGACCCGTCGGCGCCGGGCTGGCGGGACGTTGCCGCCGCCACGCCGACCGTATCGGTGAACGAGCGGCTGCCGGCACCGGCCGGCGCGATCCGCTTCGACTCGGCGCGCGGCATCGCGATGGCGCTCGATCACCTCACGCAGCTCGGTCACCGGCGGATCACCGCGCTGGGCGGGGCTCCCCATGCCACTCCGCGGCGCGCGGGGCTGCGTCGCGTCCGCTGCGGATACTCGATCGACGAGGCGCACGTGGCGGCGATGCGGATCCTGGGCGCGCGCGACCGGCCGACGGCCGTGTTCGCGTTGTCGGACACGGTTGCCTGCGGTGTGTACGCGGCCTGCCGTGACCGCGGGATCGAGGTGCCGACGGAGCTCAGCGTTGTCGGCTTCGACGACATACCGGTCGCTCCCCTGCTCGATCCGCCTCTGACGGTGGTCGGCTGGGACACGCCGCGGGCCGCGGAGGCCGCGGTGGAGATGCTGACCGAGGCGATCGACGGCCGCCCGGCGGCGGAGACGGTGCTGGCGCCAGAGCTGGTGACGAGGCGAAGCACCGCCGCGCCGCGGTAGTGTGACCGGCCCGATGGCCGTGCAGCAGACGTCACCGATCCTCGCCGCCCTGGGCGGCGTGGTCGGCGAGGAGCACGTCCTGGCGCCGCCGCCGGCGCAGTACCTGTCCGACGAGACCGGACGCGGGCTGCGCGGCACGGCGGTTGCCGCAGTGCTCCCCGGCACGGCGGAGGAGACGGCCGCGGTGGTGGCCGCATGCTACGAGCGCGACGTCGCGATCACCCCGCGGGGAGGCGGCACGGGCGTCTCGGGTGGCGCGGTGCCTGACGGCGGCGTCGTGCTCAGCCTGGAGCGGCTGAACCGCGTGCGCAGCTTCGATCCGCTGCTCTGGCGGATCGAGGTCGAGGCCGGCGTGACGACGGGACGTCTGCACGAGCTGGCGGCGGGGAGCGGGCTGATGTTCCCGCCCGACCCGGGCGCGTCGGAGCAGTCGCAGATCGGCGGCAACGTCGCGACCAACGCGGGCGGCCCGCACGCCTTCCGCTACGGGGTGACGCGCCGCTGGGTGACGGGGCTCGAGGCGGTGCTGGCGCCGGGCCGCCTGGTGCGGCTGGGCGGCGCCGCCAGGAAGGACGTGGCGGGGTACGACCTGATCGGGCTGCTGACCGGCTCGGAGGGGACGCTCGGCGTGGTGACCGCCGCGACGCTGCGGCTGGTGCCCGCGCCCGAGGCACGACACGTGGTGGCCGGCGTCTACGCGAGCGACCGGGCGGCGTGCGAGGCCGTCGAGCGGGTGCTCGGAAGCGGCATCGAGGCGGCCGCGATCGAGCTGCTGGACGAGGCGGCCGCGCGCCTGGGCGGAGGCGGGTTCCCCGGCGAGCTTCCACCCGGGGCGCTGCTGCTCGCCGAGGCTGACGGGAGCGCGCGCGAGGCGAGCGAGCGGCGCGACGCCCTGGTCGAGGCGCTGGCGGAGGGATCGGTGTCGACGGCCGAGGTGGCCGACCCAGTGGCCGCGTGGCGCTGGCGTGACGACCTGTCGTTCCGGCTCGCGGCGGTCGAGGGCGGGAAGCTGTCCGAGGACGTGGCGGTGCCGCTCGACCGGCTGGCCGACCTGGTGGAGGCGGTGCCGGAGATCGGACGGCGCCACGGGCTGACCGGGCTGAGCTTCGGCCACGCCGGCGACGGCAACATGCACTCCAGCTTCCTGGCCGATCCCGCCGACCGCGAGCGGTTTGCGGCGGCCATGGCGGCGCGGGAGGAGCTGCTCGCGCTGGCGGTGGCGCTGGGCGGCACGATCTCCGCGGAGCACGGCCTCGGGTTGGTGAAGTCGGGCAGGCTGAGCGACCAGTGGCCGCCCGAGGCGGTCGCGGCGCACCGCGCGATCAAGGCTGCGCTCGACCCGAAGGGGCTCCTGAACCCGGGGAAGAAGCTGTGACCGGCCTGGACGCTCGTGAGCGGCGGGTGGTCGAGGCGATCGCGGCGGGGCGCGACGAGCTGGTGGCGCTGCTGAGCGACCTGGTCGGGTTCGACACGACGGCGCGGGTGCTGGGAGACCCGGCCCGGGACGAGGCGGCGCTTCAGCAGCATCTCGGCGACCGGCTGGCCGCACACGGCGCGCAGGTCGACATCTGGGAGCCGCCGCCGGCCGAGACGCCGCCGGGGCCGCAGATCCCGGAGGGCATCGAGTTCGACGGCCGGCCGCAGCTGGCCGCCCGGTTCGCCGGATCGGGCGGCGGGCGCAGCCTGATCTTCAATGGCCACATCGACGTGGTCGAGGCGAGCCCCGTGGAGGCGTGGACGAGCCACCCGAACCGAGCCGAGGTGCGCGACGGACGGCTGTACGGCCGCGGCGCCTGCGACATGAAGGGCGGGTGCGCGGCGATGGCGTTCGCGGCCGAGGTGCTCGCCCGTGAGGGCGTCTCGCTGCTGGGCGACCTGACGGTCTGCACGGTGACGGACGAGGAGTCGTGGGGCGCGGGCGCCCTGGCGGCGGTCGCGCACGGCGTCGCGGCCGACGCGTGCATCGTCACGGAGCCATCGGGGCTGGACACCTGGGTGGCGTGCCGGGGGAGCCTGATCCCGACGATCGTGGTCGAGGGCCGGCCGGGGCATTCCGGTGTCTCGCAGCCGCACAGGCTGGCCGGCGGCGCGGTGAACGCGTTCGAGAAGTCGCTCGTGGTGGTCGATGCGCTGCGGCGGCTGCAGGAGGAGTGGCGGGGCCGGCGGGACGGCCGTCACCCGCACCTCTCGACCGGCGACATCATCCCCTGCGTGGTGCGAAGCGGCGAGTGGTCGGTGACGTACCCGGCGCGCGCCGAGCTGACCTACCACGTCGCCCACCTCCCGGCACAGGCCGACGCCGACGGCTGGGGAAGGCCCGCCCAGCGGGAGATCGAGGACTGGATCGCACGGGCCGCGGCGGCGGATCCCTGGCTGGCGGAGCATCCGCCCGAGGTCGTCTGGACTCCCGGCGTACCGGCCGCCGAGATCCCGGAGGATCACCCGATGGTCGAGACCATGCAGGCCGCGTCAGCCGCGATCGGGCGCAGCGGGAGGATCACGGGCATGGACTCGTGGCACGACGGCGCCTCGTTCATCCTGGCCGGGACTCCGGCGATCTGCTTCGGGCCGGGCGATCTGAACCTGGCACACACGACCGACGAAAGCGTGCCCGTGGACGATCTCGTCCAGTGCGCACAGGCGCTGGCGGTGGCGGCGATGCGCTGGTGCGGCGTGGCCGGCCAGGGCTGCACGACGCCCGCTCTGCCGTCAATACCGCAATCCGGCGACCCAATTATTGGAGTCAAAGCCCGAGGAGACCGGCGTTGCGCCTTTGGCACCCATTTGTGACAGGTTCGCCGCCTGGTTGAGCGGCGCCGCTTCAGAACCCAATTATTGGAGTCAAAGCCCGACCGGGTGGTCGACACGCGGCTGTGACGGAATTGTGACGGTTGTCCGGCTCAGCCGAGTCGGCTGACGACTACCAAGACAGCAACACCTTGCCGAACTTTCCCGGCTGCTGGAGATGGTCGAACGCCTCCGCGGCCTGCTCGGCCGGGAACACCCTGTCCACCACCGGCACGATCGCCCCCGACTCCAGCAGCGGCACGATCTGTCGCGCGAAGGCCTGCACCGCCGCCGCCTTCTGCTCCAGCGGGCGCGCGCGAAGCAGCGTGCCGATCATCGTCGCCCGCCGGCCCATCAGGGCGCCCAGCGACAGCTCGACCCTCGAGCCGCCGGCCGTGCTGACGATGACGATGCGCCCCTTCGGCGCAAGCGCCGCGAGATCGCCATCGATGTTCGGCGCGCCCACGAGCTCGAGCACCACATCGACCTCACGCGCCTCGCCCAGGGCGACGACGTCGGCGCCCATCGCCCGCAGGCGCTCCGCCGCGGAGTCCGACCGCACGTTCGCCAGCACCCGCACGCCGGTCACGAGCGCCATCTGCACCGCGGCCAGGCCGACCGCCCCGTTCGCGCCGTTCACCAGCAGCCGCTCGCCGGGACGCACCGCCGCCTGCGTGAACACCGCGTCGTGCGCGGTGATGAACGCCTCCGGCACGGCCGCAGCGAGCCGGTCGTCGAGCGCGTCCGGCACCCGCGCGACATGCCGCGCGTTCACGCGCACCCGGTCGGCCAGCCCGCCGCCGCCGACCAGGCCGAACACCCGGTCGCCGGGCCGCCAGTCATGAACGTTCTCCCCCACCTCGGCCACGGTGCCCGAGACCTCCAGGCCGGGCACGTCCACCGGCGACCCCGGAGGGGCCGGATAGTTGCCCGCTCGCTGGTTGACGTCGGCCGGGTTGACGCCGGAGAACGACGCCTCCACCAGCACCTCGTCCGAGCCGGGCCGCGGATCGGGCCGCTCCTCGAGCGACATCACCTCGGCACCGCCGGCACCCGTGAAGACGATGGCGCGCATCGCGGCAGCCTACCTGTGACCGGCGTTCCGCCGCCGGTCGCGCGGCTTGACCTGCCGCTGCGGGCGTGGGATAACCCCCTTTTCTGCCGACGCTTCCCCGCAGACAACGACTGGAGGTCGCCGTGCGCGACATGAATCGTGCCCTTGGCCGCATCCGCAGCCGCCGAAACGACATCGAGAACCACGTCATCGACGAGTTCATGGCCGGCCGGATCGACCGGCGCGAGTTCTTCCGCCGCGGCGCCGTCGTCGGCATGTCCGTCCCGCTGCTCTCCGCCATCGTCACCGCGTGCGGCGGCTCCAGCGGCTCGTCGAGCAGCGGCGCCGTGAGCAGCAGCGGGGGCGGCGGCAAGGCCGGTGGCACGCTGCGCCTATCGGTGCTGAAGCCGACCACCGAGGTCGACCCCGTCCTCTCCGCCGACGTCGGCAGCCTGGCCATGATCGCGATGACCGGTGAGTTCCTCTGCGTCGACGAGAACCAGCAGCTGACGCCGTGGCTCGCGACCAGCTGGTCGCCCAACAGCGACGCCAGCGTCTGGACGTTCAAGATCCGCCAGGGCGTGACGTTCAACGACGGCACGCCGATGACGGCGAACGACGTCGCCGCCTCGATCAACCGCCTATCCGACCCCGCCAACAAGTCGAACGCCCTGTCCGCGTTCACCGGCGTGCTCAGCAAGAACAGCGCGAAGGCGACGGATGCCCAGACGGTCGAGTTCACGCTCGACGCGCCGAACGGCTCCTTCCCCTACTACCTCTCGAGCGACAACTACAACGCGATCATCCTGCCCGCGAGCTACACCGGCGGCTTCGACAAGACCTGGCCCGGCACCGGCCCGTGGAAGAACACGGCCTACAGCGCCGGTCAGTCCGCGACCTTCGTCCGCAACGACCAGTACTGGGGCAAGAAGGCCCTCCCCGACACCCTGCAGGTGACCCTGTCGCCCGACGAGGCATCGCAGGTGCTCGCGCTGCAGGGCAACCAGGTCGACGTCGTCCAGCAGGTCACGGTCTCGGGCGCCCAGGCGATCCTGAACGATCCGAACTACCACATCATCTCCGTCCGCGCCTCGACGCACCGCGAGCTCTCGATGCGGTGCGACAAGCCGCCGTTCAACGACAAGCGCGTCCGCCAGGCGGTCGCCCTCACGCTCGACCGAAACCAGATCGTGCAGGGCCTGTTCCAGGGCAAGTCGGACCTCGGCAACGACTCGCCGTTCGCACCGGTGTTCCCGCAGACCGACACCTCGGTGCCGCAGCGGAACATCAACCTCGACCAGGCCAAGTCGCTGCTCTCGCAGGCCGGCCAGTCCGGTGGGTTCTCGACCGAGCTGGTCGCGATCCAGACGCAGGAGGTGCCGCAGTACGCCCAGATCGTGGTGGAGGCGGCCAGCAAGATCGGCGTCAACATCAAGCTGTCGGTCGAGGACGGCACGACCTACTACGGCGACGCCGTGTACGGCAAGTCGCCGTGGCTGGACTCGATCATGAGCCTGGTCGACTACGGCCACCGCGGCGTGCCGAACGTGTTCCTCTCGGCGCCGCTGATGTCGGACGGCACCTGGAACGCCGCCCACTTCAAGAACCCGCAGTACGACGGCCTCGTCAAGCAGTACATCGCAGCGGTCGACCTGCAGAGCCAGCGCAGCTACGCGAAGCAGATCCAGACACTGCTGCTGGACGAGACGCCGATCATCTACGCCTACTTCTACAACTACCTCTCGGCCACGCGCGCCGGCCTCTCCGGCCTGCGGGCAACGGCCATGGGGCAGACGTGGACCGACCAGATGTCGGTGGCCTGACGACGACGTTCACCAGACACCCGGGCTAGCGCCCAATGATCCGCTTCATCCTGAAACGCCTGGGGCTCGGCCTCGTCACGCTGTTCCTGCTGTCGGTGATCGTGTTCTGGAGCACGACCGTCCTGCCCGGGAATCCGGGCAGGGCGATCGCCGGCCCGTTCGCCAGCGAGGCAACGGTGAAGGCGATCAACCACGAGCTCGGCACCGACCGGCCGATCATCACCCAGTACCGCTCGTGGATCAGCGGCGTGCTGCACGGCGACCTGGGCGAGTCCTACGCCCAGAAGCGGCCCGTGTCCGACATGCTGCGGGAGGCGCTCGGGAACTCACTGAAGCTGGCGATCCTCGCCTTCATCCTGGTCGTGCCGCTGGGCATCTTCGGCGGCGTGGCCTCGGCGCTCAACGAGGGGAAGTGGGTCGACCGTGTGATCACGGTCGGAGGTCTGTCGGCGGCCGTGATGCCGGAGTTCGTCGGCGGCATCGTCCTGCTGTCGATCTTCGCGCTCTGGCTCGGGTGGCTGCCGGTCTCGGCTTCGTGGCCCCCGGGAACGAGCGGCGTGGAGCAGATCAAGTACCTGCTGCTTCCCGCCATGGCCCTGACCCTCGTGCTCTTCGGGTACATCGCCCGCATCACCCGGGCCGGCACCGTCGAGGTGCTCCACTCCGACTACACGCGCACCGCGTACCTGAAGGGTCTGCCGCGGCGTGCCGTCATCTACCGGCACGTGCTGCGCAACTCGCTCCTGCCGACGATCGCGGTCGTGGCCACGCAGACCGGGTACCTGATCGGCGGCCTGGTCGTGGTCGAGCGGCTGTTCAACTACAACGGCGTCGGCCAGCTGCTCTTCAACGCCGCGCACCAGAAGGACTACCCGGTGCTCGAGTCGACCGTGCTTCTCGTCGGAATCGTGTACCTGCTTGCCACGCTCACCGCCGATATCCTGTCCGCGGCGCTGAACCCGCGGATCCGGCTGGGGAGTGACGCGTCCTGAGCGCCACGGCGGCCGAGAGCAACAACCCCGGCGTCCTGCAGCCGGTCGCCGAGACGCCCGCCCAGGCTCGCCGCGAGACGCTGCGACTGATCCTCAAGTCGAAGACGGTGTGGGTCGGCGCCGTGATCCTGCTGTTCTGGATCATCTGCGCGCTGTTCGGGTCGCATCTCGCGCCGCACGACGCCTACCAGCAGGACCTGCTGAAGCACAACACGCGTCCGGACTCGACCCACTGGGCCGGCACCGACGCGCTCGGCCGCGACGTGTTCTCCCGGGTGATCGTCGGGGCCCGCAACATCCTCGTCGTCGCTCCGCTCGCGACCCTGCTCGGCACGATCCTGGGCACCGCCCTGGGACTGACGATGGGCTACTTCCGCGGGCTCGTCGACGACGTCCTCAGCCGCCTGGTGGAGGCGGTGCTGGCGCTGCCGCTCGTCATCGTCGCACTGACCGTGCTGGCGGCCACCGGCACGTCCAACGCGGCGCTGATCGTGGTCATCGGCCTGGTGTTCTCGCCGATCATCGCCCGCACCGTCCGCGCTGCGGTGCTCACCGAGCGCGAGCAGGAGTACGTGACGGCCGCGCAGCTCCGCGGTGAGCGCTCGACGTACATCCTGTTCCAGGAAGTGATGCCGAACGTGCTGCCGCCGATCATGGTCGAGTTCACCGTGCGGCTCGGCTACGCCATCTTCGCGGTCGCCACGCTCTCGTTCCTGGGCTTCGGGCCGCAGCCGCCGTCGCCCGACTGGGGCGCGCAGATCAACGACGCCTACGCGCTGATCTCGGCCGGGTTCTGGTGGGAATCGCTCGCGCCGGCCGTCGCCATCGCGTCGCTGGTCGTCGCCGTCAACCTGATCGCCGACGGTCTGCAGCGGGCGGTCACCCAGTGAGCGCCCAGCCCGTCCCCGAGGCGCCGCCGACGACCGTGCCCGCGCTCCAGGTCGACGACCTCGACGTCGCCTACCGTGTCCGTGGCATCGACCGCCAGGTCCTGCGCGGGATCTCCTTCTCGATCGGCCGGGGCGAGAGCTACGGCCTGGTCGGTGAGTCGGGCTGCGGGAAGTCGACCGTCGCCCAGGCGGTCGTCCGCTACCTCCCGGGCAACGGGCGCATCAGGAGCGGCTCGATCACCATCGACGGGCGCGACCTGACCGCCATGCCCGCCGGCGAGCTCCGCACGCTGCGTGCCCGGTCGGTGTCGATGGTCTACCAGGATCCGAGCCGTGCGCTCAACCCGTCGATCCGGGTCGGCCGCCAGGTCACGGAGGTGTTCGAGGTTCTTGGCCGCTCGGGAAAGGACGCGCGCGAGGAGATGCTCGCGATGCTGCGGAAGGTGCAGATCGCCGACGTCGAGCGCGTCGCCGACCGCTACCCCCACCAGCTCTCGGGCGGCATGCAGCAGCGCGTGGTGATCGCGATGGCGCTCGCCTCGAACCCGACGCTGCTGATCCTTGACGAGCCGACCACCGCGCTCGACGCGACCGTGGAGGCCGAGGTGCTCGACCTGGTCGCCAAGCTGCGGGAGGAGTACGAGACCGCGGTGCTCTTCATCTCGCACGACCTGGGGATGATCTCGACCATGTGCGACCGCATCGGCGTCCTGTACGCGGGTGAGCTGGTCGAGGAGGGCAGCTCGATGGAGGTGCTGCGCAATCCGCGCCACCCGTACACCGTCGGCCTGCTCCGCTGCATTCCCGCACGCGGCCACCGCAAGGATCACGGCCGGCTGGACACCATTCCCGGCTTCCTTCCCCTCCCCGGTGCCTTCCTGCAGGGCTGCGTCTTCTCCGACCGGTGCCCGCTGGCCACGGACGAGTGCCATGCCGCGGCGCCACCGCCGGTGGAGGTCGCGCCCGGCCATGTCACCCGCTGCTACCACTGGGCGGACGCACAGGACATGCCGCGCACGACGCCGGCCGAGCTGCCTGCGGCGGCTGCCGCAGGACGGGGGGACGCGCCGCTGCTTCGCGCCGACAACGTCGCGAAGACGTTCCGCGGCGGCGGCACGGCGGTGCAGGTGCTGGACGGCGTGACCGTGGACATCTGGCCGGGCGAGACCGTCGGCCTGGTGGGCGAGTCGGGAAGCGGCAAGACCACGCTTGCCAAGACCATCCTCGGCATCGTCGGGCCCGACGAGGGCGGCTCGATCGAGCTGGACGGGCATCCGCTCGCCGGGCACGTGGGCGGGCGCGGCGACGACGAGCAGGCTGCGCTCCAGATCGTCTTCCAGAACCCCGACAGCGCCCTCAACCGCAGCCACACCGTGCGCCGGCTGATCGGCCGCGCGCTGACCCGGCTCTCCGGACTGCACGGCAAGGCCCGCGAGGAGCGGCTGCACGAGCTCGCCGAGAGCGTCCGCCTGCGCGAGCGGCACCTTTCCGTGCGGCCCACGGCCCTCTCCGGTGGGCTCAAGCAGCGCGTCGCCATCGCGCGCGCGTTCGCGGGCGATCCCAAGGTGGTGGTCTGCGACGAGCCCACGAGCGCACTCGACGTGTCGGTGCAGGCTGCGATCCTCAACCTCCTCGTCGAGCTCCAGCGGAACCAGCACGTGTCGTACCTGTTCATCTCGCACGACCTCGGCGTCGTCCGCTACCTGTCCGACCGCATCGCCGTGATGTACCTCGGCCGTCTGATGGAGCTGGGCCCGGCCGAGGTGGTGTTCGACGGGCCGCATCACCCCTACACCGAGGCCCTGCTGTCGGCGGTGCCGACGCTGGGTGGCGAGCGCGAGCGGATCCGGCTGTCCGGCGAGGTGCCGAGCGTCGCCAATCCTCCGTCCGGGTGCGTGTTCCACACGCGGTGCCCGCGCTTCCTCGGCGACATCTGCGTGAACACGGAGCCGCCGCTGGCCGAGGTCGAGCCGGGGCACCAGATCCGCTGCCACATCCCCATCGACGAGCTGCGGCGCCTGCAGAAGGAGCCTGGCGAGCCGGCCGCGACGGATGCGCCGCGGGCAGCGGGCGCCGGCGCGGTCGTGGCGACCGAGCCGGTGACGGCCGCGGAGCCGGTCGCGGCGAGCGAAACCGTCGCCGCCGAAGAGCCGCTCGTGGCCGAGGATCCGGTCTCGGCCATCGAACAGCCCGCCTCGGACGACGAAACGGCGCCCGCCGAGTGATCACTCGCGCCGCGGTGCTCGAGCGGGTCGGCGCGCCGCTCATCGTCACCGAGCTCGAGCTGGCCCCTCCCGGGCCGGGCGAGGTGCTGGTGCGCATCCACGCGAGCGGCGTCTGCCATTCCGACATGAACGCCATCGACGGCACCGCCGAGACGCCGTGCCCGGCCGTGCTCGGCCACGAGGGCGGCGGCGTCGTGGAGCGGGTCGGCGAGGGCGTGACGCGGGTTGCGCCCGGCGACCACGTCGCGCTCTCCTGGGCTCCGTCCTGCGGGCACTGCGCGGAGTGCCTCGACGATCTCCCCCATCTCTGCGGCACCGCCTGGCCGATGATGGCGCGGGGGACGTTGCTCGACGGGACGACGCGCCTCTCGCGTGATGGCGAGCCCGTGTACCACTACTCGTTCCTGTCGTCGTTCGCGGAGCACGCGGTGGTGCCGGAGCGCTCATGCGTCCGCATCCCTGCCGATGTGCCGCTCGAGATCGCCGGGCTGGTGGGGTGCGCCGTCACGACAGGCATCTGCGCCGTCTGGCGATCGGCCGGCGTCCGGCCCGGCCAGCGGGCGGCGGTGTTCGGCTGCGGCGGAGTCGGCCTCTCGGCCGTGATCGGGCTCGCGGCGGTGTCCGCCTCGCCGATCGTGGCGGTGGACGTCGACGGGGCCAAGCTCGAGGCGGCGCTCGAGCTGGGCGCCACGGCCGCCGTCGAATGGGCCGGCACGCCCGAGGCAACGGCGGAGGCGGTGCAGGCGGCGACCGGCGGCGGCGTCGACTTCGCGTTCGAGGCCACGGGCCGGGCGGAAGCCATGCTGTCGGCGTTCCTCGCGACCCGCAGGCGCGGCGCCGCCGTGTGCATCGGCATCCCCCGTGAGGACGCCGTGCTGCCGTTGCCTGCGTTGACGATCCCGCGCATGGAACGCCGGGTGATCGGCGCGCTCTACGGCTCGGCCCGCCCTGAGCGCGACTTCCTCGTGATCCTCGACGCCTACCGGCATGGCCGCCTGCCGCTCGACCGGCTGATCTCGCATAGGTTGCCGCTCGACCGCATCGACGAGGCGTTCGGCCTGCTGAAATCCGGGTCGGCGCTTCGGGCCGTGCTCGACATGACGGGAGCTGCAGCATGATCGACCTGGACGACTGGGACGGACGGATCGGCGAGGCCTGGGCCGGCGACGTGCCCAACGGCAGCCACATCAACCTGGCGATCGGGCGGCGGGGCTCCGTGACGGCCGCGGCGGCGTTGTCTGCGCTCGCAAATCCACGGCCCGGACACGCGCCGGTCGTCGTCTGTCTGGGCGCCGGCAACGCGGTGCGTCCGATCACGATCATGACCAACAAGGCGCCCGCCGTCGAGGAGCGGCATCAGCTGATCACCTGGGGCGCCGCGCAGCTCGGCATCGGCCAGGGCGTGATGGACGCCGTCGCGGACGGCACGGTACCGGCCGAGCTCGCCGGCGAGCTGGTGCTGCTCGTGGCTGCCTGGGTCGATCCCGAGGCGCACGACGAGACCGCGTGCAGGATCGCAGCGCGCGTTGCCACACGAGACTCGATCGACGACGCGCTCGCGGGTGCCCCGGCGGCGTCCGTCCGAGCGATCGCAGAGGGGCGTGACGCGGCGCGAAATCAGTTCTACGGCGGATCCTGATGCGCGTCGTCTCGATCGAGACGCGCACCTATCGCCATCCGTTCGATCCGCCGTTCCGGGCGGCGTGGGATCCGGTGCCGCGGGCGTCCCAGGAGGCGACGCTCGTCATCGTCACGGCCGACGACGGCACGCGCGGCTTCGCGAGCGGCGGGGACGGGCTGCCCGACCGGAACCTGCTGGAGCGGCTGCTGGCCGAGGTCGATCCGACCGACACGGACACGGTGCAGCGGGTATGCGAGACGGTCGACTTCCACGGCGGGCGGCCCTGGGCGGTCGAGATCGCCTGTTGGGACCTCGCCGGACGCGCGTCCGGTACGCCGGTGCGGCAGCTGGCGGGAGGCCGCCAGGAGCGGCTGGCCGCCTATGCCTCGACCGGTGAGCTGGCAGAGCCGCAGGAGCGCGCGCGCCGGGCGGTGGCGCTGCGCGACGCCGGCCTGCGGGCGCTGAAGATCCGGTTCCACCACGCCGACTGGCGAGACGACGTGCGGGTGGTCGAGGCGGTGCGAGCCGCAGCCGGCGACGAGATCGAGATCATGGTCGACGCCAACCAGGGGTGGCGTATGCCCGGGGACATCTCCCCGCGGTGGGACGTCGACACTGCCCGCCGCTGCGCGGACGCGCTGGAGCCGCTCCGCATCCACTGGCTGGAGGAGCCCCTGCACACGGCGGACGTCGAGGGCTACGCGGCGCTGGCGGCCGTCACGTCGATCCCGATCGCCGCCGGCGAGATGGTGCGCCAGGAGCACGAGGCCCGCGACCTGCTGGAGCGCGGCGGCGTGGCCGTGATCCAGTGCGACGTGCTGTTCTGCGGGGGCATCGCAGGCTGCCGCCGGATCGCCGCGCTGGCCGAGCGCCTGGGACGGATCTGGTCCCCGCACACATGGTCGAACGGGTACGGCCTGGTGGCCAACCTCCATGCCGCCTGCGCCTTCTCGAACGGCCGGTTCGTGGAGGTGCCGTACGACCCGCCGGCATGGTCGGCCGAGCGCCGCGACTGGATGCTGCCCCGAATGCTGGAGATCGCGGCGGACGGGACGGTGGCTCCGCCGCCGGGGCCCGGGCTCGGCGTCGAGCCCGACCTCGAGGCGCTCGAGCGCTGGCGCGTCGGCTGATGCTGACGCTGACGCTGATCATCGCAGTCCTGGCCAGCCTGGCGATCCTCTGGGTGTTCTTCGTCGGCGCGATGCTGATCCTCCGCCCGCGCACCGACCTGCGCGAGGCGGTGCGCATCCTGCCTGACCTGCTGCTGATGCTGGGGGCGATCGCGCAGGACGAGTCGCTACCCTGGACGATCCGCCTGCGGCTGTGGCTGGTTCTGTTCTACCTGGCGGTGCCGATCGACATCGTGCCGGACGTGTTCCCCGTGATCGGATGGGCGGACGACGCGATCCTGGTCGCCTGGGTGGTGCGGTCGGTCGTGCGCCGGTCGGGCACGGAGGCCCTGGCGCGCAACTGGCGCGGAAGCGCGGATGGGCTCGATGTCGTCAAGCGGCTGGCCGGGATCCGCCCCGACCCGCCGGCAACCGATCAGCGGATGAACTGATCGACGTACCCGGCGCCGAGCCCGTTCGCCTCGTACGTGGACTTGCACAGCTCGATCAGGCCGACGTTATCCTCGACGTGAACGACACTGTCCTGGTCGTCGATGTAGAGCACCGGACCGCAGATGATGAACACGGTCTGCATCTCCGGACAGCCCTCGTCGACGGTGAGGGTGTGGATCTCACCGGGCGGCTCGAACACGTAGCTGCCCTCGGTCGCGGCCCAGGTGTGCTCGAGGTAGTGCCAGCTGCCCTTGATGACGAAGCCGTGCACCGGGGAGGGGTGGCGGTGCCTGCTGAGGACGCCGCCGCGGCGGACGCGCAGCACCTCGCCGTGCGATCCGCTGTTCATGTCGAAGAACAGCGGGCGGAACCACACGTTGGGCTCGATCTCGACCCAGACCCGCTCATCCGACGGCTCGCGCACGACCAGCTCCGGCTTCATGCCGAGGTGGCCCAGCACCGGCGGGTCGAACGTGACGTCCTCGGATCTGGGCGGAAGGATGGTCTCCATGGTGTCTCCTCTCCTCACGCGCCGGCCCGGTCGAGCTCGGCCTCGAGCTCCTCGACCAGCCGCCGCTTCTCGTCGTCGTCGAGCTTCCCCAGCTCGTTGCGCAGCGCGCGCTCATCCACCTTCTGGTTCCACCAGTCGACGGCATCGGCGCCGAGCAGCGCCCAGCGTCCGACGATCCCCTGCGACACCTCGTTGGACGGGGCCATCACCCAGCCGGCCCTGGCGTCCCGCACCAGCCGCTCGATCTCCGCAGCGCGCGTGTACCCTCGCCCGCCGCAGAGCTGCAGCATCGCGTCGGAAACGCGGGAGGCCAGGCCCGCCGCGAGCACCTTCGCCTCGAGCCCCCACGACGTGAAGGCCGCCCGGGGCGCCGCGTCGGGGTCGGACTCGTAGAGGGTCCAGTCGCCGCCGTCCGTGGCGGCGTCGAGCGCCTGCGCCATGCCGTAGGCGAACAGCCGCGAGGCCTGCGCCTCGCACACCGCCCGGCCGTACGCGTCCTGGGACGTCGCATAGTCTGCGATGCGCCTGCCGTACTGGGCATGGGACGTGCGCAGCGCATGCCGCCGGGCGACGTCCAGGCAAGCCAGGGCGATTCCGTTGTAGGCGCCGGCATACATGAGAAAGGCGAGCGGGTCGATGGCCTCGTCGTTCGAACGTGCGCCGTCGCCCGGCCAGCCGACGATCCGGTTCTCGGGGATGACGGCGTCGATCGTGACGGGCCCGGACTGGTTGGCGTGCATGCCCATGGCGTCCCAGCGGCCGGGGCTTCCCTGCACCTCGTCGCCGTAGAGCAGGAACACGCTCAGGTCGGCATAGTTGCCGTCGAAGTCCGGACTGGTGGTCTGGGTCAGGTACCAGTCGGCGAACCCGCTCGAGGTGGTGAAGGCGCCGCTCTTGCGGACGTGCCACCCGGCTTCGACGCGCTCGGCGCCGGACGTCTTGGGGTACCAGAAGTGGCCGCCGGTCTCCGGATCGGTGTAGGAGGCCGTGCCGATCAGCGCCTCGGCGTCCATGCGGCGCAGCAGGGATTCGATCTCGTCATTGCCCTTCGCCCGGAACACGAGGCCGGCGACGGCGACGAGGTGCATCATGAAGATGATCGCCGTGGACGGGCAGCCGTAGCGGGCGATCGCCTCGGTGGCCATCAGCACCTGGGTGTGGCTGGATGCGCGGCAGCCGTACCGCTCGGGGGCGATCATCGCGAGCAGCCGCAGCCTTCCGAGCTCGTCGACGGACGCCCGGGGATAGGCACCGGTGCGGTCGCACTCGATCGCGAGCGGCCGGATCACGCGCTGGCAGGCGTCGATGATCTCCCGCTCGAGCGCGCGGTCCTCGTCGGTCAGGAACCAGATCGGATCGAACTCGTATCCGAGCCCGAAGTACTCCTCGTCGCCCCACATCTTCGCCGGGAAGCCGTCCACGTGCGAGATGGTGGCGCCTCCCGGCGGCGGGCGCTGCCACGCGCGTGCGGCGGTTGGCACGGCCGTGCGGTGGGACGGATGTCAGCCGGCCATGCGGCGGCGGTACTCGCCCGGCGTCATGCCGGTCGCGCCGCGGAACACGCGGCCGAGGTGGCTTTGCGAGTGGAAGCCGGTGACGGCCGCCACCTCGGCGATCGAATGGGCCGATCCCTGCAGCAGCTCGCGCGCACGGGCGACGCGCCGCTCACGCACATAGCCATACGGCGTGCACCCGGTGGCCGCGTGGAAGCATCGGGTGAAGTGGGCGCGGCTGAGACCGGCCGCGTCCGCCATGTCCTCGACGGTGAGCGGCGAGCCGAGACGTTCGTCGACAAGCTCGCGCACCCGGCGCAGCCTGGCCGGTGCGAGCGTCACCGGCTGCGGCATGCGCTCGGCCGAGCAGTGATCGCGAAGCAGGCGCAGCGCCATCGTGTCGGCCACCGACGCGGAGTAGAGCGACCCGCCCAGCCCGCCGCTGCGGCGCTCGTCCAGCAGCGCGCTCGCGAGCGCGTGCAGCACGCGGTCCTCGAAGCCGAACCTGGGAAGCAGCAGCGGGCCGCCCAGCCCCGCGGCGTCGGCGGTCTCGGCGAGCCAGGATCGGGAGATGTACAGATGCAGCTCGTCGGTGCCGCGATTCCATCGCCATGCGTACTCCCGGCCCGCCGGGATGATCAGCGACATGCCCGGCCGAAACGCGCAGCGCTCGAGCGGGCCGTCCATCTCCCGCTCGATGATCAGGCGGCCGGCGAGCGTGAACGAGATGTAGTGCGCGTCCATCGGCGGCAGGACGACCCGCTGAGGCAGCCAGGGGAAGCGGAACATGGCGACCTGCACGGGCGAGCCGCGCTCGATCGGGACCGGAGCGAGGTCGACACCGTGCAGCAGCCCCACCCACTGATGAGGTGTGAGGGTGCCGCCCGTCCCCTCGGGCGCCATCACCGTCATCGGCAGAGCGTACCGCCCGGGAAGGCGGCCGGCAGGACAACCGCACACATGCCGCGATACGCTCCGCGGCCATGATCCGCGCGCACACCGACGTGGTCGGCAGCCTGCTGCGGCCGCCGGAGCTGATCGAGGCCCGCGAGCGGCTCGATCGGGGCGACCTCAGCCCAGCCGAGTTCAAGCGGATCGAGGACGCGGCGGTCGACGCGGCCGTCGAGCTGCAGGAGGAGGCCGGCATCGACGTCGTCACGGACGGCGAGATGCGTCGGCTGTCCTTCCAGAGCGGCCTGCCCGACGCCGTCGACGGCTTCGGCGAGGTGCCGCTCGACGCCTACCTGTGGGGCGACTGGCACGGCGACGAGCAGGTGGGCGACCGCGCCACCGAGCGGCCGCCGCGGCTCGGCGTCAAGGAGCCGCTGCGCCGGCGGCGTCACATCGCGGCCGAGGAGCTCACCTACCTGCGCGGCCGCACGAGCCGCATCCCCAAGGTCACGCTCACCAGCCCGAGCCTGTATGCGAACCTGTGGTCGCCCGACGTTTCACGCGACGCGTATCCCACGCTCGACGAGTTCCTCGAAGACGTGGTCGAGATCATGCGCGACGAGGTGCGGGAGCTGGCGCGCCTCGGCGCCGTCTACCTGCAGCTCGACGCACCGCACTACCCGCTGCTGATCGACCCGGCGACACGGGCGTTCTACGAGTCGCAGGGATGGTCGCTCGAGCGCTGGCTCGACCGCGGCATCGAGCTCGACAACGCGGTCATCGACGCCGCGCCGGGCGTGAGCTTCGGCTTCCACCTCTGCCGCGGAAACCAGGGCAGCCGCTGGCTGGTGTCGGGCGGCTACGACCCGATCGCCGCCCGGGTGTTCCGCGGCGTCCGCGCAGGCAGGCTGCTGCTCGAGTACGACGACGAGCGGTCGGGCGGGTTCGAGCCGCTGCGCGAGGTGCCGGACGACCGGATGGTGGTGCTCGGCCTGGTGACGACCAAGTCGGGCAGGCGCGAGACGGTGGACGAACTGGAGCGGCGCACGCGCGAGGCGGCCCGGCACATCGACCTGGAGCGGCTCGCGATCTCACCGCAATGCGGGTTCGCGACATCGGTGATCGGAAACGCGATCACGGTCGAGGACGAGCGGGCCAAGCTGCGGACGATCGCAGAGGCGGCCGCCCGCGTCTGGGGCTAGCTGATTGATTCCACGGCGCCGTGCGGTCTGAGCGATCGGTAGGCAAGCAGCGCAAGGATCGAGGGAGGGCCGATATCGGGAATATCGGCCCGACCGAGGACGCCGCGATGCGACGAGGTGCAAGGCGGAACGCTTGCACCGGTCATGAGCGATCTGCGATCACGCAGATCGCGAATGCGGTCGCATCCCCCACACGGTTGGCAACCATCCACAGTCAGGCGATCAGACGTGCGGCGTCGTCGAATCAACCATCTGCCCCCGGGCGGTCTCAACGCAGCCCGTAGGGCCGGTTGCCGTCTTGGCACACAATCTCCGTGCAACCGCGATGGAGCCTGGCCGCTTCGCGGCCAGGCGGTCTCAAAGACCGCCCTCGGCGGTCTTTACCGGTTCGTCACGGCTTGGGGACAAATCACTCGCGAGCCGTGATATCGGCCGCTACCATCCGCGAACCCGTCATACGTCGGACGGGTGAAACGCTCGCAGCACTGGAGGGACTGACGAGCATGAAGCGGCTGCTGGTGGTGGCGCCGACCAGGCGGGATCTGCTCAACCTCGCGGACGGCAGGCTGCTCTCCCGCTACGACCTCGTCTTCGAGGAAGGGCCGGGAGTGGACGGCGTGTTCGGCTCGAGCGACTCCACGGCCGCGCTCGCCGTCGTCGTCGCCGACAGGCTGGGCCTGCCCGGCCCCGGCTACGAGTCCTTCATGCGCTGCCACGACAAGCTCGTGTGCCGGCGCGTCCAGGCCGAGGCGGTGCCCGAGGCGACGCCGCCGTTCGCGCCGCTCGACGCACAGCGCGCGCCGGAGCATCCGCCTCTCCCCTACCCCTTCTTCGTCAAGCCCGTGCAGGGACACCTCTCCCAGCACGCCTACCCCGTGGACTCCGACGAGGCGCTCGCCCGCGCCCTTTCGAGCGCGCGGGCCTCGGGCTTCCGGCACATGATCGCCGAGCAGCTGCTCTCGGGCCGGCTCGTCACGTTCGAAGGCTTCATGAGCCAGGGCCGGGTGACGCCGATCGGCGTGACCGACGCGGTGCTGCACGGAAACGGCATCAGCTTCCTGCGATTCGAGTACCCGACCACACTGCCCGACGAACCGCAGCGGAGGATGGCCGAGATCGCGGCGCGCCTCATGCCCGCCCTCGGCTTCGACCAGTCCGTGTTCAACATCGAGTTCTTCGTCGGCGAGGACGGACGGCCGTGGATCGTCGAGGTCAACGGCCGGATGGCCTCCCAGTTCGCGCCGCTCGTGCGCGCCGTGCACGGCGTGTCGACCTACGAGCTGCAGCTCGAGCTCGCCGCCGGCGGCACGCCGGTGCTGCCGCCGCCGCGGGACGGCGTCGTCGCCGCGAGCTTCCTGCTCCGGACATACGAGGACGCGGTCGTGCGCAGCGTTCCGGCGACGGTGCCCGTCACCGAGGAGATCCCCGGCGCGCAGGTCGAGGTGCTGGTGCGGGAGGGACAGCGCCTGAGCGAGAACGACGACGACACGCGGTCCCACCGCCTGGCCGTCGTCGCCCTCTCGGGTCCTGACAGGGACACCCTGATCCAGCGGTACGAGCGAGCCGTGGAGCTGCTGCCCTTCGAGCTCTCGCCCGTGCGGGCCGGCGTCCTGCCCTACGCCTCGCCGTCCCAGTAGTCGACCGCATCGGCCCGCCGGACGATCACGTCCTCGCGCTCATCGCCGGTGTAGGCCATCACCTTGGCGCTGTCCGGGAAGACAACGACAGCCGGCCGCCCCTTGGTCGAGAACAGCATCACGCGGCTCGGATCCGAGCCGTCGTTGGCCAGCCGGTGCGCCCCCGCCGGCCCGTCGGCGAAGCAGACGAGATCGCCCGGCTCGAGCCGGTGCTCGCCCTCAGGGTCGCGCAGCGTGGGCGTGCCGGTGACCACGAGCAGCCACTCCTCGCAGCCGTACTCGTAGTGGTACGGGAAGCTCGCCTCCCCGGGTGGAAGCTCGTACAGCGTCGCGCCCATCTGCGCGGCGCCGATGCGCGGGCCGAGCACGGCCGCGGCCCAGCGGTACCCCGGCTGCTCCTGCGTCCGGTCGAGCGTGACGGTGTGGATGTTCACGCGCCTCACGTGCGCCTCCTCAGAAGTTGTAGCTGCACCATGGATCCCGTTCGGCACGAAACAGCGAGTCCGCGCGCACGCACGCCCCCGGGCTGAGCTCGCGCAGCCGCAGGCCGTCGCGAAGCCCGAGCAGCCGGTAGCCGCCCAGGAAGGCGGACGCGAGCGTGGCTCGCCCGAGCTCGATCTCCGGCTCGCGGTCGGTGTGCTCGCAGCGGCCCTCACCGCCGCTCACCGTGAGCAGGTGGCGCTCGCCGTCGACGCCGAGCACGACCTCGCCGTCGCTCGTGTAGCCGCGCGCCTCGAGCGCCGCGCGCACGTCGAGCAGCGCAACCCACAGCCCGTCGCCGACATGCCGCACCCGGTAGTGCCGCCAATCGGCGAGCAGCCAGCGGATGGGATCGTCCAGCGGGCGGTTGCGGACGACGACCGTGCGCACCAGGCGCATGTCGAGCAGGTAGCGCCACAGCGCCGCGTGCGCCTCGGTTGTCGCGGTCAGCAGGGTGCTCACCTTCAGCCGGCTCTGGGCGATCGCCTCGTGCTCCCAGTGCTGGTCGATCGTGTACGCGGCATAGCCGTCCCACCGGCCCTTCGCGTCGCGGTGGGCGATGCGGAACTCCTGACGGTCTGCGACCTTGAACCCGTCGGTGATGTCGCCGTCCATGCGGTCGATCTCGCCCGGAATCGCGGGGCGCGCGCGGTCGATCACCTCCCGCACGACGGCGAACGGCTCGGGCTCGTCGAGCATCACCACCGACCCCGAGTCGGTGAACGGCACCGCGAAGCGCCCGAAGCGGGTGTCGATCTCGGCCTCGGTCGCGACGACGGTCGCCGGGCCGTAGCCAAAGCGGCCGTAGATCGTCGTCTCGGAGGCGAACAGCGCCGAGCAGGCCAGCCCCTGATCGCGAAAGCCGGCGTGCTGATGCTCGATCATGGCCCGCAGCGCGCCCCGTCCGCGGTGGGTGGGCAGCACGCCCACCCAGGTGATGCCGCGCGTCGGCGCCATGCGTCCGCCGGGCAGCGTCATCTCGAACGGCTGGTCGACGCTGACGCCGACCATCGTCGCGCCGTCGAAGGCGGCGACCGCGTGCACCCCGGGCAGCCACGGCAGGATCACATTCTCGAGCTTGTCGCCCTCCCAGCGGTGCCCGAAGGCCGTCGCGTGCACCCGCGCGAACTCGCGGAACTCCTCCTCGCCCTCGATCGGGCGGACGGTCAGCGTCATGTGCCGTTCGGGGGCCGCCGCTTGGCGATGCGCGCGAGGGCGCTCACGTCCTCGTCGCCGAAGCCCTCGACGATCAGCTCGTCTTCCTCCTCGAGCACCAGATCCGAGACGGCGAGGTGGACGCCGAGCCGTCTCGCCTCGTCGAGCGCGATGGCCACGTCCTTCCGGTGCAGCGACACCTTGAACCCGAGCGGATAGCTGTCCTGCACCATGTTGTTCGCCCGGTTGGACAACACCCACGAGCCGGCTGCCCCGGCCGACAACGCCTCGAGCAGCTCGGGCAGCGGCAATCCGGCCGCCTGGGCGAGCGCGATGCCCTCGCCGACGGTGGCGTACGTGCCGGCGATCATCACCTGATTGACGGCCTTCGCCATCTGCCCCGACCCGCTGGGGCCGAGGTGGGTGATCCGCGAGCCGAAGGCCTCGAGCACGGGCCGCACGACCTCGACGTGATCGGGCCTGCCGCCGACGAAGATCGTCAGCGTGCCCTTCTCGGCGCCCTCCGAACCACCCGACACGGGCGCGTCGACGAGGCCGAGGCCCCGCTCCTCCAGCCGCGCTGCAAAGTCAGCTGTCGCAGACGGCGACACCGTCGAGCAGTCGACGACAACGCAGCCCTGCCCCAGTCCGCCGGCGACGCCGTCCGGCCCGAGCAGGACCTGCTCCAGGTCGGGCGTGTCGGAGACGCAGGTGAGCACCACGTCCGCGTTCGCTGCAGCCTCTGCCGGCGTGGCAGCGCGCGCGGCGCCGGCGTCGGCAAGCGGCTGCTCCCGCTCCCGCGTGCGGTTGTGCACCGTGACGTCGTGGCCGGCCGCAAGCAGATGCCGGGCCATCGGCGCCCCCATCGTCCCCAGTCCCACGACCGCAACGCGCATAGGGTCGCGATGATAACGCGGGTCCGGGTAGCCTCTCCGCCCGATGTTCGAAAACCGCATGCCCCGCTACGAGATCCTCTCCGAGGATGCCATGGCCGTCTTCGAGGGCGGCTGGCGCCGCCTGATCTCCGAGATCGGCGTCGAGTTCCTGCACGACGACGCCGTCAGGCGCTTCGAGCAGGCCGGACAGCGGGTGGACGGCAACGTCGTCCGCTTCGACCCCGACTTCGTGCTCGAGCAGGTGGCGAAGGCGCCGGCCGAGTTCGACCTGGTCGCGCGCAATCCCGAGCGCACCATCCGCGTCGGCGGCCGGCACATGTTCTTCGCCCCCACGCAGGGGCCGCCGTTCGTCCGCGTGGGCGACGAGCGGCGCGAGGCGACGATGGAGGACTTCGAGCGGCTCGCCCGCCTGAGCCAGGTGTTCGACGAGCTCGATACGCCGGGCGGCCTGTGCTGCGAGCCGAACGACCGCCCGCTCGACTCGCGCCACCTGGACATGCTGCTCGCCGTCCAGACCCTGACCGACAAGCCCTACCTCGGCGCCGTCATCACCGGGGAGGCGGCACACGACTCGATCGCGATGACCGACATGCTGTTCGGAGGCACCGACCCGGAGCGTCCGGAGGCCCGCGTCTTCGCTGTGGTCAACGCCAACTCGCCGCTGCGCTTCGACACGCGCATGCTCGAGGCGATGATGGTCTACGCCGAGGCCGGCCAGGTGAACGTGATCACGCCGTTCCTGCTGATGGGCGCGATGGCGCCGGTGTCCACGCCGGCGGCGCTCGTGCAGCAGACCACCGAGGCGCTCGCCGGCCTGTGCCTGACCCAGCTGGTGCGGCCGGGCGCGCCGGTGATCCTGGGGTCGTTCCTGTCGCACACCGACATGCAGTCGGGCTCGCCCGGATTCGGCGGCCCGGAGTCGGCGCTCGGCCTGCTCGCCTCGGGGCAGATCGCACGGCGCTTCGGTCTGCCGTGGAGGGCGGGCGGCGGCTTCCTCACCTCGAGCCAGACGCCGGACGCCCAGGCCGCATACGAGGGCCTGAACACGATGCTTCCCGCGTTCCTGGCCGGCGCGAACTACGTCGAGCACGCCGCCGGATGGCTCGAGTCGGGGCTGGTGGCGAGCTTCGAGAAGTTCATCGTCGACATCGAGATGCTGCGCGTGCTGAAGGAGGAGTTCCGGCCGATGGAGATCGACGAGGCATCGCTGGCATTCGACGCGCACCAGGAGGTGGGGTACGGCGGGCACTTCTTCGGCGCCGCGCACACGCTCGAGCGCTTCCGCGACTGCTTCTACCGGCCCCTGCTCTCGTCGACCGACAACTTCGAGCGCTGGCAGTCCCGGGGCGGGCTCGACGCTGCGCACCGGGCGTCCACGCTCTGGCGGGAGGCGCTCGACCGCTACGAGCAGCCGCCGCTCGACCCCGAGCTGCGCGAGCAGCTCGAGGGCTACGTCAGCCGCCGGCGCGCCGAGCTGGGCGATTGAGCGCCATCACCGCCATCCGCGCCTACCGCCACCGGCAGCCGTTCGTGGGAGGTTCGTACGGCACGTCCGGCGGAACGGCTGACGGCTTCGATGCGATGGTCGTCGCGGTCGACACCGCCTCGGGAGTAACCGGCTGGGGCGAGATGGCGCCGCTCGGCTCGTTCTACTCGGAGGCGTTCGCAGCCGGTGCGCGCGCCGGCGTGGCGGAGCTCGCGCCGCAGCTGCTCGGGCAGGACGCCGCGCAGCCACGTGCCCTGGCAGAACGCATGGGCCGGCTGCTGCGCGGCCATCCCTACGTGCGCTCTGCGCTGGACATGGCCTGCTGGGACGCCGCGGCGCGGGAGCACGATCAGCCGCTGTGCGAGGCGCTCGGCGGCCGCTTCGGGGACGCCGTGGAGCTCTACCGCTCGGTCCCGCCGATGCCGCCGGCCGACGCCGCCGCGCTCGCGACGCGCCTCGCCGGATCGGGGTACCGGCGGCTGCAGGTGAAGGTGGGCGGCGACCCCGCCCTGGACGCCGACCGCCTGCGGGCCGTGCGCGATGCCGTGGGTCCCGACGTGCTCCTGGTGGCCGATGCCAACGGCGGCTGGACAACGGCCGCCGCGATCCGGTTCTGTGGCATGGCCCGCGATGTCGACCACTCGTTGGAGCAGCCGTGCGCGACCCTCGCGGAGTGCGCCGTCGTACGCCGCCGGTGTCGGGTGCCGATGCTGCTGGACGAGTCGATCGTGATCCTTCAGGACGTGCTCGCCGTGCGGGCGGACGGCAGCGCGGACGGCATCACCATCAAGCTCTCGCGCGTCGGCGGGATCACCCCCGCCGCCCTCCTGCGCGACGTGGCCAACGATGCAGGTCTTGTTGTCACGGTAGAAGACACAGGGGGCGCGTCGATCGACACCGCGGCGATGGTGCACGTGTCGCTGTCCACGCCCGAGCGCGTGCGCGGTGCGACGGTCGACTTCAACGCGTGGGTGACCGCCGACAACGCGACCGGCATGCCGGCTCCCGACGGCGGGCGGCTGGCCGCGCCGGCCGGCCCCGGACTCGGCGTTGAGGTGCGGGACGAGGTGCTGGGCGACCCGTTCGTCGACGCGAGATGACCGCCATGGATGATGATCAGGCGATGCAGACGGCCCTCGAGCTGGACGACCATCTGCGGATCGAGGACGTCGTGGAGGTCGCCCGCGGCCGGCGGCGCGTGACGCTGGCGGAACCGGCGGCGGGCCGGATCCGGCGCGGCCGTGAGGTGACCGAGGCGCTGCTTCACCGCGGCGAGCGCGTGTACGGGCTGACCACCGGCGTCGGCGCGCTGAAGCGGGTGTCCGTCGGAGAGGCGGAGCAGGAGGAGTTCAACCGGCTGCTGGTGCTGTCGCATCGCACCGGCACCGGGCCGGCGGTGGACGAGGATGTCGTGCGGGCGGCGATGCTCGCCCAGGCCGCCGGCTTCGCGCGCGGCCGCGGGGGCGTGCGAGTCGAGCTGGTGCAGCTGCTGCTGGACGCGCTCAACGCCGGGTTCGCGCCGCGGGTGCGGACGACCGGGTCGCTCGGGCAGTCGGATCTCGGGCCGCTCGCGGATATCGGGTCGGCCCTGGCCGGAGACGACCTGCATGCCGCGGCGCTGCGGGAGGCGGGCCTGGAGCCGTGGCGGCCGGCCGACAAGGAGGCGCTCGCGTTCGTGAACTCGAACGCGTTCACGCTGGGCTGGACGGCGCTGGCGCTCGGCGACGTCGCGGCGCTGCTCGACCGGTTCGACGAGTCGGCGGCCCTGACCTTCGAGGGCATGCTCGGCAACGTCGAGGCGCTCGACCCGGCCGTCGCCGACGCGCGCCCGGTGCCGGGCGTCGCCGAGGCGATCAACCGGATGCGGTCGCTGCTCGCGGGTGGCCGGCTGATCGAGGGTGGGATGCACCGCCATCTGCAGGATCCGCTGACGATGCGGGTCGTGCCGCAGACCCACTCGGCCGCGCGCGTGGCCCTGGAGCACAGCAGCGCCATCGTCGAGGCCGAGCTCGTCTCCTCGCATGACAACCCCTCGATCGCGCCGGACGGGCGGGCGCTGTCGAATGGGAACTTCGACTCGGTCCCCTACGGGGTCACGGTCGACTACCTGCGCCTGGCGCTCGCCCACGTGGTGACCGCGTCCTGCGAGCGGGCGAACAAGCTCGTCTACTCGGCGTTCAGCGGGCTGCCCACCGGGCTGCGCGACGACGACACGACCAGCCAGGACGGGCTTGGCATCGTGGTCTACGGTGCGACCGCAGCTGCGGCGGAAGTGCGGCTGCTGGCACAGCCGGCAACCCTCGAGCTGCCCACGAGCAGCGTGGCCGAGGGCATCGAGGACCGGGTGATCCCAACGACGATCTCAGCGCGGCGGCTGGCGGAGATGACCCGGCTGGCGCGCTACGTGGCGGCGGTTGAGCTGTACCTGGCGGCGCAGGCGGTCGACCTGCGCGAGCGGTCGTCGGAACTCGGACAGGGCACCCGGCGCGTGTACGACCGGGTCCGCGAGCACGCCCCGCGCTGGCGGGCGGGGTCGTTGCCGCTGGCCGACCTGAGCCCGCTCGAGCAGGCGATGTCGGACAGCTCCTGGGAGGCGCCGGCGGGCTGAGCTACGCCCTGGTGACGGCGTCCGCGCCGCCGAGCGCCACCTTGGCCCGTGCGGTGACCAGGTGGTACAGCACGAGCAGCTGCACGATCGCCAGGGAGTCGCTGCGGTGCAGGTCGGTGCCGACCGTGAACTCGCCGAGCCGCTCGGAGCGCAGATGGCTCGCGAAGTGCATGTGCTCCCAGATCCGCTCCTCCAGCTCGAGCGCCACCGCGGGCTCGAGCCGCCCCGGCACCCGCAGGTCCTGCTCGCCGTCCACCCCCACCAGCGACAGTGCATGCTCCGGGTCGTCGCCGACCACGTCGGACAGGTCTGGGTGCGGCAGCCCCGGGCGCAGCAGCAGGTGCGCATCGAGGTGCGTGCCGTCCTGGTCATCCATGCCCGGCGGCGGGGCGAAGCGGACCACCATGTCGGCGTGATGGCGCTGCGGCCGGATGTACCGGTCGGAGTCCGCCTCCCGGCGGTCCAGCTCCTCCAGCACCTGCGTGGTCGTGTACCCGCGGCGCGAGCAGTCGCGCACCACCTTCCAGCGGCGGCGCATGTTCTCCGGCGGATCGAGGAAGACGCGGATGTCGAAGCACGAGCGCAGCTCCTCGGTGTGGTAGCCGAGCAGCCCCTCCACGATCAGGAACCGGCCCGGCTCGAGCCGCACCGGCGGGCCGAAGCTGCCGTCGGCGTGGCGGTACACCGGCTTCAGCACCGGATCGCCGCGCCGGAGCAGCGCCAGATGCTGCGCCATGATGTCCATGTGGTTGCAGCCGGGGTCGAGCGGGGTGATGGCGAGGCCGGCGCGCTGCGACCGGTCGAAGCGGTGGTAGTCGTCCAGGCACATCAGCGACACCTGATCCTGGCCCAGCAGCCGCACCAGGCCGCGGGTAAGCGTCGTCTTGCCGCTGGCGGAGTCGCCGACGATGCCGAGAATGACCGGTCGCGCCATCTGCGGACTCTACCGGCGGCGCCGAAGCCGAAGAGCGACATGAATCCCCGAAGCCGACTGATAACCTCGCGCTTGATGACGTTCGGCCAGCTCGCCACGTTTCTCGCCGTCGCCCGCGCGGGCTCCGTCCGCGGCGCCGCCGCGGCACTGGTGGTGACCGAGCCCGCCGTCTCGGCCGCCGTGTCGGCGCTCCAGCGCGACCTGGGAGTCGAGCTCGTGACCCGCCAGGGCCGGGGCATCGTGCTCACGCCGGCCGGTGAGACGCTGGCACGGTACGCGGCGGAGCTGATCGGCCTGCGCGACCAGGCGCTGCGCGAGATCCGTGGCGCGCGGATGCTGCGCCTGGCCGCGGTGACGACCGCGGCCGAGCACGTCGTCCCGCCGCTGCTGAAGGCCTTTCGCGAGGAGGCTCCACAGGTCGAGGTCTCGCTCGAGGTCGGCAACCGCCGGCAGGTGTTCGACCTTCTCGCCCGGCGCCAGGTGGACGTGGCCGTGGGCGGCCGGCCGCCGTCGGGGGCCGGCATCACGGGCGTCCCCTTCCTCGACTACCGCCTGGTCGTCGTGGCGGCGGCAGACCACCCGGTGGCCGATCCGGCTGACGAGACCTGGCTGCTCCGCGAGCGCGGATCCGGCACGCGGGCGACGGCCGAGGCGTTTCTCGAGGAGGCGGGCATCGTCCCGCGGTCGACGATGACGCTCGGCTCGAACGGTGCGGTGAAGCAGGCGGCCGCCGTCGGCCTCGGCATCACGCTGCTGTCCACGCATACGGCGGGCGCGGAGCTCGCATCGGGCACGCTCGTGCGCGTGCCGGTTCCCGGGGCGCCGCTGCGCCGCTCGTGGTTCGTGCTCCAGCGGGAGGGCGGGCCCGAGCTGCCGGAGGTCGCGATGTTCCGGGCGTTCTGCAGGTCGCGAGAGGCGAAGGCGGCGGTGCTGGCCGCGGTGCGGAAGACCTAGATGATTGATTCCACGACCCCGCACGTCTGATCGTCTGACTGCGGGTGGTTGCCGACCGTGCAGGGCTGCGGTCGCTAGGACGTCCCCTCCCGATCTGCGTGATCGCAGATCGGTCGTGACCGGCGCAAGGCCTGCGGGGCTTGCACCTTGCTGCGTCCTCGGTCGGGCCGATATTCCCGGTATCGGCCCTCCCTCGATCCTTGCGCCGCTCGCCTACCGAGCCCACGGCGCCATGGAATCAATCATCTAGTCGGCCACGGCGCTCACCGGCTCCGCCGCCTCGGCGCGCTGCCGCGGCGTGCCGGTCGAGCGGTCGGTGACCGCCACCGCGACGGCCACGATGATGACGGCCGTGGCCAGCACGGTGACGCCGCCAACGTCCTCGCTCGCCACCGCCCATCCGAGCAGCACGGCGACGGCCGGGTTGACGAACGCGTAGGTCGCCACGCGCGTCGGTGCGACGTGGTCGAGCAGCCACATGTAGGCGGCGAAGGTGACCACCGTGCCCATCACCACCAGGTAGAGCAGCCCGCCCAGCGACCGCGCGCTCACCTGCGAGGGGTGCAGGTCGGCGGCCTGGCCGGACACGATCGAGAGCACCGTGAGCAGCACGCCGCCGGCCAGGAGCGGCGCCGCAGCCGCCGTCAGCGGCGCGGCCGGCACGGGCAGCCGGCGGCTCGCGATCGTGCCCGCAGCCCAGGAGAAGGCGGTGAACAGCAGCAGCCCGGCGTCCGTCGCCGACAGGCCGCCGCCCGATCCCTCCCGCGCGACCAGCAGCGCGACGCCGGCGAACGCGGCGATCAGCGCCAGCGCGGTGCGCAGCGACGGCCGGCCGGATCCCAGCACCCCCCAGGCCAGGAGCGGGACGAACAGCGGGATGGTGGCGAGGCAGAGCGCGGCGATGCCCGATGGCACGTGCTGCTCCTCGCGCGCCAGCAGCCCGTGGCAGCAGACGAAGAACAGCGACCCGACCACCGCCGCACCGAGCCACTGCTCGCGGGCCGGCCAGGCAGCGGACGGCTCGCGCAGGCGTGCGATCAGGAGCAGAATCGCGCCGCCCATCAGGCAGCGGAGCGCCATCATCGGAAACGGCGGGATCGTCTCGACGGCCCACCGGATGGCAAGGAACGTCGAGCCCCACACGAGGTAGATCGCGGCGAACGACGCGACCACCCGGGGCATGGCCGGCTGCGTCATCTCCGTACGCTAGATGATCGCCCTTCGCCGACCGGGGCGCTCCACCACCCCTGCGCCGGCTAGCCCGCGCGGGCTGCCAGGCGGCGCACCGCCAGCAGGTCGGCCTCGGAGATCTTTGTGATCCGCGCGCCCACCGTCGTGCGCCCGTAGCTGCCCCCGAAGACCTTCACCGCTTTCGCCTCCAGGCGCACGCGGCGGCCCTCCAGCTCCGTCGTCAGCGCAAACTCGTCCCCCGCCTCGACCGCGAGCTCCGTCGACAGCTGCAGCCCCGTCTCGGAGATGTCCTCCACCCGCACGTCGTACTCGTTTCCCTCGACGGCGTTGGCGCAGAAGATCGCCGTCAGCACGCCCGGCACCCGCAGCTCGGCGCGGGCGGCCTGGCGGCCGGCGCCGTCCTGCTCGATCGACAGCAGCTGCAGCACCCCGATTGCCTGCTCGAAGGTGTGGTACTCCGCCTCGGTCAGCTCGAACTCGGCTCGCCACGGAGTGTTCGCGACCGCGAACCGCAGCGTCAGCCGGTCGATCCCCGCCATCTGCAGGCGCGGCAGGTACACGCGCAGCACCTCACCGTCCAGCTGGAAGGGATCGCACGGGATCTGGGCGCCGTCCTGCGAGACGGCCGGCACGGCACGGCGGCCACGGAGCGATGCAAGCGCCTGCGACGCCTGTGCGTCCACCTACTCCTCGGCCATGAACGGATACCGGTAATCCGAGGCCGGCAGGAAGGTCTCCTTGATCGTTCTCGGGCTCGTCCAGCGGATCAGGTTCCACATCGAGCCGGCCTTGTCGTTGGTGCCCGACGCGCGCGACCCGCCGAACGGCTGCTGCCCGACCACGGCGCCCGTCGGCTTGTCGTTGACGTAGAAGTTGCCGGCCGAGTGGATCAGCCGCTCGTGCGCCTTCTCGATCGCCGGCCGGTCGGTCGCGAACACGGCGCCGGTGAGCGCGTAGGGTGACGTCTCGTTGACGACGTCCAGCGTGTCGTCGTACCGCTTCTCGTCGTACACGTAGGCGGTGACCACCGGCCCGAACAGCTCCCGCTCCATCAGGTCGAAGTTCGGATCGGTGGTGGCGACGACGGTGGGCGCCACGAAGTAGCCCTCGCTGTCGTCCGCGTCGCCGCCGACCACGATCTCGGCGTCGGACGACTCCCGAGCCTGCTCGATCGCCTGCTCCTGTGTCGTGAACGCGTTCTCGTCGATCACGGCGCCCATGAAGTTGCGGAAGTCCTCGACGGGCCCCATGCGGATCGTCGGCACCTCGGTCTCGAGCGCCTCGCGGATCTCGGGCCACAGGTTGGTCGGCGCGTAGACGCGCGACGCGGCCGAGCACTTCTGCCCCTGGTACTCGAACGCGCCTCGCACGATCGCAGTGGCCACCGCGCCCGCATCCGCCGACGGATGGGCGACGATGTAGTCCTTGCCGCCGGTCTCGCCGACGATGCGCGGGTAGCCGTGGTAGCTCGCGATGTTGTCGCCCACGCTCTTCCACATCGACTGGAACACGGCGGTCGACCCGGTGAAGTGGATGCCCGCGAGCTCGGGCGAGCGCAGCGCCGCATCGCCGATCGCGGCGCCGGAGCCGAGAACCATGTTGATCACGCCCGGCGGCAGGCCCGCCTCCTCGAGCAGCTTCATGAGGAAGTAGGCCGAGTAGACCGCCGTCGACGCCGGCTTCAGCACCACCGTGTTGCCCATCAGGGCTGGAGCGGTCGAGAGGTTGCCCGCGATCGCGGTGAAGTTGAACGGCGCGACGGCGAACACGAAGCCCTCGAGCGGCCGGTACTCCATGCGGTTCCAGACGCCCTTCGAGGATCGCGGCTGCTCCTGCATGATGCGGCGCATGTACGTCGGGTTGAACCGCCAGAAGTCGGCCAGCTCGCAGGCGGCGTCGATCTCCGCCTGGTAGACGGTCTTCGACTGGCCGAGCATCGTGGCAGCGTTCATCGTGTCGCGCCACGGCCCCGTCAGCAGATCGGCGGCGCGGAGGAAGACGGACGCCCGCTCCTCCCACGGCGTGTTCGACCATTCGCGGTGCGCGTCGCGTGCGGCGGCGATCGCCTGCTCGACCTGCTCGGCGCCGCCCTTGTGGAACTCGGCGAGGACGTGCTCCTTGGCGTGCGGCTTGACGGCCTTGGCGGTCTGGCCGGTGCGCACCTCCTTGCCGCCGATGATCATCGGGATCTCGATCTGCTGGCCGTCCAGCTCGGCCAGCCGCTGCTTGAGGCTGGCCCGCTCGGGGGAGCCGGGCGCGTAGTCGCGCACGGGCTCGTTGTACGGGTCTGGGAGGTTGAAGATGCCTGTCGTCATGCCGCCTAGCCTACCCGCCTCAGGGAGTCGAATGGGTGGAGAACACCGCGATGGTGGTGATGAAGAAGAGGATCCCGATGACGAACACCGCGATCCCGACCCAACCCAGCACGATGCCGGCGGTCGCGAGCCCGGACCCGCTCTCGCCGCGCTCCTCGATCTCCCGGCGCGCCTGATACCCGAAGACCAGCGCCAGGATGGACAGCACGAGGGGCAGCAGCACCAGCCCGCCGATCCCGCAGACCAGCGACGCCACGGCCTTGCCGTTGGTCGGCCCGGTTCCCGGAGCCCGCACGGCGCCGGGCGCCGGAGCGCCGCAGTTCGCACAGAACGACGCGCCCTCGGCCAGCGGCGCGCCGCAGTTCGCGCAGTAGCGGGTCACACGCCCTTGGGCGACTCGTTCGGCAGCGTCAGCAGGTCGCGGATCGAGACGATGCCGACCAGCTTGCCCCCGTCGCACACCGGCACGTGCCGGAACCCGCCGTGGATCATCATCATCGCCGCCTCGCCGTTGGTGGCGTCCGGGCCGACGGTGATCGGGTCACGCGTCATCCACTGGTCGACCGTGCCTTCGATCGTGCCGCGGCCGACAGCGCGGAGCACGTCGCGCTCCGTCAGGATCCCGACCAGCGCCTCGTGCTCGGTGACCAGGATCGCCCCCACCCGCCGGTCCGCCATCCGGTGCGCGGCCTCCTGCAGCGTCTCGCCGGGACCGATCGTGAGCAGCCGGGTCGCCATCGTGGCGGAGACATGCTCTTCGCGCGGCCGCTGATACGTCATGCCCATCGGAACCTCCGGTCGGGTGGGCGAGTCTACCGCATGCCCCGTGGCCGCACGGCCTAGATGATTGATCGATATCTCCGTGAAGTCCTGGACGGCGAGAACCGAGCCTGGCAAGGACGCAGGGAGCGTCAATATCGGGAATATTGGCGCGACCGAGGACGCCGCGAGGCGACGGTTCGCAGCCGTAGCCACCCCCACCGCCTCCAACCCCTACCTCTCGCAGCGGCCAGGCTCGCGAGAGATATCGATCAATCATCTGCCTCGCTACGATGCGGGCATGCCCGCACAGGCCTATCGAGGCAAGCCCTGCGTGTGCCAGCACCGGCTCGAGTTCTGCGACCAGCGCTGCGTGGCGGACATGCTCTCGACCACTTTCTACATGGCCTGCCTGAAGCTGACGGGACGGCGGTGCCTCGTCGTCGGCGCCGGCTCCGTCGGCCTGGAGAAGATCGAGGGGCTGCTGGCCTGCGACGCCCGCGTGCACGTGATCGCCCCGGACGTGAGCGCGCCCGTCCAGGAGCTCGCGGACGCGGGCGACATCGAGCTGACCGTGCGCCGATTCCAGCCCGGCGACCTCGAGGGGCATTTCCTCGCGATCGCGGCGACCAGCGACACCGACGTCAACGTCGCGGTGTTCGACGAGGCCGAGCGCCGGGCGATGCTCTGCAACGTCGTCGATGTGCCGCCGCTCTGCAGCTTCATCCTGCCCGCGATCGTCCGGACGGGCCCGATCGCGATCGCCATCTCCACCGCCGGGTCGAGCCCGGCGCTGGCCAAGCGCATGAAGCGCGAGATCGGCGAGCTGTTCGGCACGGAGTACGCCGAGCTGGCCGAGATGCTGAACGACGCCCGCGGGTGGGCGAAGGCCACGCTGCCCACCTACGACGAGCGCAAGAGCTTCTTCGAGGGGATCGTGAACGGCGACCCCGACCCGATCGATCTGCTGCGGGCCGGCGACCGCGAGGGCGTCGAGCGCCTGATCGCAAGCCGCCAGGCCGCGCTCGCCGCCGGGTAGGCAGCCCCCAGAGCCGAGGGATCACCCCGACGCCGTTCCTTCCGACCGGCGGAAGACTGGGCCTGCACTCGACCAAGGCAGGTTCACGATGCATCCCCGCTCGCTCATTCCCTCGGCCGCCGCGGCGGCCTGCGCCGCCCTCCTCAGCGGATGCGGCAGCACGTCCGTCGCCAACAGCAGCCGGCTGGAAGCGGTCGTCCGCGACAACCATCTCGTCGCGGTGGCGTACCGAACCGATGCGAAGGCCCAGGGCGCCTGCTTCAGGAAGTTACGGCGTGGCGAGATCACCACCGACGCCGACGCGGCGAAATGCCTCTCAGACGGCATCACACGCGCCCATCTGGAGGCGTCGATCGAGACCTTCCGCCGCCAGGTGCTCGACGTAGGACGGCACGGTGACGACGACTGCCGGCGCGCCGCCGAGCGCCTCGCAGCCGTCATCGCCCAGGAAGAGGGCTACATCCGTGCCTCGCGCGACGACCTGGCGCGCCTGGACGCCCGCGGGTTCTCCGACGACGGCATGCGGGCGGGCGAGACGGCGGCGCGCGAGGCCGATCCCTCCGCAGCATTGCTGCAGGCCTGCACCGGGTGAGACGGCCCCGGTGCTACTTGAACCGGTACGTGATGCGGCCCCGCGTCAGGTCGTAGGGTGAGAGCTCGACCTTCACCCGGTCACCCGGCAGGATGCGGATGTAGTAGCGGCGCATCTTGCCGGAGATGTGACCGAGCACCGAGTGCCCGTTGTCGAGCTGGACGCGGAACATCGTGTTGGGGAGAGCTTCGGTGACCTCGCCCTCAACCTCGATGGTCTCTTCCTTGGGCATGGCCCAAGAGCTTAACCGACCACCGTGACGTTGGTGGCCTCGAGACCCTTGCGCCCCTCCTGTGCCTCGTACTCCACCTTCTGACCCTCGTCGAGGTTGCGGAAACCGCTGCCCGAGATGTTGGAGAAGTGGACGAACACGTCGTTTCCGCCGTCGTCGGGGCTGATGAAGCCGTAGCCCTTCGCCTGCGAAAACCACTTCACGGTGCCAGTAGCCATGATGCTCTCCTGGTCGATGGTTTGGAACGACGCAGGAACAGCATTGATGCCACCACACGCACGTTCATGAACCACACAGACTGGTTCACGCGCGCAACTATACCCAACCCGTCCGCCTGTGTCGGAAAAATCTCTGCGTCAGGCCGACTCGGCCGCGGGCGGCTCTGCCACGGCCATCCCGATGTCCGCCGAACCATCGGCGGAGGTGGCTCCGGCCTCAGACGTCGCCTTGCCGTTGCCGCCGCGGCGGGATCGCGAGCGGCGGCGGCGCTCGCGGCGCTCGGGGGACGCACCCACGGCCTCCCCGCGCGCGAGCTTGCGCACCGCGCCCGGCCGCGAGTCGCGCGTCGTCCCGTCCTCCGATGCGATCTCGAACTCGACCCGGACGCGGCCGCGGACGCCGGCGCCCTTCAGCTGCACGAGCACCCGGCGGGCCGCGTCGTCGAGCAGCACCTGCGCCTCCTCCACGGTCAACGGCACCACCAGTCCGGCGCCGTCCACAGACACGCGCGCCTTGCGGTCGCTGCGGTCGGGCTCGCTGATCACCTTCGCGACCGAGATCTCGAGGCCATCCAGCTCGGAAGCGGCGGCGCGCACCTCCTGCGCCGACAGGGGCTCGGCGCCGTCCACGCCGGCCAGCTTCCACCGCACCTCCGGCTCGTCCTTCAGCGAGGCGCGGACGACCTGGTCGGCGTCGTCGCGGAGCCGCACCGCGACCGCGGGCTGCACCTCGACGACGACCACGCCATCCTCCCGATGGACGGGCACGGCGGGCGGCGTGGCGCCGACGACGGCGCCGTTGAACGACACCGTCTCGCCCTTGTCCTTCTCCTTGGACTTGGCGCGCTTGGCCTGCTTCGTCTTCGGCTGAGGCGCCGGGATGTTGGAGCCGAGCGCCGCCGCCAGCCGCTGTGGATCCCCGGACAGCGACATCCTGGCCTTGTCGATCAGCCGCTCCGCCGTCGTGTTTCGGCGGGGAGAGGCGACGGCAAGGATGGCGGCTCCCGCCTCCAGCGGCGCATCCCTTGCCACCTGCACGAGCCGAGCCGCGGCCTCGGTGTGCGCCTGCTCGCCCGACGCCGATGCGAGCGCTCCCAGCAGGCTGCGGCCGTCGGTCACGTGAGAGCCTGCGAACCGGTACTCGTGATCGCGGGCCGCCCGCGCCAGCTGCCACGTCCAGGCGACGATGCGGTCGGCGGGGGCGTCGATCTTGCCGTCACCCATTGCCAGCAGCAGCACGCGGGCGCCCTGGCCTCTGTCCTGCTGCCAGGTGGGCGCGGCTTCCACAAGCCGACACGCCATCGCGAACGTGGTCTGGCTCGGCTTCTGGGATGAGAGATCGCCGAGCGCCGCCAGACGCAGCTTGCGGTGCTTGTTCTCGGCGGCGCAGGTGAACAGGAACAGCTCGCGCGACTCGGGCTGCAGCGAGGCGATCCGCTCGGCCAGCTGCTGCGCGTCGGCCGGAGTCACCGCGCGGGCGGCGACAACGGCCCACGCCCGCTGCTCGTCGAGCGGAAGCTTCGACGCGTCCACCAGCCGCCATTGGTTCGCGATCACGGCCACTCGCTTCTCCGGATCGTCCGAGACCGGCACGATCCAGGAGGCTTCCTTGATGATCGGCTTGGGCGGGCGCCTTCGCCACCTGCGCCGGCGCGGCGGCGGCGGCGTGACCAGGCCGTTCGGCCGGTAGGCGTCGACGTCGAGCAGGGAGTGCAGCGTGATCACGCGCTCCGTGTGCGGTGCCCCCGGCTCGGCGAAGTCGACGACGATGCCGGCCTCCTTACGCCGGTGGAGGCGCATGATCCGCCCCACACGCTGCTGGTAGACGCGCCGGCTCGCCGTCGGAGCGAGGTGCATGCAGACCGTTGCGCGCGGCGCGTTCCAGCCCTCCGCGAGCAGCATGGCGTTGACCAGTACGTTGATCTCGCCGCGCTCGTACGCGGCCAGCGTCTCGGCCAGCACGCGTGGCGGCGTGCGGCCGGACACGGCGGCGGCCTTCAGACCGATCGCCTTCATCGCCGCCGCCACCCGCTCCGCGTGGTCGACGCCGGCCGCGTAGACGATGCCGGGCGTGTCGCCGAAGCGGCTCTGGTAGAGGTCGGCCGCAGCCAGGTTGAGCGGGTCGAGGTCGAGGGCGGCAGCCAGCTGGCCCTGGTCGAAATCGCCGCCGACGATCTCGACCGAGCGCAGCGACGCGATCGGCCGCACGCGGGAGCAGCGGAGCGGTGCGACGACGCCGCGCCGGACGGCCTCGGCCAGCGGCAGGTCGGCCACCTCGGCCGGGAACACGTCGCCGACGTGCTTCTGCAGCAGCTGGTCGGTGGCCGTCATGCCGATGTAGATCGGGTCGGACAGGCGCCGGATCGCCGCGGAGGTCTTGTCGCCGAGGGCGGTGTGCGCCTCGTCGCAGAGGATCACGCCGTAGACGTCGGGCTTCAGCTGGTCGGCGTGTTTGATGAACCAGGAGTAGGTGTTGATCGTCAGCGGCAGCGCGCTCGGCGTGGGGTCGCCGCGCAGGACGGCGTCGTGGAGGCGCGGGCCGTACCCCTCTTTGGTCAGGTCGCGTGTGAACTGGTCGACCAGCAGGCGGCGGTGCGTCAGGATCAGGACGCCCGTCGTGCGGGCGGCGTCGACGAATCCGGCGGCGGCGATGGTCTTGCCGGACGCGGTCGGATGCTTGAAGCGGTAGCGGCGCCTCGCACCGGGATCCTCGGCGGCCTCGACGTCCTCCTCCTGCACGGCGGTGACATGGGCCACAGCGACGTCGAAGCCCGCGTCGTGATCGTCGCCGTTGCCGTTCCCGTTGCCGTTCGCGTCCTCGTCGTCCTCCTCCTCGGGCTCCGCATCGCCACGCTCGAGGTCGCCGATCAGCGCGGCCAGCTGGCCGGCCAGCGCGTCGACCTGGTGCCGGCGCAGCGTCGTGCCGGATGCGAGCTTGGGCGGCTGGCCCGAGAGCATGCGATCGAGGCCGAGTATCAGGGAGAAGTCGCGCCGCCAGGTGTAGCTCGGCTCGGTGAACCCGCGGTCGATCTCGGCCAGCGCGGCGTCGAGCGCGGCCCTGCGCGCGGTGCCGGGCGCGAGTGCCGTTGCGGCGTCCTCGCCCTCGTGGAGAAGCGGTTCCCCGCACCACGCAGATACGCGGTGCGCGGCCGCTTCCAGATCGGCCGTGATCCCCAAAGTCATGCAGTTCGGGCCTCCGGGTAAAACGGGCGCCGTTGCGGCGGCTCCGGAAGGCCAGTCTCAGTGTAGCAGTGCGGCGCCGACGAGGCCGTTCAGAGCGTCGTGGATGCCCGGTGCGGCGGCCAGCACGCCGCCCTCGGCTGCTCCCACCGGCTCCAGGGGCGTGATGACCGCACCGGCCTCGCGGGCGATCAGCACCCCGGCGGCCGTGTCCCACCGCTGCACGCCGAGCTCGTAGTACCCGTCGAGGCGGCCGCACGCGACCCAGCACAGGTCGAGCGCAGCAGACCCGCGTCGCCGCATGTCCCGGACGGCGGGCAGGATCTCGACCAGCGCCCGCGCCTGCTCGACGCGCACCTCCGCCCGGTAGCCGAACCCGGTCCCGATCAGGCTGCGCGCGAGCTCGCTCGCATCCGAGACGGCCACCGGCTCCGCTCCGAGCCGCGCTCCACCGCCGCGCACGGCGGTGAACGTCTCGCCGGTGGCGGGCTGGTGCACCACGGCCACGCGGGCGCCGTCGTCGTCCTCGCAGGCGATCGACACCGACCAGGTCGGGTGGCGATACAGGTAGTTGGTGGTGCCGTCCAGCGGGTCGACCACCCAGAGCAGCCCTCCCCCGCCCAGCGTCGCCCCCCGCTCCTCGCCCAGCACGGCGTCACCAGGCCGCTCCCGCCGCAGCAGCTCGCGGATCAGCTGCTCGGACTCGCGGTCGGCGTCCGACACCATGTCGGTCGCGCTGCTCTTGCGGTCGACCCCCGTGGGCGGCCGGCCGAAGCGGTCGAGCAGGAGCCTGCCGGCGGAGCGGGCAGCCTCCTCGGCGACCGCGAGCAGCGTGCCGTCGTCGTGATCGATCGGGCGCACCCGCCGAGTCTACGCCCAGGCACTCTCCACGACCTGTGAAGCGCCGTTGACGAAGTCGTGAAGTTCCTGCAAATCGCTCGCTTTTCGGGCGAATCGGGTGCATGCTTCACGCATGCGCGGACTGATCACACGCCTTCGCGGACGCCGGCGCGACCGGCGGATGGCACGCGAGCTCGAGCAGCGCTACCGGGCGCAGATCGACGCCCGCAGCGAGGCGGCAGCGCGCATGTCAGACGCGGCGTGACGCGTACCATGAGGGCATGGCACGCCTGCAGTACTCCCGCCTGAACGACAGCCTCCTCGCCGGCCCCATGCCGCACACCGAGGCGCACGTCCAGGCCCTGCGGGACGAGGGCGTCGTGGTCGTCGTCAACCTGTGCGAGGAACGTGAGTACTGGGACGGGGAGCGGGAGACGGTCACCGCCGCCTACCAGGCGGCCGGCATCGAGGAGCTCCACCTGCCCGTGAAGGACGGCTCCACCGTCCCTCACGAGGTGATCGATGCGGCCGTGGACGGCATGCAGCACGGCGTCGTCTACGTGCACTGCCGGGGCGGTCGCGAGCGCTCGGCGACCGTGGCCACCGCCCTGCTCGCCGCCCGCGAGGGAGTGCCGATCGACGACGCTCTGGCGATGGCGCGCAGGGGCCGTCCCATCTTCCGGCCGCTGCCCTGGCAGCTGGAGGGCCTGCATGCATGGGCCGGACGCTGCGAGTGACACGTTCTTCGGCAATCCCCTCCTGAGTGCCATCCACCCCTGGCGGTAAGCTGTGAAGAGTGATGCATGGAGTCGTTCACCCGGGGGTAAGGCTCGGGTTGCAGATGGTTCGCACGAACCGCCGGGGAACCGCCGCAACATGACGTTTTCCCTCTTGCGTTTTCGGGAAGAAGCTCGTATTCTCGGGACGCACGCTATTTCACAGCAGGCTTCATCGGGGTACAAGAGGAGAGGTGGAATTCGATGACGAAGGTTCTCAGGGGTGTGATCACGCTGGTTGGCGCGGCGGCGATCCTCGCTGTGTCTGCCGCGACGGCGTTCGCCGGCGGCTATGCCAGCGGCGGGGTTGCCGGTGAGTCGACCGGCGGCGGCGGGACGCTCCCGTTCACGGGTGCCGAGCTGGCCCTGTACGTGGTGATCGGCCTCGCCATCGTGGCGAGCGGGCTCGCTCTCCGCGCGTACTCCGCGCGGCGCGCCAGCTAATCCGGCGCAACAGCAGAACCTCAGGGGGCGCCTTCGGGCGCCTCCTCTGCGTTTAACGACGGCCGCTACGAGGGAACGGCGTGCAGCGGGTAGGCCCGCGCGAGGACGCCGTCGGGATCCTGCTTGCGGCACTCATCGCACAGGTGCGAGGTCGCGGCTTTGGTGGCCGCCTCGCACCAGATGCAGTCGTCGCCCGCAAGCAGGCGGTGCGCGCGCTGCTCTCCCTCCGCGTGCGGATATGTGCCGTACATGCGATGTCCCCTTCGTTACGCTGCGACCGGTGTAGGGATCCTGGTTGCCGGGTATGCCGTCCCGCAATCGACGATCTGCGGTACTCCGTCCCCAGGTTGAGGTAATCGGCCTCAAGGTCACCGAATGAACGCACGATCATCGATAGAGATGACACCCTCCGAGTCGACAGCCCTTCTGGCCCGTTTGAACGACCGCATCCGGTCGGCCGTCACTGGCGCCTCGTCGCTCGCCGTGCTGGCAGTGGTGGCGATCGTCGCCGGGTACGGGGTGCATCGCATCGCACCGGAGATGGCCAAGACGGTCGCCGTCTTCGCGGTGGCCGGCGGACTGGTCATGGTCACCGCCTGCCGCTTCTTCGCGTGGCAGCGGGAGGAGATCTACGACGACATCGTGTTGCAGGGTTTCCGCCACGTGCATCCGGCCGCCGTCGCCCGCCGCGCCGCAACGCTCGTCTCGCGCACCCGGCGCACGCAGCTGGCCGACACGCTCGACCGGTACGTCAATGCGGCGCTCGACAACCACCCAACGCCGGTGCCGGTGCACCGGTCGGCGATCCTCGCCGTGCGGCCGCAAGTCCGCCAGCTCTCGCTGATCCTGCGCACGGAGGAAGTGGAGCTCGACCCGGCCGGCATGGTGCTCCTGAACAGGCTGATCACCGACGGGGCGGCCAGCCCGCTGTACCGCCTGACGGCGGACGAGCTGGAGCTGCGGCGCGAGCTCGATCGCATCCGCCAGGCGCTGGCTTCGGACGACACGCGCCTCGCGGCCTAGCACACGCGGGCTAGAGCTCGAGCAGCCGTTCCACGCCGCGCCGCTCCAGGCCGCGGCTGATGATCAGCCGCTGGATCTCGGACGTACCCTCCCAGATGCGGTCGACGCGGAGCTCGCGCCACAGGCGCTCGGCCGGGTTGCGTCGCATGTAGCCGCGGCCGCCGAAGATCTGGACGACACGATCGGCCACCCGGCCGGCCGTCTCGGACGCGACCAGCTTCGCCATCGAGGCCTTCGCGTGCACCAGCTTCGGGTCGGCCCCGGAGTCGTGCAGCTGGCCGACGTAGTAGGTCAGCAGCCGGGCGGCGGTCGTCTCGGCGGCGCAGTCCGCGAGCATGAACGAGATCGCCTGGTGGTCGAAGATGCGCGAGCCGAACTGCTCGCGCTCGAGCGCCCACTCGGTGCCGAGCTCGATCAGCCGGTCGCAGGCACCGCAGCATCGCGCCGCGATGTGCACCCGCTCCTCGATGAACCACTCGCCGGTCAGGTCGAAGCCCTGGCCCACCTCCCCCAGCACGTTCGCCGCGGGCACGGGCGTGTCGGTGAACGTGAACTCGGGGTGGCGGTACGGAAAGTTGTGGGTGAAGTCCGGATCGTCGGTCATCTCCACGCCGGGCGAGTCCTTGTCCACGATGAACAGCGTGGGCTGGCGCTCGAGCCCGTCCACCGCCCAGGCCAGCACGAGGAAGTAGCTCGCGATGTCGCCGTCGGTGACGAACCACTTGGTGCCGGACAGCCGGTACACGTCGCCGTCGCGCACCGCCTCGGCGCGGATGCCGCGGGCATCGGATCCCGCGTCCTCCTCGGTGATCGCGTAGGCGTGGCGGTGGTCACCCCGCACGTCGGGCAGCAGGTAGCGCTCGATCTGGTCGGGCGTGCCATGCACGAGCACGTTCGACGGGCTCCAGACGAGCACCCACAGGCAGTTGGTGAGGCGGCCGAGCTGCTCGTGCATCACGATCTGCTGCGTTAGGTTGAGCCCGCCGCCGCCGTACTCGGTGGGGATGTTCGCCGCGTTCAGGCCCGAGTCGAGGACGGCCTGCTTGACACGCGCGTGCGACTCGGGCGACAGCCTGCCGTGGCTCTGCTCGGCCTCGAGCTCGAGCGGCTGCAGCACGTCGTCGACCAGCGTCCGCACGCGGGATCGCAGATCCTTCAACTCCGGGCTGAGCGTGAAGTCCATCCGGTCATCCTCTCGAAACGGGGCGAAGCGCCGCGGAGGCACCGCCGAAGATCAATGCCGCCGGCACGTCGTCCGGTGCCACTCCAGCCAACAGCGGGTGCGACAGGTCGATCTCGACCTCTCCCGGAGCATCGTCGAGCCCGAGCGCACGTGCGCCGTTTCGCCCGCCGATCTCGAGCAGGTAGGGCGTCGGGCCATCGTCCCCGGGAGGGACGAGGACGTTCCGGCGCTCCACCAGGCGCCGCGCGCAATGCTCGATCTCGCGCAGCTCGGCCAGCGGGTCGATGATCGTGTTCGAGTCCGTGCCGATGCAGATCGGCACCCGGCGCTCGAGCAGCTCGAGCGCCGGCAGGAAGCCGTCACCCAGGTTCGCCTCGGTGGTCGGGCAGGCGCAGACCGTCGCACCCGACGAGGCGAGCAGATCGAGCTCGCCGTCGGAGACATGCGTGGCATGGATCACGGTCGTTCGCGGGCTGAGCAGGCCGATCTCGGCGAGCAGCTCGATCGGCCGTACGCCGTGCTCGTCGAGGCACTCCTCGATCTCCCGGCGCTGCTCGTTGGCGTGGATATGGACGACCATGCCCGTGCCGGCGGCGTAGCGGGTGATCTCCTCGAGCCAGTCGCGCGGTACCGCGCGCACGCTGTGCGGCGCCAGGCCGACCGGCATCTCCGTGGCCAGCGCGTCGACGCGGCGCAGGTAGTCCGCGGCCGAGCGGTCGCAGAACCGGCGCTGCCCTTCGGTCGGCGGAAGGCCGGCCCCCGCCCGGGCGTAGGCCGTCATCAGCATGACGATCTCGATGCCTGCGTCGCGTGCGGCCGCGGCCGTGGCCTTGGCCATGGCGTTCGGATCGGGATAGGGCTCGCCGCCGGGCCGGTGGTGCGGGTAGTGGAACTCGCCGACCGCCGTGTAGCCGGCGGCCACCATCTCGCGGTACAGCAGCAGGGCGACGTCGTAGGCGCCGTCGGGGTCGATGGCGTTCGCCGCGCGGTACATCGCCTCCCGCCACGTCCAGAAGTCGTCGTGCGGATGCTCGGGATCGACGTGCTCGACGCGTCCGCGCAGCATCCGCTGGAACGCGTGACTGTGGGCGTTGACGAACCCGGGGAGGCGAAGCGTTGACTCGGCCATCGACGTATCCTCCCAGACCGATGCCCGAGATATCCCGAGAACGGTTCGTGTCCTGGTTCGGCGAGCTTGCCACCATCGGGCACACCGACACCGGGTGGAACCGGCTGGCGTGGAGCCCGCTCGAGGCCGAGGCCCGCGCCTGGTTCTCGCGCACGGCCACGTCGATCGGACTCGAGGTGCAGCAGGACGGCGCCGGCACGCTGTGGGCGGTGACCGAGGACGCCGATCGCGGGCCGTGGGTGTGCGCAGGGTCGCATCTGGACACGCAGCCGGACGGCGGCGCGTACGACGGCGCGCTCGGCGTGGTCGCAGCGCTCGAGGCCGCCGCGACACTGCTCGAGGCCGGGGTGCCGCGGCGCCATCCGCTCGCGGTCGTGGCGTTCGTCGACGAGGAGGGCGCGCGGTTCCGCACGCCGACATTCGCGAGCCTGGCCATCACCGGCCGGCTCGACATCGACCACGTGCTCGCGGTGATGGGGGACGCGCCCGCGATCTACGGCGTCACGCGCGACTCCCTGGCATCGAGCAGGAAGCAGCTGGAGCGCGTGCGGTGCTTCTTCGAGGTGCACGTCGAGCAGGGGCGGGCGCTGGTCGACCGCGACCTCGCGCTGGGAATCGCCGACGTGCTCGCGCCGCGGCAGCGGTGGCGGGTCGAGTTCGAGGGTGAGGCGAACCATGCGGGAACGACCGCAATGGCCGACCGCCGGGATGCCTTGCTTCCAGCCGCGCGCTTCGCGCTCGCCGTCGACGAGGTGGCGCGGGCGCGCCCCGGCGCCGTCGGCACGGTCGGCCGCATGGAGATCAGCCCGGGGTCGACGAACTCGGTGCCGGGCCACGTCGCGGCGTCGCTCGACATCCGGGCGCTCGAGCTCTCGACGGTGAAGGAGATGCTCGAGGAGCTGCGCGGCCGCTTCCCGGAGGCGACGTTCGGGCGTGAGGCGGCCAACGAGGGCGCGGCATTCGACGCCGGCCTGCGGGAGCGCCTGACGTCGGCCGCCCGCGAGCGCCGGATCCCCGCCGGCGACCTGCCGTCGTACGCCGGCCACGATGCCGGCATCCTCGCGCCGGAGCGGCCGTCGGCGATGGTGTTCGTGCGCAACCCGACGGGGGCCAGCCATACGCCGAGCGAGTCGGCGGCTGAGTCCGACTGCCTGGCAGGTGCCCAGGTGCTGGCGGATGCGCTCGGCGGCGAGCTCGCCGCCGAGTAGCCGGTTTTCCACAGGCCGTCCACAGCGGCGGTGGGCACCGGTGGAGAGTGTGTGGAGAACTCGACGAAATTCCCGCTCGCAGCGGCGTTTTGCCTGGGGAAATGCCGTCCATGCCTTGACGCGGCCCTGGGGAACGTTGCACCCTAGGCGCCCAATCCCCCATACCCGACGCCAGGCCCTCGCATTCCGTCCTCTCAGGCCTGGCGTCGGGCTTTAACGACCAGTACGACTAGTGTGCGGCCATGGGGAAGGTGTTCGAGGAGATCGACGAGGCGCTCGAGCGCTGGATCTCGGAGCAGGTGATGTTCTTCGTCGGCTCCGCGCCGGACGAGGGCGGCCACGTGAACGTCTCGCCGAAGGCACCGATCGAGAGCTTCGTCGTAGTCGACCCGCACACGGTCGCGTACCTGGATCTGCTCGGCAGCGGCATCGAGACGGTGGCGCACGCCCGCCAGAACGGTCGCATCTGCATCATGTTCTGCGCGTTCGACGGCCGGCCGCGGATCGTCCGCCTGCACGGCCAGGCCGAGGTGCTCCAGGCGGGGTCGCCTGAGTTCGAGCAGCTGCTCTCACGCTTCGACCGCGATGCGATTCCCGGCTCCGAGCCGGGCATGCGCTCGCTGGTGCGGGTGGCGGTCGCACGGGTGTCCGACTCGTGCGGGTTCGACGTGCCGCTGATGCGACTCGAGGGACGCCGCCCACAGCGAATGGCATGGCTCGAGAACCGCATGCGCACGAAGGGCGTGGCCGCGCTCGGCGACTACGTGGCCGACCACAACGAGCACAGCATCGACGGCCTGCCGGGCATCGACCCCGAGTTGACACCGCTGATCGATTCAGGTTGATTCAGCCCGAAAGCGATGGGAGCGAGCGTTGGGGGTGGTCGACCGAAGGGAGGCGTGACGGCTCGCTCCGGCTGCCGTGCTGGCCGGCCCGGAGACGGTCACGCCACTCGACCCTTGCCGGTGTCAGCGGCGCGGAGAGTGATGAACAGCGCGAGGACACGCCATGTTGTTCATCGCTCGAGGAGGACTCAATGGACATGCGCTTCCTTCGCGGCGTGCCGGGCGCTCTGCGTTACGACTGCCCGGTGGCGGCGAGCCCGCTGGGGTCGACGGCGTCGAAGCCGCGGCCGGCCTCGAGCTCGGCGGCAAGGCTGAGCAGCAGATCCTCACGGCCCGGCGCCGCCACGAGCTGCACGCCGACCGGCGTGCCGTCCTCGGTGACATGGGACGGTAAGCTCACAGCAGGCTGGCCGGTGGCATTCCAGACGCGGACGAACGCGCTGAACCGCTGTGCGTCATCGGTCACCCCCGCCTGCGACGGGATGCCGCCGACGGGAACGGGCAGCCGGGTGAGCGTCGGGGTGAGGAGGACGTCGTTCGGGCCCCAGTCGTGGAGCATCCGGCGGCCGAATGCCCACAGCCACTCTGCGGCTTCAAGGTAGTCGATCAGCGGGACAGGAGTGCTCTGCACCAGCCACGCGCGCGTGGCCGGGTCGAGCAGCTGCGCATTCACCGCCTGTCCGTGCAGCCGCTCGACGACCCTGACGAGGTGCTGTCCCGCACCGGTCATGTACGTCCCCCACGCCGAGGCGAAGCCGTCCTCCCAGGCCGGCACATGCTCGGAGACGTCGTGGCCGAGGACGGTCAGCGCCTCCGCGGCGGCAAGGGTGGCGGCGAGGGGCTCGGGATCGACCGGGATGCCCTGCGGGGCGACGAGGCAGACGGAGATCCGGCAGCGCGGCGGCGGCGTGCGGGCCGCATCCGCGAACGTGCTGCTGGGCGCAGCCACGGCGTGACGGTCTCCGGGTTCGTAGCCGGCGATGGCATCGAGAGCCACGGCGGTGTCGAGGACGGTCCGTGTGACGACGCCGTCGACCGGCATGCCGCCGGCGATGTCGCCGTAGTCGGGGCCGATCGACACGCGGCCGGTGCTCGGCTTCAGACCGACGACGCCGCAGCAGGACGCCGGAATGCGGATCGAGCCGCCGAGGTCGCTGGCGTCGCACAGCGCGACCATCCCCGCGGCCACGGCGGCGGCGCTGCCGCCGGAGGAACCGCCGGCAGAGAGGTCGGGACGCCGCGGATTGCGGGTCGCACCGTACCGTGAGTTCTCGGTGACGGGGCGCAGGCCGAGCTCGGGGGTGTTGGTCTTGCCGACGACGATGGCGCCGGCTTCGCGGAGGCGGCGGACGTGGGCGCTGTCATAGGCGGCGACCCAGTCGCCGAACGCAGCGCTGCCCTCGGTGGTGGGCAGGCCGGCGGTCGCCGAGAGCAGATCCTTGATGCCGATCGGGACACCGCAGAGCGGCCGCGGGTCGCCCGGCGCGATACGCTCCGCATCGGCCAGGGCCTGCTCGGCGGCGACGTGCACGAACGCGTTGATCTCGCCGTTCGCACGCTCGATGGCACGAAGCGACGCCTCGACCAGCTCGCGCGCGCGGAGCTCGCCGGCGCGAACGAGTGCGGCCTGGTCGGTGGCCGGACGCATCAATGCGGAATCGCCAGCGTTCATTCGGCGACTCTACCGTGGCATCGTTCCGGCCGGCCGGCAAGTCCTACGGGGCGTGGCAACCGCTGTCGGTTCCGCGGATACCGCAGCAATTGACTCGGATAGCTAAGCCGAAAACAACCACGAGGCAGCCTCACCCGCGCCTTTGGATTACTCGAACGGCCAGCTCCTGAACGACGTGAAATGCTAGACAAGCTGCGCTTTCGGTCAATTACGACTGCCGTCTCGTGGTCGCACCGAATGCGGCCATGGGGTGGTTTCGGCAGGCTGTCTTCATGAGCGATCGAGGTCGCCGGGAGTTCGTGTTGGTGGCGGCGGGATTCGTCGTCTACTTCGGTGTTCGCGCTGTGACGCAGGGAAGCCGGGTGGCGGCAGCAGAGCACGCTCGGTCGATCGTGCGGTTCGAGCGGGCGGTGGGCTGCTATTGGGAGCCGCGGCTGCAGTCGTTCACGACTGACCATGGCTGGTTCGTGACGTTGATGAACTGGGTGTACATCTGGGGTCACTGGCCGGTTATCGTGCTGGCCGGGTTATGGCTCTATAGGAGCCGCCCGGAGGGGTTTCGTGTGACGCGCACGGCCTTCTTTGTTTCCGGTGCAATCGGAATGCTGTTCTTTGTGGCGTACCCCGTGGCGCCGCCTCGCCTGGCCGGCTCGGGGTTCATGGACACCGTCGCACGCTACAGCCACGCGTATCGAGCCCTGCAGCCGCCATCGTTGGTGAATCGGTATGCCGCGTTTCCCAGCCTCCACTTTGGCTGGGATCTGTTGATAGGCATTGCCCTGGTTCGCTATGCCAGATCCCGGGTCGCGCGGGGTTTCGGCATCCTCATGCCGGCGGCGATGGCGATCGCGGTGGTGACGACGGCGAATCACTGGGTGATCGACGTCGTTGCCGGCGGGGTGATCGCCCTGGTCGGCTTGATCGCAGCGACATGGATGTCCCGACGCTGGCCCAGCAGGATTCCAACCTCCGATATCTACACTGCGAGGTATGACACCGACAATGGCCTCAAGCGCCGAGCGCCCGCTCGTCTTGGCCCACCGGGCGGGTAACGATCTGGCGTCGCTGCGCCGAGCCGAGGCGATCGGTGTCGACCTGGTCGAGGCGGATGTGCGGTTGTTCCGGGGCCGGCTCGACGTCCGCCACCTCAAGACCGTTGGCCCCGTACCGGTCTACTGGGATCGGTGGATTCTGCGCTCGCCGCGCACCAGCATCCTTGGTCTGGAGGCGCTGCTTGGCGCCGCTGACCCAAGCACCGAGCTGATGCTCGACCTGAAGGGCGTCGATCCTCGCCTGGCACCACGCGTCGTGGGCGCTGTCCAACGCCACGGCCCGCGCCCAATCACCGTGTGTGCACGGCGCTGGAGGAGCCTCCGCGAGTTCGATGCTGCGGGTGTGCGTAGGATCCGCTCAGTAGGCAACCCCTCGCAGCTGAACCGTCTGTGGAGACACCTCGACAGCGACCCGCTGGACGGCGTGAGCGTCAAGCTCGCCCTGCTGACTGAAGATATCGTCACGCGGCTGCGCAGCCTCACGCCGCTGGTCATGACCTGGCCGGTGAACCGCGGCGACGTCGCGCGCCGGCTGGCCGGGTGGGGTGTCAACGGATTGATCAGCGACCAGCCCGGCGAGCTGCTCTCGGAGCTTGCGTGATCAACGACGACGCCCTCGTCGCTCACCTCGCGCGTGCGGTTCAGGATCTGGCCCAGGTACGGTGGCCATGGCTCCTCGCCGGCCTTGTGCTGCAGACGCTCAGCCTCGGCCTGCGCGCGACTGCATGGCGCAATATCATCGCCGCTGCCTACCCTGACCGCCGCGTGCCACGGCTGGGGATCGGCGCGGCCTATGTGCTGGGCGTGGCGGCCAACGGCGTGTTTCCGGCCAAGGTCGGAGAGGTGGCGAAGGTGGCAGTGGCGCGGCTGCAGGTCGAGCGATCCGAGACGTCCGCGCTGGTCGCATCGCTCGGCGTCCTGAGCGGATTCGACCTCCTCGTCGGAACCGTGATCACCCTGGCGGTCGTTCTCAGCGGCGTCGTCCCCGGCCTCGCCCCATCCGCGATGCTCTCGGCACCGCAATGGGCCCTGCCCGGCCTAGCCGCAGCTCTGCTAGTCGTTCTCGTGGCGAGCCGCTCCAGGTGGGGCCGAGCCGGCCTCCGCCGCCTGATGGTCGGCGTCTCGTCAAGCCTTGCCATCGTCCGCACGCCGCGCGCCTACCTTACGCGAGTGGCCATCCCGCAGACTCTGGCCTGGTTCTGCCGGATCGGCGTCGCCGCCAGCCTCCTGGCCGCGTTCGGCCTACATCCAAGCATCGCCTCGGCCGCCGTGATCGTCGTCGCAGGAGGGTTGGCCGGGCTGCTGCCAGGCACACCGGGCGGTCTAGGCCCCCAGCAGATCCTGCTCGTCTACGCACTCGGCGCGACGGCCGCGGCGGACAAGATCGTCGCCTTCTCCGTAGGCATGCAGCTCTCCGTAATGGCACTGCAACTGGTTCTGGGCACTGCCGCGCTCATGATCGCGGTGCGGATCGCACACCCGCTGCGTGCCTTCAGGACAGCATCCGTGTTGGTAAGGCCTCCGACCTAACCGGCGCCTCGGGCGCCGCCACGGGCGGCCTGGAACACCGGCCGAGCCGTGCTGGTAGGCCTGCACTAGCAATCCGGCAAGGTCCGGGGGCGATACGCGAACCGTGCGAGAGCGTCATGGGTCGAGTAGTGCGTTGTCGGACGTGCCGTGATTCCAGTCCACCCACTCCACGCCGGTGGCTGCGACGTAACCGCGGACTGCGGTGCCGATGGTCGGGAAGAATCGGTTGGGTTCGAGCTGGTGCAGGGCGCCGTAGTCGCCGAGTCGGTCGCGGACAGGGCCCTTGAGCTCGGCGAAGGCAAGTTGGATCCCAACGGCGTCGAGCTCCTTGTCCAGCGCCATGATCGTGTCGCCCGCGGTCGTGTCGATGTCAGTGATCGGCTCGGCGGCGATTACCACCCATCTCACGGGCGCATCGGCCTGCGACACCAGGGCGTGGACGTGGTCTCGGAAGTGGTCGCTGTTGGCGAAGAAGAGGGGCGAGTCGAATCTGTAGAGAAGCAGGCCCGGGATCTGGCGTGCCTCGGGATGACGAGCAGTGTCGTGGTACCCCTTCCTTCCCGGAACCCTGCCCAGCACCGCGTCGTGCGGGCGCCATTGCCGGCGGAAGAAGTCGAGCAGCGACAGTCCGATGGCGGCGAAGATGCCGATCAGTACCCCAAACACCGCCACGCCGGCGAAACAGGCGACGCACAGCCCAAACTCGGAGCGCCGAATGCGAGCCAGGCGGATCATGCCGTGAACGTCGAAGAGCGCGAGCGCTGCGGACACGACCACCGCAGCCAGAGCGGCTTCTGGCAGGTTGCGGGTGATGCCGCCCGCCGCGGCCAGGGTGAACGCCATCAAGGCAGTTGCGACCAGGCCGGCCGCCTGGGTACGCGCTCCGGCGGTTTCGGCCACGGCCGTGCGCGAAGCGCTTGAGCTAACCGGGAACCCCTGGAACAGCCCCGCCGCGATGTTCACGGTACCGAGCGCGACCAGTTCACGGTTCTGGTCGACGTTCTCACCGATTCGGCCGGCGTAGCTGCGCGAAAGCACGCTCGTGTCGGTGAAGGCGATGAACGCGATCGCAACGGAGGCCGCAGCCAGTTCGGTGAGGCCAACCGTTCCAGGGTGCGGGAGCGCCGGAGCAGGCAGGCCACTGGGCAGCTGCCCCACCACCGGCACCGAGAGCTCGAACACCGAGACCGCCAACGTCGAAACAGCAACGGCCACAAGGATCCCGGGAAACCGCGGCCACCAACGCCGCATGCCAAGGATCAGCATCAGCGCCGAAATTCCCAGAGCAAACGAAGCCCAGTCAATACCGCCCATTGCCGTTGCCACCGACCGCAGCTCACCGACCAACGTATGCGAGTCTGTCGAACCGCCCAGCAGTCGTGGCACCTGCCCGACCAGAATCGTCAGAGCCAGCCCGTTCAGATATCCGATGCGGACAGGTCGGGAGAACAACTCGGTGACGAATCCGGCCCGGGCCACGCCCGCCGCGACGCACACCACACCGGCACCGACCGCCAGCACACCGCCCAGCGCAAGCGCCTGAGCCGACCCAGTGGCCGCAACCGCCAGCACCGCCGCCGCCACCAGTGGGGAGACGGCGCTATCTGGACCCATCACCAGCAGGCGCGACGGTCCGATCAGTGCATACACCGCCATCGGCACCATGGTTGCGTAGATGCCTGCCACCGCCGGCATCCCCGCCAGCTGCGCATAGGCCATCCCCTGGGGCACAAGCAGCGCGACCAGCACGCACCCCGCCACTACATCATCCCGAACCCAAGCCCGCTCATACGACCGCAGCATCCCGACGCCCGGAAACCACTGCCTGAGACGGGACCGGTCGCCGGATCGTGACCCCACGTGGCTCCCACGCCATTTCGTAATCAACGAGACGAGGATCATCCACGCAGCATCGCCGCATCAGCCACCGTCACGAATCCGCATGTGCCTCAACTTCACTTCGGACGGCTACGGATACCACTGCACAGTGTGACCGCGCATCATCACTCGTGCGTCTCCGATTCGATCAGATGCGTGACACCCGCGGAGGT
>DASSEV010000016.1:0-111955 GCA_035695105.1 Gaiellales bacterium
GGCACCGAGGATGACTTGACCGAGATCTTGAACTCGCGGTAGTCCAGCCGCTCCAGCAGCCGCACCTCCTCCAGCGCAGCCTCGACCAGCGCACCGGCCGGGTCGTTGGTCGCGAACTGGCGCAGGTGATCGGGCAGCGACCCGGAGTTGGCGCCGATCCGCATCGGGGTGCCGGTCTCCTTGGCGCGGCGCACCACCTGCTCGACCTTGTCGGGCCCACCGATGTTGCCCGGATTGATGCGCACCGCAGCGACGCCGGCGTCCATGGCGCGGAGTGCCAGCGAGGCGTTGAAGTGGATGTCCGCGATCACCGGCAGCGGCGACCCTGCGACGATGGCCGGCAGCGCGTCGGCATCGGCACGTCCCGGCACCGCAACGCGGACGACCTCGCAGCCCGCTTCGGCCAGCTCACCGATCTGACGGAGCGTCGCGTCGACGTCGGACGTATCGGTGGTCGTCATCGACTGCACGACAACCGGGGCGCCGCCGCCGATCGCCACGCCGCCGACCGTGATCTTCCGTTCGCTCGCCATCGCCTGCAGGATAGAGGGCAGCGAACATGGCCGCGCCGGGGTCCGCTGGCCACCCACACATCGTGCTTTCCAGGTTCTATGACAGAACCGTTCAGACCTCCTAACCACCTCCGAACACGGGATGACGACCGTGCCGGACGTGATCCCCCTCTTGCGCCGTCAAACCCTCGAATCGGGGATCCGCCATCCGTTAGCGACCGGCGATAACAGCCTTGCGGGCGAGTGTCACCCCGCGCACCAACGCGTGAGCTGGGGAGCGCACGCGGAAAGGGGTCTATTCCATGTTTCGTCGTAAGGATTGCGTCTGGCTGCTTGCGTTCGCCATGCTCGTGGTGGCGTTCTCCGGCAGCGCGTTCGCTGCGAAGAGCGGCGGGAAATCTGCTGGTGGCAGTACCGGCGGCAGCGCCATCAGTCTGGCGCCGCTGGTAGTTGATGCGAACGGGAACGGTCTGCCGGACTTCGGCGACGTCGTGACGTTCAACATTTCGACCACGTCAACCACGCAACCGTACGTCAACCTGCAGTGCACCCAAGACGGCGCGGTCGTCCTGAACAGCTGGAATGGCTACTTCGCCGATGCGCTCAACACGAGCTGGGACTTCGGCCTGGGTTCCGGGGCGTGGCAGAGCGGGGCCGGCGATTGCACGGCCACGCTTGGGATGTATACGAAGCGGGGCTGGTCGAAGCTGGCCGCGACGAGTTTCCACGTCGGCGCATGAGCCTTGCAGTCGTCAATGTATGAGAGAGGCCCCGGCGGCTCGCCGGGGCCTCTCGTCATTGGCTGCTCTGCTCTGACCTAGTTCGTGATCGGCGAAACTGTGGAGGTCTCGCAGTGATCGGCCGGACTGGTCAGGTTGCTGTCCACGTAGTGCACCAACCATGAGTAGCTGCCGGCAGCCCCACCTGCGGTGCCGTCCGGCTTGGTGCCGACGTAGAACGTCGTATTGGTGGTCTGATACGCCGTCCCGCTCGCGTCTCCGGATGGGTGGAACGTGTACTGCTGACCGGAGACGGCATCGGAGGCCGACCCTGGAGCGGCGCCACAGGTGGCGTCCGCGTAGAGGGTGACTGTGAGCGTTCCGGTCAGCGTTGTACCGCCGGTCGTTGTCAGGACGACGCGGTCGTTCGGGAGCCATCGCTGTGCCGAGGACACGCCGGCGGAGCCGATCACTGTGACCGTTTCCGTGTTCGTCGTGTCCGGACATGTAACCGGCGTGGCCGCGTTCGTGTTGGGCGAATCTCCGCCGTACGAGGCGGCGAACGTGTACGTCCCGACGCCGTCTGCCAGCAACGGCTTGTAGGTGACTGGCCCGTACGCGGTGTTGTCGCCGCTAACGGTCACCGGTGAGCCGGTCGGCGTCTTGCTGGTGGCACTGGCGCACCCGCCGCCGCCCGGCAGGTACAGCGTCCAGCTGATGCTGCTGCCTGCGGGGTTCTGGCTGGCCGCGCTTGCGTTGATGGTCGGGTACTTCGTATTCGAGCCATCGGTACCCGGCTCGCTGGCCGTTCCCGTGAGCGACGCCGTATCGCTGAGCGTGTCAGTCCCAAGCACGCAGGGGCTGCTCGAGCAACTGGCTGACGTGCTCAACCTCGGCGTCACCGCGGCGACGGTGAAGCACTCGTTGGTGCCGTCATCGTCGGCGGCTTTGACCCCAGCGGCCGCCGACGCGGGGTTCGGCGCGAAGTGGGCCGTCCAGCAGTAGTGACCTGCAGATGTCAGCGTGGCGGTGCCGGAGACGAAGTCCGTCGCCGGTGAGCTGTTGCTCACCGCCCGACTGGTCACCTGGACGCCCGTGTTGTCGCAGGTCGTGAGAGACGCATCCGGACCGCACAGATACCAGGTCAGTGTCCCACCCCAGCTCTGGCTGCCGGTCACCGTCAGGTTGGCGGTGTCGCTACCAGACGATACCCGCCCGGTACCGATATTCGTCGGCGTTGCCGTGCCGCCATTGGCCGTGTCACCGGCCTTCGTCGACAGCGACGTCGTGCACTCACCCAGCTGCCCGCGTGCATAGTCGAAGAGCGTCGCAGTGGGGGACTGGGAGGAACGCGTGTCGCCAAGGAACGTGTTGAAGCACGACGGCACCGTGCCTCCGGCACTCTGGAACTCCTTCGTGATGTCGATACCACCCTCGAAGAAGTCCGGCGGCACGACTGTGTGGCCGACGCCGAGCGTGGCATCCGCAGTGAGCCACTTCGTTGTGATATTGCCGTTGAACGCATCCGGCCCAGAGTTGGTCGTAGCGCAGATCGAATCGACCGGGTGCGTGCCCGTGCTCGACGCGGTCTTGCAGTCGCCGCCGCTACCGATCGGAAGCCCGTCGCAGCCGCCAGTCTTGGGGTTGGGATTGTCGTTCGAGTCAATGCAGCCGCTGGCGCCGCCTGCCCAGCGGTAGGCGAGGATGCTGCTGACGCCGCCACCGGACGTGAAGGCCGATGTGACCAGCACGTCGCCATCCTGATGCGTCCCAGTGAATGCGGTGTTGCTCCCTCCGGAGACGCAGTTCGCATCGCCCTGAAGGAACCAGAATCCGACGTTGTTGTCGCCGTTGTTCTTGTTCTTCTCGAGGGCGAAGTAGATGATCTTGTCACCGTTCGACGCCGTGTACGCGGCCGAGTACGCGTTCATGATGTCGATCTTGCTGTTGACGTTGTTGTCCTTGTTGCACTGCCACCCCGGGCTGATGTTCAGAGTGTCCTTGCTGCCCGTGGCGTATGTAGTGGGGTCGGCCGTGCAGAAGGTGGTCGACGTCGTATTGGTCAGCGAGCACGGGTTCGAGGCGCTCACCTTCAACCCGAAGTCGCGCACGAAGCTCGCGTTCGTGAAGCTTCCCGGACCGCCCGTCGGGTCGATCACACTGGTGTTCGTGCCGTCCGCATTGAACAGGCTGTTCCAATCGACCGTCTGCGTCGAGCAGCTTGGCACCGTACCGCAGGCAGTGCTCGTATCACCGTCGAGCTGGAACGTAAGGTCGTGGACAGCCTGCGCACTGCCCACGAAAACGCTCGCGAACACGCACGCCGCCACGACGGGCACGGTACGGCGCCACCGGCGCCCTGCGGTGCCCAAGAGTCGTTGGATCACGGTTGATCCCCCCTTCGCGATTACCCAACCCATTCCAAGTTGGGCTGTGGTGCGCGCTCAGGCATGGTCGGGGTCACCCCTGAGCCCAGCGGGAGCCGATCAACGTCGGACCCCGCTGATCGTTGCGAACCGTACTCCCCTCAGCGTCCGGTTTCAACCGCCCTTGCGGAACGCGACGCGACGATTCGGGGAACAGCTCAGCGCGGCTGCGCGCCGAACAGGTCGTTGTGCAGGCCGAACAGGAACAGGAACAGCACCAGCGCGATGCCGAACGCGGAGACGCGCTCGAAGGTCGCACGCGACAGTGCGCGTCCGCGGAACCGCTCGATCGCGAGCAGCAGCAGGTGGCCGCCGTCGAGGGGCAGGAACGGCAGCAGGTTGAGGATGCCGAGCGACAGCGAGATGTAGGCGAGCAGCCAGAGGTAGTAGGGAGCTCCCGTGTCGGCCGCGCTGGCCGACACCTTGACGATGCCGACCGGGCCGGAGACGGAGGAGGTGCCCTGGCTGCTGATCCCCCGAACGGAGCCGGAGATCATCGACCACATCTGCGACGCGCCCTCGACCGGGGCCTTCCAGATCGGGTAGCTGTGCGTCGTGGCCACCGCGTCGGGGATGAAGCCGACGATGTAGCGCCCCCCCTGCTTGACGGGATGCAGGGGGCCGATCTGGACGATGTGGCCGTTGCGGCTGACGGTCAGCGTGACGGTGCCCCCGCCGCTGGCGCCGATCAGCGCCCGCACCTGGGAGAAGTCACCGATGCGGTGGCCGTTGTAGGTGATGGTGCGCACGGGCTGCCCGTCCACGGCCGTGATGCGGTCGCCGACCTGCAGCCCCGCGCGGTCGGCCGGCAAGCCCTTCTCGATACCGGCAACGGTCGGCGTCGCGTACAGCGGCTGCGGCATGCCGGTGACGGCCAGCGCCGTGAGCAGGACGAAGGATGTCAGGATGTTCGCGAACGGCCCGGCGGCGATCGTGATCAGCCGGTTGCGGCGCGGGCTGCGCCAGTAGCCGCGCGGGTCGGTCGCCTCGATGAACCGCTCGAGCGACTTCCGCACCCGCCGGCGGTCGGCGGGGCCCACCTCGTCCGTCCGCTCGATCAGGCCGATCAGCTCCTGGGCCTCGACGGCCGCCTCGTCCATCCGGCCGGCGGTGATCAGACGGGCGATGCGGTCGTGCGCGATGCCGATCTCGGACGCGCGCTCCTGCGGCAGCCGCTCGTTGCGGTCGAGCAGCTCCTCCACCGCCCACAGGTCGGACGGCTCGGGGCGCAGCATGCCCGGGATCTTGACGAACCCGCCCAGCGGGATCAGGCCGATGCCGTACTCGGTGTCGCCCACCCTCCGGCGGAGGATCGGCGGCGGAAAGCCGATGTAGAACCGCAGCGCCCGCAGGCCGGTGCGCTTGGCGGCGGTGAAGTGGCCCAGCTCGTGCACGAAGATCAGCAGGAGCAGGCCGAGGATCGGGATGATGTATCTCATGCCGCGGCGCCCAGCCGTCCGCGGGCCAGCTCACGTGCGCGGGCATCGGCAGCGAGCACGTGCTCCACCGATTCCAGCGGCTCGATCTCGACCGCGTCGAGCACCGCCTCCACCGTGTCGGCGATCTCGGTGAAGCTGCAGGCTCCGGCCAGGAAGGCCGCTACGGCGACCTCGTTGGCGGCGTTCAGGGTGCACGGCGCCGTGCCGCCGCTCTCGCCGGCGGCGCGTGCGAGCGCAAGGCACCGGAACACGGCCAGGTCGGGCGGCTCGAAGGCGAGCGTGAACGGCGTGGTCAGGTCGAGCCGCGGCGCGTCGGTCGCCTCGCGGCTCGGATAGGTGAGGGCGTAGCTGATCGGGACGCGCATGTCGGGCAGGCCGACGTGGGCGATCAGCGCACCGTCGCGCAGCCTCGCCATCCCGTGCACGATCGACTGCGGGTGCACCACCACCTCGATGCGCTCGTAGGGCATACCGAACAGGTGGTGCGCCTCGATCAGCTCGAGGCCCTTGTTCATGAGCGTCGCCGAGTCGACCGTGATCTTCGCCCCCATCGACCAGGTCGGATGGGCAAGCGCCTGATCGGCGCTGACGCCCGCGAGCTCCTCGGACTCCCAGCCCCGGAACGGGCCGCCAGAGGCGGTCAGCACCAGCGACTCCACCATCTCCGCCGCGATGCCCTCGAGACACTGCGCAAGGGCGGAATGCTCGCTGTCGACAGGCAGCAGCAGGCGGCCGCTGCGGCGCACCGCGTCCGTGACCAGCTCGCCGCCGGCCACAAGGCTCTCCTTGTTCGCGAGCGCGAGGTCGCTGCCCGCAGCGAGCGACCCCATGGTGGCCTCGAGCCCTGCCGAACCGACGATCGCGTTCAGCACGATGTCGGCGCCGACCTCGCCGACGAGGTCGACGGCGGCGGAAGGCCCGGCAAGCACCGCTCCGTCGAAGGCGGACGCCGCCCGGCGGGCGGCCTCCGGGTCGGTGAGGGCGAGGTGTGACGCGCCGAGCCTTCGCGCGGCATCCACCAGCTCGTCCGCGGAGCTCCGTGCGGCGAGGCCCACAAGCTGTAGGTCGGGCGAGCGGCTGACGATCTCGAGCGCCTGCGCTCCGACCGAGCCGGTCGCGCCGAGAATGGCCACCGTCCTCATGATCCGCAGTGTACCGACGGCCTATTTCGGCCCGGTTGGGCGCGCCCTGCGCCGGCTACACGCGGTGCAGCGCGAGGGCGACGAAGTACGCCGCGGCACCGGCGAAGAGCAGGCCGTCGATGCGATCGAGCATCCCGCCGTGGCCGCCGAGCAGCGTGCCGGTGTCCTTCACCCCCATGTCGCGCTTGAGGTAGCTCTCGAACAGGTCGCCGACGGGAGAGGCGGCGGCGATGGCGAGCGCGAACTCGAGCGCGTTCAGCGGCGAGATGGGATCGGCGGCGGGCTCGTTGTAGAGCGCGAAGAACACGGCCGCTGCGCCGAGCCCGAAGCCGATCAGGAGGCCCTCGACGGTCTTGTTCGGCGAGATCTCGCTGGCCAGCTTCCTGCGGCCGAACATGCGGCCGCCGAAGTAGGCGAAGGTATCCGACACCCAGACGCCGATGAACACGGCGATCACCACCTGCTTGCCCCACGCTGACGGATCGGCGATGTCGCGGAGGGCCACCATGAACGCGAGGCCGTAGCCGATCCAGACGACCCCGAGCAGGGTGACGCCGAGCTGGACGATGGCCGCCTGGCGGACGTCCGCGATCGCGCTCAGCCAGAAGGCGATCAGCAGCGTTCCCAGCAACGGCGCCAGGCTCCAGATCAGGCCGCCCTCGTGCGCGGCGATCACCACGCCGAGCACGCCGAGGAAGCCGGCGACGGTGAGCGGCCGGAGCGAGCGGGTGAGCGCGCCGTACTCGTGCATCGAGATCACGCCGACGACGAGCGCGAGCCCGACCATCGGCCAGCCGCCGATGACGACGGCGGCGATCGCCACGACGGCGAGCGGGATGGCGACGAGGACGCGCCCGGTGAGACCGCTCACCGCTTCCCGAACCGCCGCCGGCGGGTGGCGTACGCCGCGAGGGCGTCGCCGAGTTCCTCGCCGTCGAAGTCGGGCCAGAGCGTCGGTGTGAAGTGGTACTCGGCATACGCCGCCTGCCAGAGCAGGAAGTTCGACACGCGCAGCTCGCCGCTGGTGCGGATGACGAGATCCGGGTCGGGCATTGCGGGAGCGTACAGATGAGCGCGGAGGGCGCCCTCGTCGACGGCATCGGCGTCGACCCCTTCGCGGACGAGCGCGCGGGCGGCGCGGACGAGCTCGTCGCGGCCGCCGTAATCGAAGGCGACCCAGAGGTCGAGGCGGGTGTTGGACGCGGTGCGCTGCTCCATGTCCTCCATCAGCTCGAGCAGGTCGCGCGGGCAGCGGTCGCGGCGGCCGACGAAGCGGACGCAGACTCCCTGGCGGTGGAGGTCGGGGAACTGGTCGCGGATGGTCTCGGTGAAGAGCGCCATGAGGTCGTCGACCTCCTGCTCGGGACGGCCCCAGTTCTCGGTGGAGAACGCGTAGACGGCGAGGCTGCGGATGCCGAGGCCGGGGGCGGCCTCGACGGTGCGGCGAAGCGCCTGGGTGCCGGCGCGGTGGCCGGCGATGGCGGGCAGGCCGCGCCGGCGCGCCCAGCGACCGTTGCCGTCCATGATGATGGCGACGGCGGTGGCCGACTCGGGCAGCGGCTGCTCGACGGATGAGAGCCGCCGCAGCCTGATGAGACGGCGCAGGCGGCCGACGGCGGCAGCGGGCATGGCCGTATTCAAGCCGATTCGTGATGGACGCCGCGCAGGCTCAGAACGGGCCGTGCGGCTCGTAGCTGCCGGGCGGCGAGCCGATGCTGATGAAGGAGAGCCCGTCGGGGCCGGCGTGTGGGCAGCGGGTGGACTGCGGATCGAAGCGGATGAAGGAGCCCTCGCGAACGGGGACGTCCTCGCCGTCGACCGTCCAGTGCCCGCTGCCGGCGATCACGACCGACACCTCCTCCTGGCCGGTGCTGGACTCGTCGTGCTCGCGACCGGGTGAGTTCGGCGGCAGGTCGAAGCGGTTGATCCCGAAGGCCTGCACGCCGAGCTCCCGGCGGACAAAGCGAACGACGCCGCCAGGGCCACTCGGCTCGATGTCGTTGATGTGGAGGACGGTGTAGGGCACCCGGCAGAGGGTAGCCGCGGCGATGTAATCTCGCCCTCGTGAGCGGCACCTACCCCCCCGGCTATCACCTCACGCTGCTCCGCGGCGACGACGGCACTCCGTTCGCCGATGCCGTCGAACAGCAGCGCCTTTGGGGACGCACCTGGGGCGCCTCCGACGAGGTCGGCCGCCTGCGCTCGGTGCTCGTCCGCAGTCCCCGCGGCGAGTTCGGCCTCGTCCGCGAGGATGCCTGGCGAGATGACGCCGGCGCCCTGGTCGACCCTCACGGGCTCTGGTACTGGGAGGACACCAAGGCGCCCGACCTGGAACTGGTGGCCGAGCAGCACCGCGGCCTGCTCGATGCGCTCCGCGCCGAAGGGGTCGAGGTGGTCGAGGTCGAGGGCGACCTCCCGCCCCACATCACCACCCCGATCTACACGCGCGACCCGCTCGTCACCGTCCCCGGGGGCGCCATCATCGGCCGACTCGAGCCGTACAAGCGCCGCGGCGAGGAACCGCTGATCGCCCGCACGCTGGCCGAGATCGGCATGCCGATCCTGGCAACGATCCACGGCACCGGCCTCCTCGAGGGCGGCAGCTTCGTCAAGCTCACCCCCACCATCGCCGCCTTCGGCACCTCATTCCGGTGCAACGACGAAGGTGCCGAGCAGCTGCGTGCCGCCATCCGTCCGCTCGGCATCGAGCTGATCGTCGTGCCGCTCTCGCCCTACTCGATCCATATCGACGCCCACCTGGGCATGCTCGCGCCCGACCTCGCCATCATCGATCCGCTCGGCCTGCCCTGGTGGTTCGTCGACCGCCTCCACGAGCTCGGCATCGAGACCGTCCCCTGCATCCCCGACGAAGAGTGGGCCATCAACTCGCTCGTGCTCTCGCCGCGGAGGGTGCTGATGTGCGACGCCTACCCGCGCACCGCGCAGCGGCTGGCCACCCACGGCGTCGAGGTGCTGCCGATCCCGTACGCCGAGATCCAGAAGGGCGGCGGCGGCGTGCACTGCTCCACCATGGAGCTCGTGCGGGATCTGGCGAGATGATTGATCCCACGCCGCCGTGCGGGCAAGGCGCAAGCCAACGGCTTGCGCCGGTCATCGCCTCGCACCGGTCATGAGCGATCTGCGATCACGCAGATCGCGAATGCCGGCCGCAGCCACCGGCCATTGACGGCGAACGACCCCTGTACGGTCAGACGTACGGGGGTGTGGAATCGATCATCTCAGACGTCGACCAGGCGCACGAGGTGGGTTGTCTGGGCGACCAGATCGTCCAGCTCACCCGGCCCGTCGGCCACGCCGGCGTGCGCCACCGTCATGAACGACCCATGCTCGTCGTGATCCTCCACATCGAGCAGCACATCGGACGGCTGTGACACCCACCAGGACGCGAGCTCCTCGGTGAACAGCCCGCGCAGCTGCTCGTCGGAGATGTCAGTGGACGCGATCACGCGGTACCGGTCGTGGAACGTCTCCGGCAGCTCATCGAAATCGCGGTCGGATCGCACCAGCCTGCGCAGCCACTGGCGATCCGACAGCGCCCGCGGGTGCACCGTCAGCCGGGGCCACCGCCCGGGGTCGACGGCGACCAGCATGACCGTGAACACGCTGGAGTCGGTGCCGGAGCCTCCAAACTGCTCCGACCAGTCAGGCGAGCCGATGCTGAACTCGGCGACCAGCACGTCGCGATCCTCGAGCCGGCCTCGATACACCTGGTCGGTCGTGTCGATCAGACCGCTTCGCAGCAGAGGCGTCGCGCCGCCGATCTCCTCGTCGCTCGGCGCGAAGCCATGGCTGCTCGCCCAGGTCTCGAGTGCGGTGCGTGGCTCGTCCATGAGCACACGACGATAGCGAAGTGGCCACGGCGGCGGCCGCAGCCGCCGCCGTGGCGTTGCCTGTCACGGCCGGGCGTAGACCGCCTTGCTCATGTCGAACGAGCCGGTCGTGCCGGCCGCATTCGACAGCTGCACCGCCGACGACGACGATCCGTCGCTGACCGTCACGTTGTCGACGCCCACCTGGAAGTAGAACTGGTTGTCGACCTCGGTGACCCGAAGCCGCACCAGCTGTCCGGCCAGCGCCGAGAGGTCGTAGTGGATCTGCTTCGGGCCGAGCGAAGCCGGATCGCCGGGCTCAGTCGCGAACACGGTGCCCAGGACATCCGCCGGCTTCAGCGAGTAGAGGCCGGCATCCGGGCGCGTGAGCGTTATCCGGAGCTGCTGGTTGCGAGCGGCGTCCGGCACCAGCATCCGCGGCGAGAAGAACACACCGGCGCGGTTCCGATACCAGAGCGTCAGGCTCAGCGTTGCGTGGGCGGGTACGCGGAACGTCTGGAACAGCGTGTTCGAGCCCGGGCCGATCTGGTCACTCACGGCCTGGAACCGCCCGCTCGGCGGCCCCGGGATCGTGAATCCGCTGGGTGAGATGCGGCCGCTGAGCGCGAACCAGCCGTGGCCTGCGCTGAACGGGTGGCCGGGCGCGTGGCCCCAGCCCGAAAGCGAGCCGGTCTCGAAGCCGCCGTTCACGATCGCATTGCCGGTCGCAGACGCTGCCGGTGCAGCCACAGCCATCAGCACGACGACGAGGATTGCTGCAGAGGCACGGCGCGCGCGCACGCCTAGTCGTTTGAAGCCCATACCCCTCCTTTGGACGCGGGAACCTGCCCCCGACCATACAGAACCGGCGTCCGCCGGGGAGGATCAGTCCCCGAGCTCCCTGCGCCGGCGATCCACGAACTCGGCCATCTCCTCCGCGACGCCGGGTGCCAGCGGAGGCTGCTCATAGCGGTCGAGCGCCTCCCGCCAGAGGCGGTCGGCGCGTGCCGCTGCGTCGAGCGACCCCTGTGCCTTCCAGCGCTCGTAGGACGAGGTGCTCGCGAGCGTCGGACGGTGGAAGCAGTCGCGGAAACGGTCGAGCGTGTGCGCGGCGCCGAAGAAGTGGCCGCCATGGCCGACCTCCAGGTGCGCGTCGAATGCCAGGCTGGCCTCGTCCACCTCGATCGGCGTGAACTCGACGCGCAGTGCCTCGAGCAGCTCCACATCGATCATCGCCTTCTCGAAGCTGGCAACCAGACCGCTCTCGAGCCATCCCATCCCGTGCAGCACGACGTTCGCCCCCGCGGCGAACGCGGCATGGTGCGTCGTGAGCGCCTCGTAGGCGGCCTGCGCGTCCGGCCGCGGGCTCGACGTCAGGCCGCCACCGCCCGCCCGCCAGGGGAGCCCAAACCGGCGGGCCATCTGCCCGGAGCACAGCAGCCCGATGGCCGACTCCGGACCGCCGAACCCCGGCGAGCCCGACTGCATGTCGGTGTGCGACAGAAACGAGCCGAGCACGACCGGCGCGCCCGGACGCACGAGCTGCGCGAGCACCGCGCCGGAGAGGCTCTCGACCGTCTGCTGAACCAGCGCCGCGGGCAGCGCCACCGGGCTCATCGCGCCCATCAGCAGGAACGGCGTGACGATCACCGCCTGGTTTCGCTCCGCCAGCGTCATGATCACCTCGATCATGGGCGTGTCGAAGGCGAGCGGCGAGTTGACGTTGGCGACGCCGTAGGTCACCGGCCCCTGGTCGAGCGCCTCTGGGCCGCCGAACGCAATCTCGGCGAGCGCAAGCCCGTCGCGCACCTTCGCACCGTCGAACAGCGCGCCCATGTGCGGCTTGTCGGAGAGCGTGAGCGCGCACAGCTGGATGTCGAGGTGGCGCGAGTCGAGCGGCAGGTCGGTCGGCTCGCAGGGTAGGCATCCGTGCGAATCGATCACGTCGAAGACATGTGCCAGCTTGAGGAACCGCACGAGGTCGTGCATGGTCGCGTCGCGACGGACGCCGTCCTCGAGGACGAACGGCGGGCCGGCCACGTTCGAGACCATCAGGCGGTTGCCGCCGATGACGACGCTGCGCTCAGGGTTGCGAGCGCGCAGGGTGAACGACCCGGGCGCGCCGGCGAGCGTCTCGAGCACGAAGTCGGGATCGAGGCGGACGACGCCCGCCTCGTCGACGGCCTGGCCGGCCTGGCGGAAGAGCTCCTGCGCGGTGGGGTGATCGAAGCGCACCCCGACCTCTGACGCCAGCCTGCGCCAGCCCTTCTCGAGCAGGTCCATCGACTCATCGGACAGCAGCTCGACCGGCGGCAGCCCGTATCCGAACTGGTGTGTGGCGGTGGCCGTGCTCATCCGGCCACGCCGGTCGGCGCCAGTACGCTCCGCACGGAGGCGGCGGCATCGACGGCGGTTCCGGCCGCGGTCTCCATCGAGATGAACTCACTCACCCAGTCGCCGGCGAGGAATACGCGATCGCCGAGCCCGCGCTCCAGGGCGGCCTGGGCGCGCCAGCGCCCGGGCGGCGCGTACGGGCCGGCGTTGCGCCACGCCTTTACCCAGCTCTCGACCATGTACCGCCGCACCTGCGGGAACAGCAGATCGAGATCGTCGAGGAACGCGTGGCGGATGTCGTCCTCCGACCGGTGGAGCAATGCCCGGGCTCGGCGGCCGCCGGCATACACCATGATCACGCTGCCCTGCTTGCGCCCGCCGCGTGCGTTGGCCGCATTCGCGTGGTTGAAGAACATGTTGAACTTCGCGTCCGGGGTGAGGATCGAGTAGAGGTCGTCCCACGGCATCGGCTCCGTCTCGTCCGTGAGGATGCTGAGGACGACCATGGGGCCGAACGCGATACGTCCAAGCGCGTCTGCCAGCTCAGGCGTCAGGTCGTCGCCAAGCAGTCCTGGGACATGGGGCGCGGGCACCGCCAGGATGGCCGTGCGGGCTGCGACCGTCCCTGCGCCCGACTGCCCCTCGTAGTCCACCCGCACGCCCGCGCCATCGAGGCGGACGCTGGTAACGCGGGCCGACGTCCGGGCGGTATCGCCGAGCTCCCGTCCCAGGCCGTCGACCAGCAGGCCCGATCCGCCCCGCATGTTGCGGCCCAGGTCGCCGCTGTCCCAGACGTGCCCGAACAGACCGGACATCGCCGACTGGGAGATCTCGTCCGGATCTGCCACCGACCGGTTCGCGATCGCCTCGAAGACGCGGAAGGCGTCGGGATGCACGCGTCCGAGGAAGTCGGCGAACGTGATGTCTCCGCCGAACCGGAGCGCCCGCAGCCGGATCGCGCTGGCCGTGTCGCCGGGCTGCCGCTCGATCAGCCGCATGTACGCGTCGGCGTGGCGCTTGATCCGCAGGCCGGCGCGGGCAAACGAGACGCGTCCCGCGGCCGACATCGGAATCCGGAACGGCAGAAGCTCAGGACGGGTGTCCCGCACCAGCCTGCCGCCCATCCAGACGTTCAGCATCGATCCGGTGATCGGCAGGGTCTCCAGGCCCAGCGCCCCCACCTGCTTGCCGATGATCGAGTTGGGCGGCGGGAACATATGGGCTCCCACGCTTAGCGCGAGGTCGCCCCGCTGCCGCGACCAGACGCGGCCACCGACGCGGTCCTCCGCCTCCAACAGCAGCGGGTCGAGGTCGCGTAGCTCGCGCGCGGCCGTCAGGCCGGCGATCCCACCACCGATGATGACGACGTCTCGCTCCTCCATCGACGCCGACCCTATGGCATCGCGTGGTTCGTGTCCACATCCCGCATCGGGTTGTGCATGATGTCGGCAACCGTCATACTGGACCGGTGCCAGCGCCCATTCAAGCTGTCGATCGAGCGCTCACCATGCTCCGCGCGATCGCTGACGCTGAGAGCCCACCGACGACCGCGGAGCTGGCCGAGGCGACGGGCGTAAACCGCTCCACGGCGTGGCGGCTGCTCGCGACCCTCGAGGCGCACGAGCTCGTGCAGCGCGACGCATCAAGCGGGAGGTATCAGGTTGCGTACGGCAGCGTTCGGCTCGGCTCGCTGTCGCGACCGCAGATCCTCGCCCGGCGCGTGCGGTCGACGCTCGAGTGGCTGGCGCAGCGCACGAGCGAGTCGGTGCAGCTGACCGTGCCGGACGGCGGCGGCCTGAGGGTGGTCGACGAGATCGTCAGCGCGGAGGTGCTGACGGTGCGCTGGCGCGACCATCTGCTGCCGGTCGAGACCAGCTCGGTCGGGAAGCTGCTCCTCGCCTGGCGGCCCGCCGAGGAGCTGGAGTCGTTGTTGGGGCGGCCGCTCGAGCCTCGCACAGCGCGGTCGATGACGACCGCCGGTGATCTGCGCCGCGCGGTCGCGCGCGCTCGGGAGACCGGAATCGGCACGTCGCTCGGCGAGCACGACATCGACGTGAACGGCTTCTCGTCCGCCGTCGTCGATCGCGGCACGCCGATCGCGTTCCTGTCGGTGTCGGGGCCGGCGTCGCGCCTGCCGGAGCGCCGCCTACCGGAATTGGCGCCGATCCTGCTCGAGGCGGCGGCGCGAGCGGGGCGGCAGCTCGGGGTGCGGTCCCAGGTGGATTGACCACACGCCTACCCCACACGCAGTCCAGGCCCCCTCATACGGGTGCCGGGAACCCGCACGTCACAGGAGGGGAAACCCCGATGCCCGTGGTCGTGGCCACTGCGAGCCTGCGGACGAGGAGGTGCATGAGAATGTCGACCTATCACCCCGATGTTCGCCGGCGACATGGTGTCCTCGTAGCCCCGACCACGCGGATGGGACTGCGTGCGGTGCAGGCGGCGGTTGCAAGCGTTGTGGGCTTTGTCGCGTTGACGATCGCGGCGATCCTCGCCTCGGAGTCTGCCCCGCCGGGAGCACCCACGGATCCCAAGGGGCTGCTCATGGTGGTCGCGTTGACGGGTACGGCAGTTGGGCTCGTCGGTGCGGTTGGGGCAGGAGCCCTTGGGCTTGTCGCGATCATCCGGCGAAGCGAGCGAGCTGTGGCGGTCTACCTCGCGCTGCTGCCGCTCATCATGCTGCTCCTGCTTCCGCTGCACAGCCTCTTCATCAACGACTGAGACCCTGTACGCCGGCCATCGACCATCATCGGGCCGAGCGCATCGAGGGCAGTGGGACGTCCGGCCCCGGCCTCAGACCTCCATGATCTCGGCCTCTTTGGCCTTGAGCGCCGAGTCGATCGCCGCGACGTGGTCGTCGGTGACCTTCTGCAGCCGCTCCTCGGCCCGGCGGACGTCGTCCGCGCCGGCCTCGCCGTTCTTCTCGGCGTCCTTCAGGTGATGGATCGCGTCGCGCCGCACGTTTCGGGCCGCGACCCGGCCCTCCTCGGCCAGGTGGCGAACCTGCTTCACCAGCTCCTTGCGCCGCTCCTCGGTCAGCTCCGGGATCGGCAGCCGGATCAGCTGGCCGTCGTTCGACGGCGTCAGGCCGAGATCGGACTCGAGGATGCTCTTCTCGATGTCGCGCATGATGCTCTTGTCGAACGGCGTGATCGTCAGGAGCCGCGGCTCCGGCACGCTGATCGTGGCCACCTGGTTGATCGGCATCTTCGTGCCATAGGCCGACACCTGCACCCGCTCGAGCAGCGCTGCCGATGCGCGTCCGGTGCGGATCGTCGTGAACTCGTGCCTCGTGTTCTCGACGGTCTTGTCCATCCGCCGGCCGGCGTCGTTGACCACATCGTCGATCATGGTGTCACCTGCACGGGGAGACCTCCGGGGACGCTGCTGATGATGGTGCCGAGCCGCTCACCCCGCGCCACGCGCGCGATGTTGTGCTCGTCGTCCAGATTAAACACGTAGAGCGGCAGGTTGTTGTCCATGCACAGGGACAGGGCCGTCGTGTCCATCACCTTCAGCCCCTTCTCGATCGCCTCGATGTGCGTCAGCTGCGGGATCAGCTGCGCGTTCGGGTTCGTCCGGGGGTCGTCGTCGAGCACGCCGTCCACCCCGTTCTTGCCCATCAGGATCGCCTCGGCCCCGATCTCGAGCGCCCGCAGCGCCGCCGCGGTGTCGGTCGTGAAGAACGGGTTGCCCGTGCCGGCCGCGAAGATCACGATCCGCCCCTTCTCGAGATGCCGGATCGCCCGCCGGCGGATGTACGGCTCGGCCACCTCCGACACGTCGATGGCCGACATCACCCGGGTGAACACGCCCGCCCGCTCCAGCGCGTCCTGGACGGTCAGAGCGTTCAGCACCGTCGCGAGCATGCCGGCGTAGTCGGCGGTGGCACGATCCATCCCCCGCGCCGCCTCCTGGGTGCCGCGAAGGATGTTGCCGCCGCCGACGACGATCGCCAGCTCGATGCCCGACTCCGCGACCTCGGCGACGGCACGGCCGATCGCAGCGATCCGCTCCGGGTCCTGCCCGTAGCTGCGATCGCCCATCAGCGCCTCGCCGGACAGCTTCAGCAGGACACGCTGGAAGCCGCCCTCGCTCACTCCGAGCCCACCTCGAAGCGCGCGAACCGCTTGACCTCGATGTTCTCGCCGATGGTGCCCGAGAGCTCGGCCCGCAGGGTCTCGATCGTCTTGCCGTCGTGCTCGGGCTTGATCGACGGCTGCTTCAGCAGCACCGTGTCGGCGAGGGACTTGTTCCACATCCCCTCGGCGATCTTGTCCAGCATGTTCTCCGGCTTGCCCTCGTTGGCCGCCTTGCCCCGGTACGTGTCGATCTCGGCGGCCCGGTAGTCGGCCGGGATCTCGTCCTCGGACACGAACTGCAGCAGCCTGCCGGCCGCCACCTGCAGGGCGACGTCGCGGGCGAACGCCTTGAAGGTCTCGTTCCGCGCCACGAAGTCGGTCTCGCAGCCGATCTCGACCAGCGCGCCGACCGTGCCGTTGTGATGGATGTAGCTCTCCACCACGCCGGCGCCCGTCCCGCGCCCGGCACGCTTGCCGGCCGCCGCGAGGCCCTTCTCGCGCAGCCACTTCTTGGCCGCGTCCATGTCGCCCGCGTTCTCCTCGAGCGCGCGCTTGCAGTCCATCATGCCGGCCTGCGTCTCCTCGCGGAGCTGCTTCACCTCGGCGGGTGTGGGCCGATACGCCACGTCACTCACGATGCATCCTCACTCGTCGTCGCTGATTCGTCGCCGGCCGTCGCTGCGACCGGCTCGGCGGCCGGCTCCTCGGCCTGCTGCTCGGCAGCCTCGGCCTGCGCGGCAGCCTCGGCCTGCGCGGCCGCCTCGGCAGCGGCGGCAGCCTCCGCCTCCTCGGCGGCCCGCCGGGCGGCCTGCTCCATCTCCTCGGCCCGCACCTTCGCCTGGCCCTCGGCCACTGCATCGGCCAGCACGCGGACGATCAGCCCGGTCGAGCGGATCGCGTCGTCGTTCCCCGGGATGATGTAGTCGGCGTCGTCCGGATCGCAGTTGGTGTCCACCAGGCCGATCACCGTGATGCCCAGCCGGCGCGCCTCGCGCACCGCCAGGGCCTCCTTCTTCATGTCGATGACCACCATCGCGTCGGGCAGGCGCCGCGTGTCGGCGAGGCCGCCCAGGTTGGTCTCGAGCTTCTCGAGCTCGGCCATGGTCGACTGCCGCTCCTTGGTGGGCAGCAGGTCGAGCTGGCCCTCGGTCTTCTGGCGCCGCAGCTCGTGCAGGGCCGAGATCCGGTCCTGGATCGTGCGGTAGTTCGTCAGCAGCCCGCCCAGCCAGCGGTGGTTGACGTACGGCTGGCTGACGCGGCGCGCGTTCTCCTCGACCGCGTCCTGCGCCTGCTTCTTCGTCCCGACGAACAGCACGGTGCCGCCGCGCTCCGAGACGTTCCGCACGTAGTCGTAGGCGTCCTGCAGCAGGACGATGGTCTGCTGCAGATCGATGATGTAGATGCCGCTGCGCTCGCCGAAGATGTACCGGCGCATCTTCGGATTCCAGCGCCGCGTCTGATGGCCGAAGTGCACACCGGCCTCGAGCAGCTCTCGCATGGTGACTGCGGGCACGCGCAATCGCCTCCTCGAACGTGGTTGATGATGTATCCGGTGGCAGCGCCGGAGCCTCGAGCTGCATCGAGACACCACCGGTCGCCGTGGGCCCACCGGGTAGGGGACCGTTGAAACCGCGCAACCAGTCTAGCCGACGGCCCGCCGCAGGCCGTTCAGCGGTGAACCAAAGGTGCCTGGCACTTTTCGTTCACCCCGGCAATGGGGCTCGCGCGGCCGCCGAAGCGTCGTTGTTGCACCTTTGACGCTCAGCCTCTGCCCCGCGCAGCCGCCAGGGCGGCTTCGAGATCGGGTGGTAAGGGCGAAGACACATCGATCTCCTCGCCGGTCTCCGGGTGCGGGAGCCGCAGCCGCTTCGCGTGGAGGAACTGGCGGTCGAGGCCGAGCTCGGAACCGTGGCCGTAGATCTGGTCGCCGACCACGGGCAGCCCGATCGCCGCCAGGTGCACCCGGATCTGGTGCGTCCGCCCGGTCTCCAGCTCGACCTCGAGCAGCGTGTGCTCGGGCAGGAGCTCCTCGACCGAGAAGTGCGTCACCGCCGGGCGTGCGACCTCCGAGTCCAGCGACACCCGCGTCGGGTCGCGCCGGTCACGGCCGATCGGAGCCTCGATCGTGCCGCGCCGGGACGCGGGCCGGCCGCGCACGAGCGCCGCATAGCTCCGGCTGACGCGCCGCCTGCGAAGCAGGGACTGGAGCCGCGCCAGCGTCCGGTCGTCGCGCGCCACGACGAGCAGCCCCGAGGTGTCGCGGTCGAGCCGGTGGACGATGCCGGGCCGGATGCCCTCACCACCCAGCTCCTGGAGCAGCCCGTGGACGAGCGTGGGGCCGCTGAACCCCGGCACCGGGTGCACGAGCAGCCCGGCCGGCTTCTCGACGACGAGCAGGTGGTCGTCCCGGTAGAGCACCGGAATGCCCAGCTCGACCGGCTCGAGCGCCGTCGCCACCGGCTCGGGCTCGGGGAAGGCGACCGTCTGTCCCGCGGACAGCCGCAGCGACTTCCGCACCGAGCCGCCGTCCACGGTGACGTCGCCGGACTCGATCAAGCGCTCCGCCGCCGCCCGCGATCCCACCTCGCCGAGCCCTGCCAGGAAGCGGTCGAGGCGGCTGCCGGCAGCGTCCTCCGGCACCCGCAGCTCGTGCATCAGGCCGGTTCGCCGCTGTCCGGCTCTGCCTGCTCGGCGCGCGGCGACCGCTCCAGCCGGCTCAGCCCGAGCAGCAGGAGCGCGACGCCGATGACGATGAAGGTGTCCGCCAGGTTGAAGGTCGGCCAGTGGCTGAGGTGGATGAAGTCGGTGACGTAGCCGTTCCGCACCCGGTCGGCCAGGTTGGAGACGCTGCCGCCGATCAGGAAGCCGAGCGCCACCGGGAACAGCAGGTGGCGCGAGCCCGACCGGGCGAAGTGCACCAGCATCCAGACCACGGCGGCCGCGGTCAGGAGCGAGATCACCTCCAGCCGCCCGGGGAACACGCCGAACGCGATGCCGGTGTTGCGCACGTGGGTGATATCGAGCAACGGCGTCACCCGGCGCACCTCGCCGAGCTGCATGCGCTCGACGATCAGGTGCTTCGTCACCTGGTCGGCCACGACCACGGCCGCAGCCACGGCCAGCAGCCCGGCCCACTGCAGCGAGCCCGCCGCGCGCCGGTCCGGCTCACGCGGGGGCAGCTGCTCGATCAGCCCCGTTCCTCGAGCCGTTTGCACTCGATGCACCTGGTCGCATAGGGCAGCGCCTCGAGCCGCTCCTCGGCGATCGGCCGGCCGCACCGCTCACACTGGCCGTAGGTGCCGTCGTCGAGGCGGGCGAGCGCGGAGTCGATGTGCGCGAGCAGGTGCTCGGCGTTGTCCTCCAGCGACTGCTCCATCTCGCGGTCGAGCGTCTCGGTCGCGCTATCGGCGAGGTGCGAGTCGTTTCCGTCCTCGTCGACGAGATCCTCGATCGAATGCGAGAGATCGTCGCGCAGCGACTGCATCTCTGCGATCACCCGCTCGCGTTCAGCCTGGAGCCGCTCGCGCGCGGCGTTCGTGTCGACGCTCAACCCCGATCCTCCCCGGTCACGGCCGCGGCCGCCAGAGCCGCGTCGGCCTCGGCAGCGTCACGTCCTTCGATCTCCACGATCTTCTCACGACCGCCGCCGCCGGCGACGATTCGCACGTCGTCCGCCGGCACGCGCAGCAGCTCGGCCAGGAATGCGGTCAGCGAGCGGTTCGCGCGGCCCGACTCGGCCGGCGCGGCGACGCGCAGCCTCCAGCCCTCACCGTGACGGCCGACGACCGCAGAGCGCCGAGCGTTCGGCGAGACCCGGAGGGAGAGTCTGGTGCGGGAATCGGTCACGGAGGGCTACGAACGGCGTCGCCAAACCGGCCGAAGTATAGCCGCGCGCATGTTCGGCCCGGTCGCCGGAACGGGGGTCAGGCTGAAGATTGACCCCTCGCGCTAGGACGCGACGATCAGCTCGGTCGCGGCCGGGTCGGCGATCTCTTCCTCGTGATCGCGCACCGACTGCAGCGTCGCCCCGAGCAGCGACCGCAGCCGCATCCGGAACTGGCGCTCCTCGCCGCGCAGCTGCTCGATCTCCCGCCGCACCTGCTCGCGCTCGGCGTACGTCTTGTGGATGATCTCGCGCGCCCGCGCCTCGGCCTCGCGCACGATCAGCTCCGCGTCGCGGTGTGCCTGCGCCCGCAGCTCGTCGGCCGTCCGCTGGGCCGTGACGAGCGCGTCGCGCATCGCATGCTCGGTGTCGCGCAGCTCGCCCAGCGAGGTCTCGAGCTCGTGGACGCGGTCCTCGAGGTTGGCGCGGTCGCGCCACACGTCCTCGAATGCGGATGTCGCGCTGATCATGATGTCGTCCACCTCGGACATGCGGTAGCCGAGCAATGACCGCCGTGGACGCTGGTGCCTGAGTTCTGCGGGTGAAAGTGCCATGCGGCCGGTGTTCGACACAGGACGCAGCGCTCCTGCTACTCGAACTGGATGAGGATGTTGGCGACGACCTGGTAAATCAGCTGCAGCACGATCAGGGCGACGATCGGCGACAGGTCGAGGCCGCCGAGGGGCGGGACGATCCGCCGGAAGATCCCGAGATACGGCTCAACCGTGTCGTGCAGGAAGGTGCGCACACGCCCGATCCAGACGTTGTAGGGCAGCTGCACCCACGACATCAGGATGTAGAGGAAGATCAGGATCGTGTAGACGTAGTAGAGCGCTGTGAGGAAATTGACGGCGGTCGACACGGCGGATTACCCTAGCTCGCCGGCACGGCGCATCGCCGCAACCACGCCGTCGATGATGCCGGCGCGAACGCCCTGGCGTTCCATCTCCGCGAGACCGGCCGCCGCGGTGCCGCCCGGCGAGGTCACCATACGCCGCAGCACGCTGCACGGCACGTCCTCCTCGCGCAGCAGGCCGGTCGTCCCCGAGATCGTCGACAGCACGAGGGTGCGGGCATCGGCGTAGCTGAGGCCGCTGACGATGCCCGCGTCCTCGAACGCCTCGAACAGCAGCGCCAGGAAGGCGGGGCCGGAGCCGGAGAGCGCCGTGGCCGCGTCGAACTGCCGCTCCTCGAGCGGCACCACCTCGCCCAGAAGCCGGAACGCCGCCAGCACGCGATCCTCCGCGTCGGTGTGCGTGAACCGGCCGGCCGAGTACGCGAGCGTCCCCTGGCCCACCTGCACGCCGACGTTGGGCATGAAGCGGAATACCGGGGCGTCGACGTCGAGGATGGTCTCGAGCGTCGCGGTGCGAACGCCCGCGGCGACCGACGCGATCGCCTTGTCGACGGTGATCAGGTCGCTCACCTCGCGCAGGACGCGCTCGACGTCGACCGGCTTCACGCACAGCACGACGACGTCGGCCTCGCCGGCGACGTCCTCGTTCTTCGCCAGGTGCCGGACACCGTGGCGCTCGGCCAGCGCGGCGGCTCGCCCGGAGCCCCGGTCGGTGACGAGGATGCGCTCGGCCATGGCGGGGTCGGCCCGCACCCAGCCGCGCACCATGGCGGAGGCCATGTTGCCGGCGCCGAGCAGCCCGAGGGTGGTTGAGTCAGCCATGGGCGGCAGAGCGTACCCCGTAGGATCACGTCCGTGGTGACGATTCCCCCGCACCTGGCGGAAAACCTGCGCGCCTGGCACGGCGCCGAGGGCGAGGCGTGGGTTGCCGGGCTGCCGGCGCTGGTCGCCGCCGTCGCGGAGCGCTGGGGGGTGGAGATCGGCGAGCCGTTCGCGGACGGCGGCGCCGTGTCGTGGGTGGCTCCCGCCGTCACCGCGGACGGCGGGGACGCCGTGGTGAAGCTATTCCTCGTCGGGCTCGAGAACGCCGAGGAGCCGGCCGCGCTTCGCCACTACGACGGCCGCGGTGCCGTCCGCATGCTGGCCGGCGAGCCCGGTGCGCTGCTGCTCGAGCGCCTCTCACCCGGGACGCCGCTGTGGGAGGTCGAGGACGACGACGAAGCCTGCCTGGCCGTGGCGGGCCTGCTCCGGGAGCTCTGGCGCTCACCCGCTCCCGGCCATCCCTTTCGCTCACTGGCCGACGATGCGGCCGGCTGGGCCGAGACGATCGGGCGCCTGTGGGAGCAGCTGGGACGGCCGTTCGAGCGCAGCCTGGTGGACGAGGCGACCGCGGCGGTCGCCGACCTGGCGCCGTCGCAGGGCGGGCAGGTCGTCCTCCATCAGGATCTGCACGGCGGCAACGTGCTGCGCGCCGGCCGTGCTCCGTGGCTCGCCATCGACCCCAAGCCGGTGGTCGGCGAGCGCGAGTTCGACCTGGCCTCCCTGATCCGCGACCGCCGCTGGGCGATCGGCGAGCGCATCGTCCGCCGGCGCCTCGACCTGCTCAGCTCGGAGCTCGGCCTCGACCGCGAGCGGATGCGCCGGTGGGCGCTCCTGCATGCGCTGGCCTGGGGCGTCGACGAGACCGGCGCGTGGCCCGAGATGGTGGCATGCGCCCGCTGGCTGAGGGACTGCTGATCAGGCCGGCGGAGCTGCCACCCACTCCGACCCGGTCTGCTGCCGGTAGGCATCGATGGCCTCCTCGAGCGTCGGGTAGAAGTGCTCCGGGTTGATCGTCCGCGTCAGCTCGTAGCGCTCGATCTTCCGGCGGACGGGGTCCTTCATCTCAGCGAACACCAGCGACACGCCCATCGCGTTGATCTGCTCGTCCAGGTCCTCGAGCATGTCGGCGGCCGTCGTGTCGACGTCGGTGATCGGCTCGGCCGCCACCAGGATCCAGGTCGGCCTCGGCTCCCTCGCCGCGAGCATGCGCACCTGGTCGCGGAAGTTCCTCGCGTTCGCGAACAGCAGCGGGGCGTCGAAGCGGTAGACCACGAGCCCGGGCAGGCGCTCGGCGTTCGGGTAGCTGCTGACGTCGTGGTATCCGTCGACTCCGGGTACGCGCCCGAGCTCCGTCTGGTACGGCCACCACGCCTTGCGGAAGACGTTCAGCACCGAGAGCAGCACGGCGACCAGGATCCCGGGCAGCACGCCGAGCAGCGCGACGCCGGCGAATGCGGCCATCGAGATGCCGAACTCCCACCGCCGCTGGTGCCACAGCCGTACGGTTCCCGGGACGTCCGCCAGCGACAGCGATGCGGCGATCACCACGGCCGCCAGCGTCGGCTGCGGGAGGTCGCGAAGCAGGCCCGGCACCGCGACCAGCATCACGGTGATCAGGAGAGCGCCGACGAGGCCCGCGGCCTGGGTGCGCGCCCCGGCCTGATCCGCCACCGCCGTGCGCGACCCGCTCGTGCTGACCGGAAAGCCCTGGAACAGCCCGGCCGCCAGGTTCGCGGTGCCGATGCCGATCATCTCGCGGTTCCCGTCGACGTCCTCGCCGCGCCGCTCGGCGAAGGCCGACGCCGTGGCGATCGTGTCGGCCAGCGACACCAGGGCGATCCCGGCCGCGCCGCCGATCAGCAGCGGCAGGTCCGACAGGTGGATGCCGGGAACCGTCAGCGGCGGGAAGCCGCGCGGCAGCGTGCCGACCAAGCTGACGCCGTGGTCGGCGAGCGAGAAGGCGTTCGCCGCGACGATGGACAGCACGACCACGACCAGCACCGACGGCACCCGCGGTGCCAGGCGCTGGAGGATCAGGATCAGGGCGAGGCCGAACGCGCCGATCGCCAGCGCGGCCGACACCGTGTCGCCGGCGCGCAGCCCGTCGACGAACCCGCGGAGCTCGCGCAGGAACCCGTCGGCATCGACGGAGAACCCGAACAGCTTCGGCAGCTGGCCGACCAGGATGGTCAGCGCCAGGCCGTTCATGTACCCGATCATCGTCGGCTTCGAGAGCAGGTCGGCGATGAAGCCAAGCCGGGCCAGGCCGCCGGCCACCATCATCAGGCCGACGATCAGCGCGAGCGCCGATGCCAGGGCGATGGCGCGCTCGGGATCGCCGCCCGAGCCGGCCAGCGGCAGGATGGTGGCGGCGATCATCGGCCCGAGCGAGGAGTCGGGCCCGAGCACCAGCACCTTCGACGGCCCGAACACCGCGTAGCCGATCAGGCACAGAATCGACGTGTAGAGCCCGGTGATGGCCGGCAGGCCGGCGAGCTCGGCATACGCCATCCCCTGCGGAACCAGCAGCGCCGTCAGGACGAGCCCGGCCACGAGGTCGTGGCTCGCCCACTCCCGCCGGTAGCTGCGCAGCGTTCGCAGCCCGGGCGGCGGGGCGATCGCCACGGCTAGTACTGGTTGAAGAAGCCGCGCTCCATCAGCGAGGCCTTGTCCTCGGCGGACACCGTGACGTGCGCAGGTGTGAGCAGGAACACACGGTCGGCGACGCGCTGCATCGAGCCGTCGAGCGCATAGGTGAGCCCGCTCGAGAAGTCGATCAGCCGCTTCGCGAGGTCGGAGTCCGCCGTCTGCAGGTTGATGATCACCGGGATGTCGGCCTTGAGGCGGTCGGCGACCTTCTGGGCGTCGTTGAAGGACTTCGGCACGACCAGCTCGACCTGCGCGGCGTTGCGCTGACCGCCGTTCGCGATCGACGGCGGACGGGAGCGCCCACGCGACGGCGCAGGGGGCGGCTCATCCGAGAAGATGTCGTCGAAGTCGGCGCCGGAGCGGCGGCGGGGGTTCAGCCGGCGGACGTTGGGCCGCTCGTTATAGCGGCTCTCGAGATCCTCGTGGGCGGCCGATCCGTCGTCGTCGAAATAGTCGTCCTCCCAGTCCTCCTCCTTGATCCCGAAGTAGACCTGGGTGCGGTGCCACATGTCCTTGACGCTCATGACTCCGGCACTTTACCGCCCATAGAGGACGCTCCCCACCCGCACGATGGTCGCTCCCTCGGCCGCCGCGGCGCGGTAATCCTGGCTCGTGCCCATCGAGAGCTCTCGGAAGGCGTGCCGGCCCTGCCACCGCGGCGCCAGCCTGTCGCGCTGCTCGCGGAGCGCGGCGAACCAGGGGCGGGCCCCGTCCGGATCGCCGGTCAGCGGCGGCATCGTCATCAGCCCGTGGAACACGACGTGCTCCAGGGCCGAGACCTCCTCCAGGAACCCGTCCACCTCGCCGGTCGCGACGCCGGCCTTCGACTCCTCGCCGGCCACGTTCACCTGCAGCAGGCACGCCACCGGCCCGTCCGCGAGGTCCTGGATCTTCCGGCAGGACGACATCGAGTCGATCGCGTGGATCAGCCGCACCCGGCCGAGGATGTCGCGTACCTTGCGGCTCTGCACGTGGCCGATGAAGTCCCACGTGAAGAGGTCGCCATGCAGCGCCTGCTTCTCGATCAGCGCGTCCGACCGGTTCTCGCCGACCAGCGCGATGCCCGCCTCGTGCAGCGCCGGCAGCTCGTCGGCGCTCACGTACTTGGTCGCGGCCAGGATCTCGACGCCCTCGCCCACCTCAGCCCGAACGCGGGCGAGGTTGTCGCGGATGACGGCCGGATCAGCCATGTTCCAGGATCCCGACGACGCCCTGACGGCCGGTCACGCCGTGATCGCGGCGATGCGAGAAGTAGCGGTCGCCGTTGCAGATCGTGCACTCCCCGGCGACGGCCACCTCCTCGACGCCCGCGGCCCGCAGCGCTCGCTCCGCGCACATCCACAGGTCGGCGCGGCCGTCGCGGATGACGTCGTCCCCGAACCGCGCGCGCAGCGGGGCGGCGACGTCCTCCTGCACCTCGTAGCAGCACGGCCCGGCGCCGGGGCCGACCGCGGCCACGGACGGCGCCGCGACGCTGCGAGCACCCTCCCCGGCGATCCCCGCCTCGAGCCCGCGCCAGCCGGCATGCAGGAGCGCCAGCCGCGATCCGTCCCGCGCCGCGATCGCGATCGGGAGGCAGTCGGCGGTGAGCAGCGTCATCGGACGGCCGGCCACGCCCGTCACCAGCCCGTCGGACTTGGGGAAGGGCTCGCGACCGGGCTCGAGGAAGCGGCCCGTGGACGGCTGCGAAGTGACCTCACGCACCTGCGTTCCGTGCACCTGCCAGGCCATCGTCGCATCCTCTCCCCTGCCACCGGCCGCCTCGACCGCACGGCGACGGTTGACGGCGACGTTCGCCGGCTCGTCGTCGGTGAGCGCGCCCAGGTTGAGCGATGCGAACGGCCCGGCCGACACGCCGCCCAGCCGGCCGGTGAACGAGACGCGCACGCCGCCCGGCGCGGCCGTCCAGTCGAGCAGCGGCGTCGCAGCGTCGCGCCAGACGAGCGGGCCCGTCACAGCACCACCTCGACTCCGGGCACCTGCGTGCGGCTCGCGTACTCGTATGCGCAGACGCCGGCCGAGAGCCGGGCCGCGCGCGTCCAGCCGCGGACGCCGCGCCGCCGCACCTCGACCTCGATCACCGCGTGGTCGGCCGCGTAGGCGTACACGCGTCCGCCGTCGGGGTCGCGGTAGGACACCCCCACCAGGTCGGCCAGATTGCAGTGCACCTGCCCGTCGATGCGCAGGAACGGCCCCCGGATCGAGAAGCTGTACTCGCTGGGCGACATGCGTGCGCGGGCGGCGATGCCGCGCAGCGCGCCATGCAGCTCGTGGCGCCTGCCGTTTGCGACCACCGCGCCGGTCGAGAGCACGGGCGTCAGCGGGCCGAGCACGCCGTAGCGGCGGCTGACCACCTCGACGAAGTCCTCGGGGGACGGGAACCCGTTGCAGTGCACCCGCACAGACGCCTCCGCGTGACGGTTGCCCCACGCGTGCAGCTGGTGAGCCGGCCATGAACGCACCTCGAGCACCCGGTCGCCGATGGCGAAGGTGCCGTTGGCACGGATCGTGGGCTGGCTGACCATGATCTCGGCCCGTCGCAGCCGGCCGCCGCCGCCGTAGCCGAACGGCTCGCCGCCGGGTGTCCAGCGTAGGTCCCAGCGCGCCTCGTCCACCTTGCCGCTGGCGCTGGCGACGTCGAGCACGCTCGGGCCGAGTGTGAGCGGAAACCCGCCGGCGCCCGTCGTGAACTGGTCGATCGCGAACATCTGGCGCCGCGCGTACGTGTGACCCTCGGGGTCGCGGCCGACGAACCACAGCTCGGCGGACGACTCGCCGGGAGCCGCTGCCGGAGGGACGTGGAAGCTGTGGCGGATCCAGGCGGAGGCGGCGCTGTGCGGGTCGACCAGGCGCAGGTGCCAGGCCTCGTAGTGCCCCGGCTGCCCCCGCCACCGGCTGGCATTGGCCGTCGAGATCCTCACCGCGCCACCTCGGCAAGCAGCTCGCGAGCCGCCTCGAGCTGCTGCTCACGGCCGCCCAGGTCGCCGTTCCTGCGCCGTCGCAGAAGCTCCGCCAGCACCTCTCCGATACGCGGCGACTCCGGCATGCCCAGCTCCTGACGCAGCGTGTCGCCGTCGATGTCGAGGTCGACCTGCCTCAGGCGCTCGAGGTACAGCTCCGCCTGCTCGGCGGCACGGCCCCCGCCCGCAAGCAGCATCAGGGCCACCTCGAGGGGCTGTGCGGCCAGCAGTTCGGCGACCCGCGCGGGCTCCTGCGCGCGCTCGAGCGGGGCCTCCAGGCGTGGCGGCACGATGGCGGCGGCTGCCACCGCCCGGGCATCCCGCCGCCGCACCCGCAACCGCTCGAGCCATGCGTCGAGCTCGTCGCCCGGGACCTCCCGGGCCATCGCCGCCAGCCGCCCGCGCCAGGCCGGCAGGTCGGCGGCGTACCGGCGCCGCGCGGCGTCCAGGCGCCCCACGAGACCTGCGGCCTCCTCGCCGCACTGCAGGGCCGGATGCAGCGCCCGGCCGAGCCCGATATCGGAGATCCGGCGCAGCGCCCCGCCGACACGCTGCTCGCTGAGGATCGCGACCAGCTCGTCGCGCACACGGGCGCCGGAGAGGTCGCCGACGAGGCCCATGTCCACGCAGCTCTGCGCCAGCTGGCGCGTCAGCGCGTCCATCTGGAAGCCGTAGCGGTTCTCGTAGCGGATCGCCCGGAAGATGCGGGTGGGGTCCTCGATGAACGACAGGTTGTGGAGCACGCGCACGACGCCGGCGCGCAGGTCGTGCTCGCCGCCATAGGGATCCACGAGCACGCCGAACTCCTCGGGGAGCAGCGAGACGGCCATGGCGTTGATCGTGAAGTCGCGCCGGTAGAGATCCTGCCGGATCGACGAGTGCTCGACCGTCGGCAGGGCGGCCGGGTACTCGTAGTGCTCGGTGCGGGCGGTTGCCACGTCGACCCGGAGGTCACCCGCGATCACGACGGCGGTGTGGAACTTGGAGTGGGCATGCACGCGACCACCGAGCGCCCGCGCCAGCCGCTCGGCGAAGGCGACGCCGTCACCCTCGACTGCCAGGTCGATGTCGAACGTGGGCTCGTCGAGCAGCAGGTCGCGCACCGCCCCGCCGACCAGGTAAAGGCCGCCGGCCCCCGCGGACGCCTCGCCCAGTGCGGGCCATAGCCGCTCGAGGCCCGGCAGCGCGCGGAGGCGGGGCGCCAGGTCGGTCGCCGGCACCGGCGGCGAGCCGGGCGGAGACTCGCGCAGCGCGCGCAGGAGGTCGCCGCGGGTGATGATGCCGAGCACGCGGTCGACGGTCTGCGACCCGCCCTCGCCATCGGCCGTGACCGCGAGCCGGCCCGAGCCGCGGACGAGCGCCCGCTGGACGTCGGCTAGCGTTGCCTCCGGCGACACCGCGATCACCTCGGCGCTCATGATGCCGCGCACGGGCGCGTGGCCGAGCCCGTGCCCGATCGCCCGGCCCAGATCTTCGCGCTCCACCACGCCGATCATCTCGCCGTCCGACGCGATCGGCACGCCGGAGGTGTGCCGGCGGCGGCACTCGGCCAGCGCCTCGTCGATGCTTGCGTCCGCGTCGACGAACCACGGCGGCGAGGACATGATGTCGGCCGCGCGCGGCCCCGACGCCACGCCCGCCTCGAGCAGGCGCGGCAGTCTGGCCGAGAGGTCGTCGAGCGAGGCGTCGCGTACGATCGCCGAGGCGGCCTGCGGATGGCCGCCACCGCCCAGCTGATGCATGACGACGGCGACATCGAACGCCGGGGTGCGGCTGCGCCCGACGGCGAAGACGCGCCCGCCCATCTCCACCAGCATCACGAGCGCCTGAGCGTCGGTGAGGTCGGTGATCTTGCTCGCGAGGGTCGACACGCCGTCCACGTACCGGGGCCAGCGCGCGGAGCTGACCAGCACGCCGACGCCGCCCGGCTCGACCTGCTCGGCCGCGTCGATCAGGGTGGTGAGCAGCGCTCGGCGCTCGTCGTCGAGCGGGGTATGCAGGAAGCCGCCGATCAGCTCCTGGTTGCCGCCGTGCCGCATGCAGTACGCGAGCGCCTCGACGTCCCGCAGAGTGGTCGTCGGGTAGGTGAGCGAGCCGGTGTCCTCGTGGATGCCGAGGGCCAGGGCCGTCGCCTCGGTCGGCGTCGGCTGGATCCCCCGCTCGGCGAGGATGCCCGCGACGGTGCTCGACAGCGCGCCGTCGGTCGACCGCACGGCGTGCGCCGCTGCGACCCACGGCGGCAGGTCGTCACCGTGATGGTCGAACAGCTCCACCTCGACGCCGGGGCGGCGCAGCACGTCCGCCAGGCCGCCGAGCCGGCGGTCGTCGGAGGTCTCGACCACGATCGCCCGCGTCACGCCGGTCAGATCGCAGTCGCCCTCGTCGACCAGGCCGAGCTCCTCGGCGTGCAGGGCCACGAACTCGCGCACGTTCCGGTTGAGCCCGCCGTGCAGGACGATCGCTGCGGCCGGGTAGAGCCGGCGCACGGCCAGCATCGACCCGAGCGCGTCGAAATCCGTGTTCTGATGGGAGAAGATGACCTCTGCCGGCCGCATGGGCAGAGGGTACCGGAGCAACGGGTCTGCACCCGAAGGGGGCTGACCCGGCTGTGCCACCATGCGGCCCGGGGAGGCAAGGCCCTGCGGCGGCCCCTTGCCGTCTCGGGCCGGCCGGGTCAGACCCGATGAGTCAGACCCGGGTTCACCCCAGCGCGATCGCCTCGATCTCCACCCGCGCACCCGCGGGCAGCGCCGCAACCTGCACCGTCGACCGCGCCGGCGGGTCGCTGGTGAAGTAGGTCGCGTAGACCTCGTTCATTGCCGCGAACTCGCCCAGGTCGGTCATGAACACCGTCGTCTTGACCACACTGTCGAGACCGCTGCCCGCACCCTCGAGCACGGCCTGCAGGCTCCGGAGCACGCGGTGTGTCTGCGCGCCGATGTCGCCCTCGACGAGGCTGCCGCTCTCGGGGTCGAGCGGCACCTGGCCGGCGCAGAAGACGAGCCCTCCGGCGGCGATGGCCTGGTTGTACGGCGCTCCGGCAAAGGGCCTCGGGGCCCCGTCGACGGCGATCACGGTCTTGCTCACGATGCGGCTCCTTCGGTGAGGGGATTGGATGTGCCTGCGATCTGCTCGGCCCGGATCTCGGCGGAACGGGCATGGGCCGGCAGGCCCTCCGCCCGCGCCAGGTCCGCCAGCGGTGCGGCCAGCGCGGCCACCGCGCCCTGCGGGATCTCGACCACCTCCTGGATGCGGACGAACACGCCCGGCGCAAGGCCCGACGAGAAGCGGCCCCGGCCGCCGGTCGGGAGGATGTGGTTGGAGCCGGCCACGTAGTCCCCGAACGCGGTGCCGCTCATCGGCCCGAGGAAGATGGCGCCGGCGTGCCGCACCTGCTCGAGCATGGCGTCGGGACGCTCGACCATCAGCTGCAGGTGCTCGGGCGCGAAGCGGTTGACGAACGCGATCGCCGTCTCGTTCGAATCCGCGTGGATGAGCGTGATGGTGCCCGCTTCCTCATCCCCGAGCGCGGCCGCGACCGCGTCGAGCACCGCGGCGTCGGCCGAGAGCAGCACGGAGATCGCCCCCGCACCATGCTCCGCCTGCGCGCGCAGATCCCAGGCCACCACGTCGGCCGGCGTCGATCCGTCGGCGATCACCACCAGCTCGCTCGGGCCCGCGAGCGACTCGATGCCGACCTCGCCGAACAGGCCGCGCTTGGCCTCCTCGACGAAGGCATTCCCGGGGCCGACCAGCACGTCCACGGGCGCGATCGTCTCGGTGCCGAGCGCGAGCGCGGCGACCGCCTGCGCGCCGCCGATGGCGTACACCTCCTCAACGCCGAGCAGGTGGCAGGCGGCGAGCACGGCGGAGGCCGGCAGGCCGCGCGGGCCGGGCGGCGAGCAGACGGCGATCTCGCGCACGCCGGCCACCTGCGCGGGGACGATCGCCATCACGGCGCTCGAGGGGTAGGCGGCGAGGCCACCCGGGGCGTAGACGCCGGCGCGGTCGACGGGCACGGGCCGAGTGCTCACGACCTGCCCCTGCGGCATCACCTGGCGGGTCGGCCGCGGCATCGTCTCGGAGGCGGTGGCGCGGAGGTTGGAGGCGAGCATCCCGAGCGCATCCATCACCTGTGGCGGCGTATCCCGCGCCGCGCGCGCGAGATCCTTCGGCCGGACGCGGAGCCGCTCGAGCTCGATGGCGTCGAACCGCGCGGTCAGGCGGCGGATGGCGGCATCGCCGCCGGTGCGCACCATGTCGACGATGTCGGCGACCGACCCCCGCACCCGCTCACGATCCTCATCGCTCGGCCGCAGCGAGCGGACGGTCTCGTCGACCTGCCCGGCCGTGATATCGCGCCGATCCACGCGAAGAGTCTACGGGAGCCGGCCGGGCCCGGCCTCGAGGCTACGCCAAGTTCGCGACCGCGCCACGGGAGTAGGCGCAGTATGCCTCGCCGGCCGCCGCCATCGCCTCGCGTGCCCCCAGCGTGACCACGTTCGCCAGGTCGTCCTGGCCTCCAAGCAGCAGCGAGGGCACGTACGCCAGCTGCTGGTTCGGGTCGATCTCCCCGAAGCGCTCGCGCGCCGCCACCGTCGCCTCGTCCCGCGGAGCGGAGGCGTTGCGCGCCAGCTCGCCGCCGAGGAACTCGCCGAAGTCCTCGGCCACCGCCTCCGGCTCCAGACGGCACGCGTCCAGCCGGTACACCGTCGTGTCGAGCGCGAACGGGTCATCGCCGGTGGCGTAGGCGTACTGGTCGCCCCACGCCGTCTCGCCGAAGCACCACCAGCCGTCGGCACGTCCCTGCCACGTCGCGCGCCAGCCGCCGGGGCTGTTCCAGCGGCGCATGTCGCGAACCGACCATGGGCCGATGCCGAACAGCCGGAAGTGGCCGCCGTAGGCGTCGAGGCCGTTGGTCAGCGACAGCAGCCGCGCATGGTCGAGCGGGAGCACCGCGCCGCCCTCGCCGAGCAGCGAGTCGGGCGAAAGCATGTCTGCGGCGGGCCGGGTGCGCACCAGCCCACGGCTGAGCAGCGAGGACAGCCGGTCGTCGACGGTCATGCCTCGACCCGCTCGATCTGGGCGCCCAGCTCACGCAGCCGTGCGTCGATCCGCTCGTACCCGCGGTCGATCTGCCCGACGTTGCCGATCCGGCTGGTTCCCTCGGCGCAGAGGCTGGCCATGAGCATGGCCATGCCCGCGCGGATGTCGGGACTCTCCATGCGGTAGCCGTAGAGCTTGCTCGGCCCCGTCACCACCGCGCGGTGCGGGTCGCAGAGGATGATGCGCGCGCCCATCGAGACCAGCTTGTCTGTGAACACCAGGCGGTTCTCGAACATCTTCTCGAAGATCAGCACGGTGCCCTTGGCCTGCGTGGCCACGGCGACCGCGATCGACGTGAGGTCGGCCGGGAACATCGGCCAGGGTCCGTCGTCGATCTTCGGCACCTGGTCGTGCAGGTCGTCGACCACGACCAGCTCCTGATCCGGCGGCACGCGCACGCTGGTGCCGTCGACCACATCGATCGTGACGCCGAGGCGGCCGAACGACTGGCGGATGGCGCGCAGGTGCTCGACCGCGGCGTCCTCGATCGTGAGGTCTCCCCCCGTGACGGCAGCGAGCCCGATGAACGAGGCCACCTCGATGTGGTCGGGGCCGATCCGGTGGCGGCAGCCGTGCAGCTCGTCCGCGCCGTGGACGACCAGCACGTTCGAGCCGATGCCCTCGATGCCGACGCCCATCTTGCACAGCAGCCGGCACAGATCCTGCACGTGCGGCTCGCAGGCCGCGTTCATGATCACCGTGGTGCCGCGTGCCAGCGCGGCCGCCATCAGCGCGTTCTCGGTGCCGGTCACGCTGGCCTCATCGAGGTGGATCTCCGCGCCCTCGAGGCCGTTCGGCGCTCGCAGCCGGTACTCGCGTTGCGCCTCCACGTCGGCGCCCAGCGCGGCGAACGCCATCAGGTGCGTGTCGACGCGCCGCCGGCCGATCACGTCCCCGCCCGGAGGCGGCACGTCGGCCGAGCCGAAGCGCGCGAGCAGCGGGCCCGCGGCCAGTATGGAGGCGCGGATGCGCGTGCAGAGCTCCGGATCGAGGGTGGTGCCGGCGACGTCGGCGGCCCAGACGCGCACGGTGTTGCGGCCCTCCCACTCGACCTCGACGCCAAGTGCCCGGATCAGCTCGATCATCTCCTCGACGTCCCGGATGCGCGGGACGTTCTCGAGGGTGACCGGGTCGGCGGTGAGGAGACAGGCGGCCAGGATCGGCAGCGCGGCGTTCTTGTTGCCGGCCGGGCGGATCGTTCCCGACAGCGGCCGCCCACCCTCGATCAGGAAAGCCTCCACCGTCCCCTCTCGTGTCGCCGTAGCCACAGCCATCTCAGAGTAGCCAGTTTCGCCTCCGCCTTCCCCGGTCCTGCTAGGTTCGGCCACGCATGGCTGACGACCTGGTGCACGACCGCGACGCCGCCTGGGCCCTCCTGACGGAGTGGACGCAGAGCGAGGCGCTGCGCCGGCACGCGCTCGCCGTCGAGGCGTCGGTGCGCGCCTATGCGCGGAAGTTCGGCGAGGATGAGGATGCCTGGGGCAACGTCGCCCTGCTCCACGACTTCGACTACGAGCGGCACCCGACGCTCGACCGGCACCCGCAGGACGGCGCCCCCGTCCTCCGCGAGACGGGCTACCCGGAGTGGTTCATCCGCGCCATCCAGTCGCACGGCGAGCACACGGGCGTGACGCGGGAGACGCAGCTCGAGCACACGCTGTTCGCGTGCGATGAGGTCTCGGGGTTCGTCCACGCGTGCGGCCTGGTGCGCCCGGACGGCATCGCCACGCTCGAGGCGAAGTCCGTGCGCAAGAAGCTGAAGCAGCCGAGCTTCGCGAAGGGCGTGAACCGCGACGACGTCGTGAACGGCGCCGAGGAGCTCGGGGTCGACCTCGACGAGCACATCACCTTCGTGATCGAGGCGCTGCGCCCGATCGCGCCCGAGCTGGGCCTTCGCGGCTAGCTCGAGGCGGTCAGGGCCTCCGCCAGCCGGTCGACCTCCTCATCCGTCGTCCACGCACCCACCGAGACCCGCAGGTAGGGCGTGCCCGGGATGTAGCGGATCAGGATCCCCTCCCGGCCGAGCCGGCCGACCAGCCCCGCGGTGTCATCCTCGCCGTCCACCGTCAGCGCGATCAGCGGGCCGCCGCTGTCGCCCTGGTCGGCAACGTTCACTCCTGGCTGCGCCGCAAGGCGCTCCCGCGCCCGCGCCGCGTTCGCCGCCGTGCGCTCGGTCCAGCCTGCCCGACCGCCTTCGAGCGACTCGACCCACTCGATCGCGGCGGCGATGCCGGCGAGCACCGGCGTGTCGAATGACCCGGCGTCCCAGCGGGCGGCATCCGGCCGGAACGCGCCGATCTTGCCCTCCGTCAGGTTCCAGAACGTCGACTGCGCCGTCCACAGCCGGTCGTTCCAGTCGGGCGACACCCACAGGCCGCCGGTGCCCTGCGGCCCCAGCAGCCACTTCTGGCCGGAGAACGCGTAGAAGTCGGCACCGGTCGCGGGTGCATCCACCCCGATCGCCCCCACCGACTGGGCGCCGTCGAGCAGCAGCGATGCGCCGGCCGCGTGGGCCGCCGCCGCCAGCCGCGCAGCGTCCAGGCGCCGCCCGGTCGTCCACAGCACATGGGACACGGCGACCATCCGCGTGCGCTCGCTGATCGCGTCCTCGAGGTCGTCAGCAGGCACCTGCTTCACGTCCACCCCATAGCGGCTGGAGATGACGTCGAGCGGGCTGAGGATGCCCTGGTGCTCCTCGGTAGTGGTGATCACCTCGTCGCCGGGATTCCAGTCGAGGCCGCCGATGACGATGCCGACCCCGTTCGAGGTCGACACCGTCACGGCGACCTGCTCGGGCGGGGCGTTGACGGTTCGCGCGAGCGCCTCGCGAGCACGCGTCCGCAGCTCCCAGACGTGCTCGTACACCGCCATGCCGATGCGCGGCCGGCGCACCGCGAGGTCGAGCTCCTCGCGCATCGCCTGCTCGGCGGCGAGCGGCATCGGGCCGTTCGTGCCGGCGTTGAGGTAGGTGACGCCCTCGAGCGAGGGCAGCTGGTCGCGGATCGTCATAGCAGCACCACCGAGTCGATCGGGTCGTGGTCGGACAGCCGGACGGGCATCCCGCCGGGCATGGCGAGATCGCGCCGCTCCGGCGGCCAGGGCGTCGGGCGGGTCTCCTCCCTCATACCCCGCACCAGGATGTGGTCGATGCGCTTGCCGAGCTCCTCGGGATCCTCGAACCATCCGCGCGCGGAGAGCGATCGCATGCCCGGGGAGCGGGCCGTCGCGTTGAGGTCGCCCGCGAGCACCATCGGCGCCCCCCGCGCGAACTGCTCGAGCACCCAGCCGGCGCGCTCCAGCTGCTGCTGGTTGTCGCTGGTGCCGGCGTGCAGGTTGGCGAGCACGAACTCACGGCCGGTGCGGCGGTGGCGCAGGCGCACCAGCTGGGCGATCCGCGGCTCGCCGCGGAAGCGCTGATGCCGGTTGATCTGCACGCGGCGGGCGGAGACGAGCAGGAGGTCGGGGCCGTAGAGGACGGCGTTCGCCTGCCCCTCGACCTGGGTGCGCACGAGGTCAGGCAGGGCGCGGCCCACGGCCGCACCGACCGCGAGCGGCAGCGGGACGTGCAAGAACGGCACGTGGGCGCCGTAGGCAGGAGCGAGGGTGATGCCCATCCCGGTCGCCTCCCGCAGCAGCGAGCCTGCCCAGACCGGCGCCTCCTGGAGCAGGATCACGCTGGGTGCGTCCTCGACCATCAGCGCGGCCATCTCGCCGAGCAGCTTGCGGCGCACGTGCGCGTGCTGGCGGTCCGGCGGGACGTCCCTCCCGTGCGCGATGTTCCAGGTGCGGATGAGAAGGCGGACGGGCTCGCTCACAGCGGCGATGGTACCGGCCTCTCCGCATACGAAGAGCCGGATACGATTCCGGCATGCGGCTTCCGGGGAGAGCCCGATTCGGCGATGTCATCTCGCGCCAGCTGGCGATGTTCATGGCGGACCAGCACGATCTGCTGCTCGCCGTCGAGCAGGCGCGCGTCTCCTACACCCACGCAAGGGCCGGGGACGCGGAGGAGCTGTACGGGGACTACATGGATCTCGTCGAGCAGGCCGAGGAGGAGCTGCTGGCGCTTCGCGACCGCTATGCCGAGACGATGGCGGCACGTGACCGCTCCCGGTACGAGCGCGAGTTCTCCAAGGCGGCAGAGCGGCAGCTGCCCTCGCTGGCGGTCCGGCGCGCCTACCAGCGCGCGATGGATCCGGATCTCGACTTCGACGAGTGAGCGGCCTCGTCGACTGGGTCACCAGTCACGGGTACCTGCTCATCTTCGTCACCGTCACCCTCGAGCTGCTGGGCATCCCGTTCCCGGCCGAGACGATCCTGATCACGGCGGGCGCCGCGGCGTCGGCCGGCAAGCTGAGCCTGCCGGCGGTGATGGCCGTGGCTGCCGTCGCGGCGGTGCTGGGTGCGACCGGCGGCTACTGGATCGGCCGGATCGGCGGCCGACCGCTGCTGAACAGTCTGGTGGAGCGCGGATGGCCGAAGCAGCAGCAGGTGCTGCGCGTGGAGCAGTTTTTCGAGCGGCACGGCGGCAAGTCACTCGTAGGCGCCCGGTTCATCCCGTTCATTCGCGTGTTCGCGCCCTGGATGGCGGGCGCCGCGCACATGCCGGTGCGGCGGTTCCTGCTCTGGAACGTTGCCGGCGGCGTGGCCTGGGTGGTGCTGGTGGCGGGCGCCGGGTTCGTGTTCGGGAAGTCGGTGATCGCGGCCGCGCACACGCTGGGCCTCTGGGGAGTCGCCGTGGTGATCGTGCTGGCCGTGGCCGCGCTCCTTGCGTACCGCGTCCGCGCTCACGGCTAGGCTCGCCTCTCATGCCCCGCAAGCCGAAGCAGCTCCGTTGCCATTCCTGTCACCGCCGCGCGCTGCGCTGGCTGGAGACGCGCGAGCGGTACATGTGCGACAACTGCGGGAAGGTGTTCGACCTGGCGGTCGTTGAGCGTCACAACCCCGGACAGGTCGACCGCCAGACACAGCTCCCGATCACTTGACGATCGAACATACGTTCGCCTATGCTGGCAGGTCCGATGCCGGCACGCGCACGCATCCTGATCTGCGCTCTCGTCCCCCGCTTCGCGCTGCGAATCGCCATCGGCGGCGCGCTCGGCGACGAGCCCGCGGCGCTCGCCCCTGAGGCGGGCGGGCGGCCCGTGATCGGCGAGGTGAACGCTGCAGCAGCCGCATTCGGCGTGCGGCCGGGGATGCGAGCCGGCGAGGCGCTCGCACGCTGTCCGCGGATCAGGCTGGTGACGGCCGACCCGGGCGCGGTTGCGGATGCGGCCGAGGAGATGCTGGCCGGGCTGGAGGCGATCGGGGCGGCGGTCGAGCCGCTGGGGGCCGGGCGGGCGCTGTTTCGCGCCGACGGGCTGTTGCGTATGCACGGCGGGCTGGGGCGCCTGCTGCATGCGGCAGAGCAGCGCCTGCCCGGAGGAGGCAGGGTGGGTGCCGGGCCGGGCCGGTTCACGGCGCAGGCGGCTGCCGCCAAGGCCCGGCCCGGGCGCCCGCGGGTGATCGAGGCGGACGGGGCGGCGGGGTTCCTCGAGCGGATGGCGATCGGGCGCCTGGGGCTCGAGGAGCGGATGGTCGACGAGCTGGAGGCGCTCGGCATCCGGACGGCGGGAGCGCTGGCGGCGCTGCCGCTGCCGGCGGTGGCCGACAGGTTCGGCCCGGACGGGATCGCGGGATGGCGGCTCGCGCGGGGCGAGGACGAGCACTACGTCGCGCCGCGGATGCCGCCGGAGCCGCTGCGCGAGTGGATCGACTTCGGCGATCCGGTGGGCGACGAGGCGACGCTGCACCAGGCGGTGGTGGTGTTGCTGGAGCGGCTGCTGGCGGCGCCTCGGCGGGCCGGCCGGCCGGTGCGGACGCTGACGCTGTCGGCCCGGCTGGCGGCGGGCGGGTCATGGCGGCGGCCGGTGCGGATGCGGGAGGCGACGGGCGAGGAGCGGCGGCTACGCGATGCGCTGCTGCCACACCTGGCCGAGCTGCCGGGAGCGGTCGAGCGGCTGGCGCTCGAGCTGGCCGAGCTGGGCGGCGAGGGCGGCCGGCAGGAGCTGCTGATGCGTCCGGCGCACGAGGTGCGCCGGGAGCGGGCGTCGGAGGCGGCCCGGCAGCTGCGCGCGGCAATGGGCGACGGGCACCTGCTGCGGGTGGTCGAGGTGGCGCCCTGGTCACGGCTGCCGGAGGGGCGGGAGCTGCTCGTGCCCTACGAATAGCTCGGTGACGTCATGCTTGGGTCGCAGGTCGACCGTTTGCTGCCTCGACGGGCCGGGCACCCCATCCCGGATACCGACAACGGAGGCAGGGCATGGCTGAGCAATCGCTTCAGGGCAAGACCATCGCCATCCTGGCGAGCGAGGGTGTGGAGCAGGTCGAGCTGACCGAGCCGCGCAAGGCGCTCGAGCAGGCCGGTGCGACGACCGAGCTGATCTCGATCCAGCAGGGCGAGATCCAGGCGCTGAACCACATCGACAAGGGCGACACCTTCCCGGTCGACCACACGGTCGACGAGGTGAACGCCGAGAGCTACGACGCGCTGATGCTGCCCGGCGGCGCGCTCAACCCGGACAACCTGCGCCAGAGCGAGCAGGCCGTCCGCTTCGTGCGCGAGTTCTACGACACGGGCAAGCCGATCGCGGCCATCTGCCACGCGCCGTGGCTGCTGGTTGAGGCGGACGTGGTGCGCGACCTCACGATCACCTCGTGGCCGAGCCTGCAGACCGACGTCCGCAACGCCGGCGGCACCTGGGTCGACCAGGAGGTCGTCACCGACCAGGGGGTCGTCACGAGCCGCAAGCCGGACGACATCCCGGCCTTCTCGACGAAGATGGTCGAGGAGTTCCAGGAGGGCCGCCACGAGCGGTCGCAGAGCCTGGCCGGCCAATCCACCGCGGGCTGAGCAATGGCGGGCGGCCGCCGCGCCGGCGGCCGCCCGCTGGCTCACCGCTGCGCCGAGTAGGCGAGCAGAAGATACCCGGCCGGTGACGTGACGCTGCGGTCGAGCACCAGCCTGCGCTGAGCGCCCCCGTCGAACAGCCTGGTTCCCTGCCCTTGTAGCGCGGGCGCGACGACGAGGTGCAGCTCGTCGACGAGATCCGCCGCGAGCAGCTGCTGGACGACCGAGATGCTCCCGTGCACGCCGATGTCGGCGCCAGGCTGCGCCTTCAGGTCGGTGACGAACGCCGCCAGGTCACCGTCGACCGCGGACGCGTTCGTCCACTCGTCCTCGAGCGGTCGGGACGTGACCACGTACTTGCGAACGCTGTTGATGAAGCTCGCAAACGGCTCGATGTCGCTCGACGGCCAGAAGCGCGCCCACTCGTCGAACATGCGACGGCCGAGGATGACGGCATCCTGCGAGCCGATCACGCTCGCCAGGTTCTCCTCCATCGCATCGTCGAACTCGGTGACGAACACCTCCGGCGCCTCGGCAACGCCGTCGAGGGAGATCAGGGTGTAGACGGCCAGTTTTCGCATCCGTTTGCTCCTTGGTGGTTCACGTCGAGACCGTCCGGCCGGTGGGAACTCATCGCCCTCCCCCGGTCGCAAAGCAGGCCGGCGGCGACCGTGACGGTATCGGCCAGGGTTGTTGCGGTTCCCCGGATGGTTGGCCGGCCTGCGGCCGGCCGGTCTCAAAGCAGGCCCGAAGCGTGGTGTGAGATCGACGCGAAATCGTGAGCGGCCGATGCAGTTCTGGGGTATGCTGGCGGGCATGGATCGAACATATGTTCGCCGTCTTGGCCTCCCCCGCCCGGCGCGTGTCTCGACCGATTCGGCCGGCATGCCCACCGCCGTCGCCGGCCGCCCTGTCGCCCACGTCCGCGACGAGTGGCGCGTCGAGGAGGGCTGGTGGACGCGCCGGCCGGTGCGCCGCGTCTACTACGACCTCGTGCTCGACGACGGCCGCAACGCCGTCGTCTTCTGCGACCGCCGCCAGGGCCGCTGGTACGCGCAGCGGGCATGATCGAGCTCCACGCCCACTCCTGCTTCTCGTTCCTCGACGGCGCCTCGCAGCCCCACGAGCTCGCCTTCCGCGCTGCCGAGCTCGGCCACACCGCGCTCGCGCTGACCGACCACGACAGCCTCTCCGGATCGCTCGAGTTCGCCCATGCCGCCCGTGACTGTGGCCTGCGGCCGATCACCGGCTGCGAGATCACGCTCGCAGGCGGCGCCCACCTAACGCTGCTGGCCGAGACGGCCCAGGGCTACCGCAACCTCTGCCGCCTGCTCTCGCTCGCATACGCCGACGACCGCCTCGCACCGTCGGTCACCCTCGACCAGCTCGCCGCTCACGCCGACGGGCTGCACTGCCTCTCCGGCTGCGCCCGCGACGGCCTCGTCGCCCGCGCCGTGGCCGAGGGCCGCGTCGCCGACGCAGCGGCGCACGCCCGCCGCCTGCGCGGCATCTTCGGCCGCGAGCGGTTCGCGATCGAGCTGCAGCGCCCCTACTGGCGCGGTGACGCCCGCCGCAACCGCCTGCTCTCCGAGCTGGCCGACGACCTGCGCCTGCGCACGGTCGCCACCGGCGACGTCCACGCCCACACCGCCCGCCGCGCCTACCTCCAGGACGCGCTGGTCGCGATCCGCCTGAACACCACCCTCGACGCCTGCGAGCGCGAGCGCCGCGGCAACCGCGAGGCGGTGCTGCGCGCGCCCGCCGAGCTGGCCGCCCGCTTCCCGGACGAGGCCGTCCGCGGCGCCGTCGAGGTGGGTGAGCGCTGCCGCTTCGACCTGACCAGCGACCTCGGCTACAGCTATCCCGACTTCGTCTCCGAGACCGGCGAGTCGGCCCAGCAGGCGCTGCGGCGGATCTGCAGCGACGAGCTCGAGCGCCGCTACGCGGGCAGCCCCACCGTCCACGAGGCACGGCGCCGGCTGGACGAGGAGCTGGCCTTGATCGACCACCACGGCCTCGCCGGCTTCTTCCTCCTGCACCGCGACATCCTCGAGCTGGCCCGCGACGTCGCCGTCCAGGTGCGCGGGCACAGCGCCGCCCGCCGGCTGCTCCCGCCCGGCCGCGGCCGCGGGTCGAGCGTCGGGTCGATCGTCTGCTATCTGATCGGCCTCTCTCACGTCGACCCGGTCGCCGCGCGGCTGTTCCTCGGCCGCTTCCTCGCGAAGGAGCTCGCGAGCGTCCCCGACATCGACCTCGACTTCCCCCGCGACATCCGCGAGGGGCTGATCCTCGAGATCCAGCGCCGCTACGGCGACGACCACGCCGCCCTCGTCGCAGCCTTCCCCACCTACCGCATCCGCGGCGCGATCCGCGACCTGGGCAAGGCGCTCGCCCTGCCGCAGGGGGAGATCGAGCGGATGGCCCGGATGACCGACGGCTGGGACAAGGGCGCCGAGTCGGCGCGCCTGCCCGAGCTCGACAGCCCGCGCTGGCGCGCCTTCCGCTTCCTGATGGACGAGATCATGGGACTGCCCCGCCACATCAGCCAGCACTCCGGCGGCATGGTCATCTCCTCCACCCCGCTGGTCGAGCTGGTGCCGGTGCTGCCGGCGGCGATGGAGGGACGGCGCATCTGCCAGTGGGACAAGGACTCGTGCGCCGACGCCGGGTTCCTCAAGATCGACCTGCTCGGCCTGGGCATGCTGTCGGCGGTCGAGGAGTGCGTCGACCTGATCGCGGCGACGGCCGCCGAGCCGGTCGACCTGTCACGCGTCGGCTTCGACGACCCGGACGTGTACGCCGAGATCCAGGCCGGCGACACCGTCGGCGTGTTCCAGATCGAGAGCCGGGCGCAGATGCAGTCGATCGTGCGGACAAAGCCCGAGAGCCTCGACGACCTGACCGTGCAGGTCGCCCTCGTCCGCCCCGGTCCGATCGTCGGCAAGGCGGTCAACCCCTACATCTCCCGGCGCAAGCACCTGCGGGAGGACCCGGACTACCGGATCGAGTTCGACCATCCGCTGCTCGAGGGGCCGCTCGGCGACACCCTGGGCGTGATCGTCTACCAGGACCAGGTGCTCGAGGTGGCGATCGCGCTGGCCGGGTTCACCACCGGCGAAGCGGAGTCGCTGCGCCGCGCCATGAGCCGCAAGCGCAGCCACGAGGCGCTGGCCGTGCACCGCGAGCGGTTCTGCGATGGCGCCGTCGCCAACGGCGTGCCCCGCGAGACGGTCGAGATGGTGTTCGAGAAGGTGCTCGGGTTCTCGGGCTTCGGCTTCCCCAAGTCGCACGCGGCCGCGTTCGCGATCCTCGCCTACCAATCCGCCTGGCTGCACCTGCACCACCCGGCCCCGTTTCTCTGCTCCCTGCTGAACGAGCAGCCGATGGGCTTCTACCCGCCGGCCACGCTGCTGCGAGACGGCGAGCGCCGCGGCGTTGCGGTGCTGCCGCCCGACATCAACCGCAGCCGGGCCAAGTGCACCCTCGAGGACGGCTCGGTGCGGATCGGCCTCGGCTACGTCAAGGGCGTGGGCAAGGCGGCGGAGGACGTCGTCGCCGAGCGTGAGCGGGGCGGCGCCTTCCGCGACGCCGGCGACCTGGTGCGCCGGGCACCGGTCGGCCGGGACGTGCTCGCGCAGCTGGTGCGCGCCGGGGCGCTCGAGCCGTTCTCGAGCGACCGCCGCCGGCTGCTGTGGGAGATCCGGCTGCACCGCGCCCCGGAGGCAGGCCAGCTCGCGCTCGCGCTCGATGCCTCCCCCGCCCCGCTGCTGCCCGTGCAGTCCGCGTGGGAGCGCATGGTCGCCGACCACGAGACCATGCGTCTGACCACCGGCCCCCACCCGATGGCGCTGCTCCGCCCGGCGCTGCCGGAGCGGATCCGCACGTCAGACGATCTCCGCACCGACGAGAGCGGAACGACCGTCACCATCGCCGGCATTGTGGTCGCCCGCCAGCGGCCTGGGACGGCGCAGGGCATCGTCTTCCTGCTGCTCGAGGACGAGCACGGGATGAGCAACGTGATCGTGTACCCAGACGTCTACGAGCGCGACCGCATCGCCGTGCGCGCCGAGCCGCTGCTCGAGATCACCGGCCGCCTCGAGCGGCGGGAGGGCACCATCAACGTGCTGGCCGAGCGGATCGTGCCGCTGCGCCATCCCGGGCGCAGCGAGATCGGCCCGGCCCCGGCCGAGGTGCAGGACATCGGCGAGCTGCGCGCGGCCGCGCCCCAGGCGAACAGCTTCGGGCGCGGTCGCAGGTAGCTATTCGCTAGCTGCCGAGCGCCAGCACGGTCGAGACGACCGCGTAGCAGAGGGCCAGCCAGGCGCACACCACCGCCACGACGCACACGAACGCGTGCTCCTGTGCCCATCCCATCATCCCCGTGCGCCCGTACTCGAACGCATCCGCCGTCCTGCTGATCCCCCGCATCACGAACTCCCCGGTAGTGGCTGACCTAGACCCAAGAGAGTCATCGCCCGGCCCGCTGGCGGGTGCACCCCCGGAAGGGTGCTTGTCCGCCGGCGAGCTCACAGAAACAGCGAGTAGACGGTGTTGAGCGCGATGATGAACGACAGCCAGACGAGCAGCACGCAGCACACGGCCAGCACGGGACGCTCCTGTGCCCACTCGAGCACCCTGGCGCTCTCGCCGTACTCGTCCGACTCCTCTTCACCCACGTCGAACCAGCGCATGGAAGACCCCCTTCCTCTCCACTCCGAGCGTGCCCGGGAGCCGCGCTCCCTGCCACCCCCGGACGGGGGGTTCGCTCAGGCGGTGATCAGCGCCACGCCGGCGTCGACGTCGGCCACGGTGGGCACGATCTCGAGCGCGCTCTCGCGGGCGCAGAACCGCACGTCGTCGTAGAGGTCGGCGGCACGCAGGTTGCGGGCGCTCTGCGATGAGGCCAGCCCGTCGCCGCTCGACTCGAAGCTGCGCGCGAGCGCCTCGGCCGCCTCGGCGGCGTCGCTGCGCTCCCACTCCGCCAGCCACACCGACAGCTCCTGCACGTAGCGTCCCGCGGTGTAGGCGTCGTCCATCGTGAACGCGCCCCGCACCCCTGCGCACTGGACGAGCACGTCGCCCTGGCGCTCGCGCGCCACCCGCGCCACCTGCGCCGCGCACGACGTCAGGTTCGCGAGGCTCCCGATCGCCACGGTCTCGGCGTGCGCCGCCGCGGTCACGATCGCCCGCGTCCCGTTGGTGGTCGTGATCACCAGCGTGTCGCCGAGCGGCGCTCCCTCGAACTCCCGTGGCGAGTTGCCGAGGTCGAACCCCTCCGGCTTGACGCACTTCCGCTCCCCGGCGAGCACCGCGCCGCCGTCGACGCGCCGCGCCAGCTCGCGGGCCTGCTCCAGCTCGCCGCACGCCAGCACACGACGGTAGCCCTGCGTCAGCGCGTAGGCGATGGTCGTGGTCGCCCGCAGCACGTCGATCACCACCGCGACAGCCGCATCGTCCGGCTGCCCCGGCGTGAACGCCACGTCGATCCTCACGCGGCGGGCTCCTCGCGGCGCAGCGCCGCCTGCGCTGCCGCCAGCCGCGCGATCGGCACACGGAACGGCGAGCAGGACACGTAGTCGAGCCCGGTTCGGTCGCAGAACGCCACCGAGTCGGGATCGCCGCCGTGCTCGCCGCAGATGCCCAGCTTGATCCCGTCCCGCACGCCGCGCGACTGCCGCGCCGCCAGCTCGATCAGCGACCCCACGCCGCTTCGGTCGAGCGTCTCGAACGGGTTCCGCGCGATCACACCGTCGTCCAGGTACTGCGTGAGGAAGCCGCCCTCCGCGTCGTCCCGTGAGAAGGCGAGCGTCATCTGCGTCAGGTCGTTGGTGCCGAACGAGAAGAAGTCCGCGACCTCGGCGATCTCACCGGCCGTCAGCGCCGCGCGCGGCACCTCGATCATGGTGCCGATGTGGATGCCGAGCGCTTCGCCGCCCTCCTCCGCGATGACCCGCTCGGTCAGCGCGCGCAGCCGCCGCAGCTCCTCGGCGAACCCGACCAGCGGGTGCATGATCTCGACGCGGGACGCGTCCACCGCCCGTGCCGCGCGCACGATGGCGCGCACCTGCATCTCGTAGATCTCCGGGTACATCAGCCCGAGCCGGCAGCCGCGCATGCCGAGCATCGGGTTCTGCTCGTGCAGCGTGCGCACGCGCGCCGCGACGCGCTCGAGCTCGGCCAGCTCGCCCCCCGGCCGGCCCTCCTCCCGTCCCCGCGCGATCTCGTCGTTGAGATCCTCGAGGTCGGGTAGGAACTCGTGGAGCGGCGGGTCGAGCAGGCGGATCGTCACCGGCAGCCCGGCCATCGCCTCGAAGATGCCGCGGAAGTCCGACTCCTGGAAGGGCAGCAGCCGGTCGAGCTGCGTGCGCCGCCCCTCCTCGTCGGACGCCATGATCATCGCCTGCACGACCGGCAGGCGGTCCTCGCCGAAGAACATGTGCTCCGTGCGGCAGAGCCCGATCCCCTCAGCGCCCAGCTCCCGCGCCTTGGCGGCATCCTCGGGGGTGTCGGCGTTCGCGCGCACGCGCAGGCGGCGCACCTCGTCCGCCCATCCAGTGATCGTGCGGAAGTCGTCGTCGAGCCGGGCGGGCACGAGCGGCATGGCGCCCAGGATGACCTCGCCCGTTCCCCCGTCGATGGTGATCTCGTCGCCCTCGGCGACGACCACGCCGTCGACCGACACCGTGCGCCCGTGCAGGTCGATGTCGAGGGCCTCGGCGCCGGCCACGCAGGGCTTGCCCATCTGCCGCGCGACGACGGCGGCGTGCGACGTCATCCCGCCCCGCGCTGTCAGCACGCCCTGCGCCTGCAGCACGCCGTGGATGTCGTCGGGCGTCGTCTCCCAGCGCACGAGGACCACCGCCTGCCCGGCTCGCCCGCGCTGCTCGGCCGTGTCGGCGTCGAACACAACCGCTCCGACCGCGGCGCCCGGAGACGCGTTCAGGCCCCGCGTCAGCACTCTGCGCTCGGCCGTGGGATCGATGGCCGGATGCAGGAGCTGATCCAGCGACGCCGGATCGACGCGCAGCAGGGCCGTGTCGCGGTCGATCACGCCCTCCTCGACCATGTCGCGGGCGATCTTCACCGCGGCGGCGGCCGTCCGCTTGCCGCTGCGCGTCTGCAGGATGTACAGCGAGCCGCGCTCGACCGTGAACTCGATGTCCTGCATGTCCGCGTAGTGCTGCTCGAGCCGCTCCATCTGCTCGCCGAGCGCGGCATAGGCCTCGGGCATCACGGACTCCATCTCGGTCAGCGGCTGCGGGGTGCGGATGCCGGCGACGACGTCCTCGCCCTGCGCGTTTATGAGGAACTCGCCGTACCGCTCGCGTGCGCCCGTGGACGGGTTGCGGGTGAAGCAGACGCCCGTCGCTGAGTCCTCGCCCATGTTGCCGAACACCATCTGGACGACGTTCACCGCCGTGCCCAGGTCGTCCGGAATGCGGTACTCGCGCCGGTACGTGATCGCCCGCGGCGTGTTCCACGACTCGAACACGGCGTCGATCGCCCGTTCCAGCTGGACGGCCGGATCCTGCGGGAAGTCCTCGCCCGTCTCATGGCGGTAGATCTCGAGGTACTGCCCGACCAGATCGCGCAGGTCCTCGGCCGACAGGTCGACGTCGGCAGCCGCGCCGCGCGCCATCTTCAGCCGGCCGAGCGCGTTCTCGAACAGGTTTGCGTCCACGCCCGCAACGACGTCGCCGAACATCTGCACGAACCGCCGGTAGGAGTCGTAGGCGAACCGCTCGTCACCGGACACGTCGGCCAGCGCGCGCACGGACCGATCGTTCATCCCCAGGTTGAGGATGGTGTCCATCATGCCGGGCATCGACTGGACGGCGCCCGATCGCACCGACACGAGCAGCGGGTTGTCAGGCGCCCCCAGGCGGCGGCCGGCGCGCTCCTCGAGCGCGCCCAGATGCTCGGCCACCTGTTCGTCCAGCCCCTCCGGGTGGCGCCCGTCGTTGGCCAGGTAGGCGAGACAGGCCTCGGTGGTGACCGTGAATCCGTGCGGCACGGGCAGACCGATCGATGTCATCTCCGCCAGGTTGGCGCCCTTGCCGCCGAGCAGCGAGCGCATCTCGGCCGAGCCCTCGGAGAAGTCGTAGACGTACCGCGTCATCCGGAGGACAGCGCACCCTCGAGTGCGGCCCGCCGCCGTTCCTCGACCAGCTCGGCGCAGCGCGCGGCGGCTTCCTCGATCGCCAGCTTCGTCACGTCGATGACGGGGCACCCCAGGCGCTTGTGCAGCTTGGCCGTCGTTTCCAGCTCGTCGTAGATCTCGGTCAGGTCGGCGTAGCTCGAGCCCGGACCGGCGGCCAGTGCGCGCACCCGGCGGCGGCGGATCTCGGCCAGGCGGTCGGCATCGATGGTCAGCCCGACGATCTTCCAGGGCTCGACGGTGAACAGCGACGGGGGCGGGTCGATGCCCTTGACGATGGGGATGTTCGCCGCCATCAGGCCCATGTACCCGAGATGCATGGAGGTCGGCGTCTTCGAGGTGCGCGAGACGCCGACCAGCACGATGTCGGCCTGGTGCAGGTCGTCGGCGCCGCGGCCGTCGTCGTGCTTGACCGCGAACTCGATGGCGGCGATCCGGCGGAAGTACTGGGCGTCGAGCGGCGCCTGTCTCCCCGGCACCTGCATCGCCTGCAGACCGGAGGCGGTGGTGATCGCGTTCAGCGCGGGGCCGAGCACGTCGAGCGCGACCAGCCGGTGCTCGCGTGAGATCTCGACCACCGCCTCTCGCAGCGAGGGATCCACCAGCGTGTAGAAGACGGCGGCACGCCGGCCGGCCGCTGCCTCGAGCGCGCGCGCCAGCTGCTCGCGCGTCTTGACCCGGGCGTGGCGGTGCAGCTCGATCTCCGAGTCGCCGAACTGGCTCTGCGCGGCCCGCGCCACCCGGGCGGCCGTGTCGCCGGTCGAGTCGGAGACGATGTGGATCTCGAGCAGGTCGGGCACCTGAGGCACTCTATCGCCGGGACGGCGGTCGAAGTGCGGTATACAGGGCCGGTGCGCGACGTGGTGGTGATCGGCGGCGGGGTTGTCGGGTGCGCCGTCGCCTGGCGGCTGTCGACGACCGGCGCGTCGGTGACGCTGGTCGAGGCGGCGCACGACCTGTGCGAGGGAGCGTCCAAGGGCAACACCGGCATCACCACCAGCGGGGCGGATTGCCGGCCGGGCACCCTCGAGGCGGAGCTGGTCAGGCGCTCCAGCCCGGGCTGGGAGGCGCTGTGCGCGAGGCTGGACACGCCGTTTCACCGGATCGGCACGCTGGCCGTCGCGGTCACCGCCGAGGAGGAGGCGCGGCTCCCGGCGCTGCTCGACGAGGCGCGGACGAACGGCGCCCCCGCCGAGATCGTGAGCGGCGAGGCGGCGAGGCGGCTGGAGCCGCTGGTGACATCCGAGGCGCGCGCGGCGCTGCACTTCCCCGAGGACGGCATCATCGACTCGATCCGCCTCACCATCGGCTACGCCGAGCTGGCCGCGCGAAACGGCGTCGAGGTGCTGCGCTCGTCGCCGGTGACGGGCTTCGAGCGCGACGGCGAGCGGATCACGGCGGTGCTCGCGGGAGACCGGCGGATCGGGGCGCGGGCCGTCGTCAACGCCGCCGGGCTCGGTGCCGGCCGCATCTCGGAGCTGGCCGGCGGCGAGCCGTTCGCGATGTGGCCGCGGCAGGGCCAGTACTGGCTGCTCGACCGTGAGCTCGGCGGCCGCTTCCGTAAGGTGATCGGCGGGGTGCCGACCGAGACGACGCGCGGCATCTACTGCGTGCCCACCACCAACCGCTCGCTCCTCCTGGGGCCGACCGCGGTCGATCACGACGACCCCTCCGACCGTGCCGTCGACCGCGGGACGCTCGAGGCGGTGTTCGAGGCGGCACAGCGGCTCGTCCCTGCGGTTCGCCGCGAGTACGCGATCAAGACGTTCGCCGCCAACCGGCCGGCCTCCGATCCGGTCTACCGCGTCGGCCGGGACGGCCGCGTCGCGAACCTCGTCCACGCCGCAGCCATCCGCTCGACCGGGGTGTCGTCCTCACCGGCCGTGGCTGAGCTGGTGCGCTCCACGCTCGAGGAGATCGGGCTGCCGGTCGGCGATGACCGGCCGAACGCGCAGACGGCCCTCGAGCCGCTGCCACGCCTGCTCGGGCATCCGGATCCGGACGAGCTGATCCGCCGCGATGCCCGCTACGGGCAGGTGATCTGCGCCTGCGAGCAGGTGACCGCCGCCGAGATCGCGGCGGCCCACCGCATGGCCGTGCCCGCGACATCGCTCGAGGGCGTGCGCAAGCGCACGCGGGCGACGGGGGGCCGCTGCCAGGGCGCGTTCTGCCTGGCCGGCGTGTCGTTTCTGCACTCGATCGAGGCGGGGCGCCGGCCGGAGCAGATCGCGGTCTCGGAGCCGGCGTCCACGCTGGGAGTGCCCGCCGGTGGGTGAGCCCGCGGTGGTGGTCGTCGGTGCCGGCATCACCGGGCTCAGCTGCGCTGCGGAGCTCCGAGGGCACGCCGCCGTCACGGTCGTCGACCGGGTGCCGGTGCCCGGGGGCGTGCACGGATGGCAGGCGCCGGAGACGCATGAGCTGACGGCGGCAGCGGACGCCCGGCTCGTGCTGGGAGCGACCGCCGTGCGCTGGGACGGCGAGCGGCTGCTGGTGATCGGCCAGGACGGCGCGGAGCTGCTGCCGGCGGCGGCGCTCGTGGTCGCGACCGGGACGCGGCCGCTCGGCCGGGCCGAGCTCGGGATCGCCGGCCCACGGCCGGCCGGCGTCGTGGCGGCGACGGTCGCCGCCCACCTGGCGGAGAACGGGCTGCTGGTCGGGCGCCGGCCGCTGATCGTCGGCGGCGGCGACTGGGCCCTGCGGTCGGCCGAGGAGCTGCTCCACGCCGGCGCGGAGTCGGTCACCGTGGCGGCCCCGGACGGCGTGCTGGCGCCGCCGTTGGCCGGCGGTGGCCCCCGCCTGCGGCTGATGCCGGGCGCGCGGCCGGTCGCGGTGGGGGGCGGCGCCCGGGTGGAGCAGGTGGAGCTCGCAGGCGGCGATCGGGTCGAGTGCGACGCGCTGGTGCTCGCGCACGGCGTCGTCCCGCTGCGCAACGTCGACGGGGCGGTCTGGGAGGGGCCGCGAACCGTGTACGCACAGCCGCTCCACGACCCGGCCACGGTCGATGGTGCCCGCTCGGCGGGCAGGGACGCCGCGAGGGCCGTACGATCCCTGCTCGAGAGCCCATGAAGGTGACATCGCCCATCGGAGAGCTGCCCTTCACCGTCCGCGGTGTGACGTTCGAGGACGGGCACGTGGTCGTGCAAGGCGAGCTGGGCGCCTGGCGGTCGCGGATCGAGGTCAGCCGCGGGGACATCCCGATGCTTGCCCGTGCCTTCCGTGGCCCGCTGATCGCGGCCGGCGCCGCAGCCGCGGCGCTCGTGCTCCTGCGGCGGCTGTGACCGTCCTCGTCGGGGTCGACCAGGGCACGACCGGGACACGGGCTGTCGCCTTCGACCTGGCGCTGCAGCAGCTCGCCGAGAGCTACCACGCCGCCGAGGTCACCCATCCCCGGCCCGGGTGGATCGAGAAGGACGCGGCCCGCACGGTCGAGTCGGTGCACGCCGCGCTGGCGGGTCTGCGCGAGCAGCTGGACGGCGAGATCGCCGCCGTCGGGCTCGACAACGAGGGCGAGACGGTGGTTGCGTGGGACGCGCACACGCTCGAGCCGCTCGCGCCGGCGGTGGTATGGGGGTCGCGGGCGTCGCAGCCGGTCGTCGACCGGCTGGCGGAGCAGGGGCGCGGAGACCGGATCGAGCAGCTGTCCGGCCTGCCGCTCGACCCCTACTTCTCGGCCACGAAGATGCGCTGGCTGGTCGAGGAGGACGAGCGGGTGTCGGCGGCCGCGCAGGCGGGGCGGCTGCGCGTGGGGACGTTCGACGCGTTCATCACGGCGCGTCTGGGCGGCCGGGCGCGGACGGAGCCGTCGACCGCCGGGCGGACGCAGCTCCAGGCGCTGCGAGCCCCGGGCGAGTGGGACGCCGAGCTGCTCGAGCTGCACGGCATCGAAGCGGCCTGGCTCCCGGAGATCGGGCCGTCCGTGGGTGCGCTGGGAGAGATCGACGGCCTGCCGCTGCACGCGCTGCTGGTCGACCAGACGGCGTCGCTCGCCGGCCACGGGTGCTTCGCAGCCGGTGAGGCGAAGGCGACGTATGGCACCGGCATCTTCCTGCTCCAGCAGGCCGGTGCGACCGTGTCGGGCGAGCCGGACGGCCTCATCCCGATCGTCGCCTGGGAGCTCGGCGGCCGGACGTCGTTCGCGCTCGACGGTGGCGTGTTCTCGGCCGGCACGGTCGTGACCTGGCTGCGGGAGGGGCTCGAGGCGCTCGGCAGTGCGGCCGAGAGCGAGGCGCTGGCGCGATCGGTGCCGGACACCGGCGGCGTGCGGTTCCTGCCCGCGCTGGCGGGGATGGGTGCGCCGTGGTGGCTACCCGACGCGCGGGCCGTGATCGCGGGCATCACCGCGGGTACGACGCGGGCGCACATCGTCCGGGCGGCGCTGGACGCGCTCTGCTTCCGGGTGCGCGACATCGTCGACCGGTTGCCCGCGCGGCCGCAGCTGCTGCGGGTGGACGGCGGTCTGACGGCCAACGGCTACCTCGTGCAGCGGCAGGCCGACGTGCTGGGAATGCCGGTGCTGGTCGCGGATGTCGCCGAGACGACGGCGCTCGGCGCCGCGGCGATGGCCGGGATCGGGGCCGGATTGCTCACCGAGTCGGACATCGTCGCGGCGGTGGGCGTGGGCCGCCGCGTGGAGCCACGGGACGCCGGCGGGGCGGACGCCGACTACCGGGAGTGGCGGCGCTTCGCGGAGCGGGCGTCGCGCCTGTGAACCACTAGTGCCTGGCACTAATTGGTCACCCGGTCACCCGGGCAGCTGGTCGAAGTCGCCGACCAGGCGCAGCGTCGATGCCACGTCGAGCAGCAGCTTCAGCCGGTTCCCGCGCACCGCGGGATCCTCGGCCATCACCATCACCTTGTCGAAGAACTCGTTGATCGGGTCGACCAGGCCGCGGGCGGCGTCGAGCGCCGAGCCGTAGTCCCGCTGCGCAGCCGCGTCGGCGATCTCGATGTCGGCGCCCCCGAGCGCTGCGCAGAGCGCGCGCTCCTCGTCCATCTCGAACAGCGACGTGCGCAGCTCGGAGGCCGCCTCGTCAGCCGAGCGGGCGGTGATCCGGACGCAGCGCCCGTAGGCATCGCGCACCATGGCGAGCCGCTCGCTTCCGCGCGCGTCGCGCAGCGCACGGGAGAGCGCCGCCAGCGGCAGCGGCCCCGTCACGCCCGATCCGCGGGCGGCACGGATCTCCTCGACGGTAACGCCCTCCTCGAGCATCACGGGCTCCACCCGGTCGAGCACGAAGTCGACGGCGTCGGGCACCGCCTCGAGCGGCTTTCGCTTCAGCTCGTGCCCCTGCGCCACCAGCATGTGCACGGACTCGGCCATCAGGTCGACCAGCCCCAGCTCGTAGCCGCGGTCGAGGGCGATGGCGACGATGCCGGCAGCGGCACGGCGGAGCCCGTACGGATCACGGCTGCCGGTCGGCTGCGCGCCGAGCGCGAACGCGACCGCGATCGTGTCGGCCTTATCGGCGATCGAGAGCAAACCGCCCTCCACGCTCGCGGGTAGCGTCCCGCCGGCCTCGACCGGCATGTGGTGCTCCTCGACGGCCCGGCAGACCGCCGGCGGCTCCCCGGCCTCGGCCGCGTAGACCGAGCCGGCATAGCCCTGGAGATCCGAGAACTCCGCCACCAGGCTCGACACGAGATCGGCCTTGCACAGCTCCGCCGCGCGTCCGACGGCCGCGCGCACGTCGGGGTCCACCTCGACCCGGTCGCACAGCTGGCCGGAAACCTCGCGCACGCGCTCGGACTTCTGCGCGAGCGACCCGGCGCCCTCGAGGAAGCTCACCCGCGGCAGCTCGGCAAGCATCGGCCCGATCCCCCGGTCACGATCCTTCCCGTAGGCGAACGCCCCGTCCTCGAGGCGGCCGACCAGCACCTCCTCGTTGCCGGCAACGACAACCTCGGGGACGCCGCCGTTCGCCACGAACGCGAAGCGAGCGTCGAGCCGGCCGGCGGCCACGATCGGGAAGTACCGCTGGTGCGACTGCATGACGGTCACCGCGAGCCGGTCGGGGAGCTCGAGGTACCGCTCGTCGAACCGGCCCTCGAGCACGACCGGCCACTCCACCAGGTACGTGACCTCGGCCAGCTTGCCCATCGGATCGATCCACTCACCGGTCTGCCCGAGGCCCTCATCGATCAGCGAGCGCCGCTCGCCGGCATCGGCGATGACGTGGACGCCTCGCAGGTCGTCGAGGTAGGTGGCGGCCGACCCGATGCGCACCGCGCCGCGCGAGCGGTGTCCCTGGGAGTGGTCGCCGCTCGGCACACCCGCGCATTCGACGTCCACCACGTCGCCGTCCAGCTTGACCACCAGCCAGCGGATCGGGCGCGAGAACCGGCCTCCCGGCCAGCGCATCGTCTTGGAGAACTGGAAGCCGTCCACGATGCGCTTGACCACCTCCGGCACCAGCTCCCGGGCCGGCGTCGCCGTGCCGGCCGAGACCGCCCAGAGGAAGCCGTCGTCCCGCCGCTCCAGCTGGTCGGCCGACAGGCCGTGCTTGCGGGCGAAGCCCTCCCGGGCCTGGTCGGGCGCGTCGGCTCGCGGGCCGCGCACCTCGGACGCCGCCGCAGGGCGCTCCACGGGTACGGTCGCGATCAGGGCGATCCGGCGCGGCCCGACGTGGACGCGCGGGGACGAGCCGTCCAGTCCGGCAGCCGAGAGCGACCGCGACAGCAGGTCGGGCGCCTGCCGCTCCGCCTCGAGGCAGGCGACGGAGGGCAGCTCCTCGCAGCCGATCTCGACGAGCAGCTCAGGCACCGGCGGTCTCCTGCTGCTCGAGGTAGAGCGTGGCCACGCGCCGGGTCAGCGATCGCATCCGCAGGATGTAGGCCTGGCGGTCGGTGACGGCGATGGCGCGGCGCGAGTCGAGCAGGTTGAACGTGTGAGAGCACTTGAGCACGTGGTCGTAGGCAACCAGCGGCAGCCCGGCGTCCAGGCACCGCAGCGCCTCCGCCTCGTGCTCGTCGAAGTGGCGGGCGAGCATCTCGGTGTCGGCGACCTCGTAGTTGTAGGCCGAGAACTGGCGCTCGTTTTCGAGATAGACATCGGCCCACGTGAGCCCGGGCGCCCACTGCATGTCCTGGGCGCGCCGCACGTTCTGCAGGTGCATGCCGATGCGGTCGAGGCCGTAGGTCAGCTCGACCGAGACGGGGTCGAGCTCGATGCCGCCCGCCTGCTGGAAGTAGGTGAACTGGGTGATCTCCATGCCGTCCATCCAGATCTCCCATCCCAGGCCCCACGCACCGAGGCTCGGGCTCTCCCAGTTGTCCTCGACGAAGCGGATGTCGTGCCGCTCCGGGTCGATCCCGATCGCCGCCAGCGAGCGCAGGTACAGGTCTTGGCTGTCGGCCGGGGCCGGCTTGAGGATCACCTGGTACTGGTAGTGCTGCTGGAACCGGTACGGATTCTCGCCGTAGCGGCCGTCGTCGGGCCGGATCGAGGGCTCAACATACGCGGCGCGCCAGGGCCGCGGGCCGAGCACGCGCAGGAGGGTGGCGGGGTTCGAGGTGCCTGCACCGAGCTCCGTGTGGTACGGCTGCATGATCGCGCACCCCTCGGCCTCCCAGAACGCCTGCAGCTGCGAGATGGTCTGCTGGAAGGTGGGCATCGGATGTCGCAAGCTACTTGATCCGGGGCCGCCGGGTGTCGATACGCGAGGCATGCGACCGTCCCGCTCGGCCCTCGTCTTGCTCGCCCTGCTCTGCCTGCCAGCGTGCGGCGGGCTGAGCTCCTCGGCGCTCGACGGGAACGTCAAGAAGGCCTTCGTCACGCGGCAGAACGGCGTGGACGACGTGAAGGGCGTCGACTGCAGCGACCAGGCTCCCCCTCCGGACAGCCTGCCCGGCGGCGTCGGATCGGTGCATGCCGAGCGCACGTGCACGATCACGTTCAGCGACGGCCGGCAGACGCAGGTGTGGGCGGTGCACGTGCTCGACCTCGGCGTCAGCCACGACGTGCAGCTGCTCTACCGCGTGGACGGGAACGCGACCGCGCCGGCCCCGAGGGTCGACGTCGCCAAGGTGTTCAGCAGCCAGATGGCGGTGCTGGAGGGCGGCCACGCGATCAGCGGGGTGCGGTGCCGCCCCGGCACGCCAACGCCTCCGTCGGGCGCCGCGTTCGCGCCGGCCGACCACGTCTGCATCGCGCGCGTGTCCGGCAGCGGCATGCAGCGCTGGGCGGTGCGGATCGTAGGCAGCAACGTGCAGGTGCTGTTCAAGCTGAGCTGAGCGTGCGCAGGCGGAACCCGCCGTGGTGCGCGTAGGTCTCCTCGACGACGCGGAGCGCGTTGGCGGCTGCGGCCGGTGCGAGCAGCACGCTCTCGAGCGGGCGCTCGAGCAGCGACTCGATCGCCTCGACGCCTCCTGGGGCAACACGGAAGCCACCGGCGGTGGTCAGGCAGACGGCACACACGGCGCCGCCGGCTCCGGGCGAGTAGCCGGCCAGCGGGCCCTCAGAGCCGCATGACGCGCACGAGACGAGGTGCGGCAGGTAGCCGGCGAGCGCGAGCAGCTTCAGCTGGAAGGCGAGGCCGAGGCCGTCGTGCTGGGGGTCTGATGCGCGATCGAGCGGCTCCTCGAGCAGCTCGAGGAACCGGCACGCGCCCTCGTAGGCGCGGGCATGCGGCTCCGGCTCGGCGAACAGCTTGAGCACGGCCTCGGCGCCGATCAGCCCGACCGCGAGCGCGTAGGGGTCGGCGCGCACGGGGGCATGGGAGCGGATGATGTCGGCGCCCGAGACGGTGTGCAGCTCGCCGCGGCCCTCGTGGAGGACGAGCGAGGTACGGGTGAGCGGCTCGAGCCGCGCGCCGAAGCGGGAGCCGGTCTTGCGGACGCCCTTGGCGATGGCGTTCACACGGCCGCGCTCGAGGGTGTACAGATGCAGGACGCGGTCCGCCTCCGAGAAGCGAATCGAGCGCAAGACGATCGCGTCGGCCTTGTAGCTGCGGCCCATGTGGGCAGTCTAGGCACCCGAGTACCCGTCACAATTCCGTGACAGGCCCGTCAAACCAGTCCGGTCGGGCTTTGACTTCAATAATTGGCCTGCGCGAGGCGTTCGCTCAACTAGGCCGTCGACCCGTCACGATTGTGTGCCAATCACGCAACGCCCACACGACAGGAGTTGGTCTCCAATAATTGGGTCGCCGGATTGCGGTATTGACGGGCCGCGGATGATCTGCGTCAGCCGGTGACGTCGCGGACGTCGGCGTTTGGGATCGCTCGGAGCAGCGCCTCGAGCTCCACCTCGCAGACCGCGTGCGGCGTGCCGGCCGCGCACCAGACGGTCTCGAACCGCCGCAGCGACGCATCGACCACCGTCCGCAGCGGCCGGTCGTGCCCGACCGGCGGCACGCCGCCGATCGCATACCCCGTCGCCTCCTTGACCTCCTTGCCGCGCCCCATGCTCACGCCCTCGCCGACCCGCTCGAGGTCGACCCGGCGGTCGCCGGCACACAGGCAGAGCACCGGCTCGCCGGCCGCGTCGACGAGCACCACCGACTTCACGATCTGGCCCTGCTCGCAGCCGACCGCGGCCGCCGCCTCCTCCGCGGTCCGCGTCGAATCCGACAGCTCGACCGGCGTCACGGCCAGCCCCTGCGCCGCGGCGCGCTCCTGGAATTTCAGCGAGGTCGGGTGCATCTCGGGCAGTAGTGTGTACCACGCTGGGCCACGCGCGTCTTGACGATCGGCGTGCCGCAGCGCGGGCAAGGCTCGCCGGTGCGGTCGAACACGTTGAAGCGCTCCTGCATCGAGCCGGGCGCGCCGTCCACTCCCCGGTAGGTGTCGATGCTCGCCCCCTGCGCGTCGATGCCGCGCTCGAGCACCGTGATCACGGCATCGTGCAGCCGTGCGAGCCGCGCCGGCCCGAGCCGCCCACCCGGCGTCAGGGGGTGGATCCGCGCCTCCCAGAGCGCCTCGTCCGCGTAGATGTTGCCCACTCCCGCAACGACCCTCTGGTCGAGCAGGAGCGCCTTGATCGGCGCCGTGCGGCCCCGCAGCCCCGCCCGGAAGCCCGCCACCGTCCAGTCGCCGGACAGCGGCTCGGGCCCCACCCTGCCGCGCCAGTACGTCTCCAGGTCGTCCGACTGCAGCAGCCGCATCGTCCCGAAACGCCGCTGGTCGCTGTAGAGCAGCCAGGTGCCGTCGTCGAGCCCGAACACGGCCCGCAGGTGCGCCCGCTCCTCCCGCGTCGACACGTGGTGGTACCAGCCGGTCATCCGCAGGTGGCTGACCAGCGTCCTGCCGTCGTCCAGCCCGATCGTCAGGTACTTCCCACGACGCCCGACGCGCTCCACAACCGCCCCGAGCAGTTCGTGCCCGACCGCGTGCGGATCCGCCGGCGCCGTGAGCCGCCCGTCGCGGATGTCGGCCGACACGATCTCGCGTCCCGCGAGCGCCCGCTCGAGGCCCCGGCGCACCGTCTCGACCTCGGGCAGCTCAGGCATCGAGCATCTCCAGGATCAGCGGCGCTGGCTCCGCCGGCTCGTCGCCGATCTCGAAGCACGCCGCCACCGAGGGCGCGTCGAACTCCCCGCGCGCATGCACCGTGGCCAGCGCCTCGCCGCGCGAGACCTCGTCGCCCCGCTTACGATGGACGACGATCCCGACCGCGTGGTCGACGGCGTCCTCCTTCCGCGCCCGTCCCGCGCCGAGCGCGGCCGCAGCGCGTCCGATAGCCAGCGCGTGGCACCGCTGCACGACGCCCGCCCGCGGCGCCGGCACGTCCGCGATCACCGGCGCCTCCGGCAGCGGCGCATCCGGGTCCCCGCTCTGGGCGGCGATCCACCGCTCGTACCGCTCGTACGCCTCGCCCCCCGCGAGCGCGCGCTCCGCCGCCGCACGGTCGCCGACCAGCTCGCCCGCCGCATGGAGGCACAGCTCCCTGAGGTCGGCCGGCCCGTCCCCGCGCAGCGTGGCCACGGCCTCGCGCACCTCGACGGCGTTGCCCACGGCGTATCCGAGAGGCTCCTCCATCCCGCTCAGCATCGCGGTCGCAGCGATCCCGTGGTCGCGCCCGACATCGACCATCAGCCGGCCCAGCTCGCGTGCCGAGCCCCGATCGGCCATGAACGCCCCCTCGCCCACCTTGACGTCGAGCAGCAGCCGCGTCGCTCCGGCCGCGATCTTCTTCGACATGATCGACGTCGCGATCAGCGGCAGGCTGTTCACCGTCGCCGTCGCATCCCGCAGGGCGTACATCCGCCCATCCGCCGGCGCCAGCTCCGCGGTCTGTCCGCACACCGCGATCCCGACCTGCTCGACCTGCCGCCGCATGCCCGCGAGCGACAGCGACACACGCATGCCCGGGATCGACTCCAGCTTGTCGAGCGTCCCGCCCGTGTGCCCGAGGCCCCTGCCGCTCATCTTCGCCACGAGCGCCCCGCACGCCGCCACCAGCGGCGCGAGCACGATCGTCGTCTTGTCGCCCACCCCACCGGTCGAGTGCTTGTCCGCCACCGGCCACGGCCATGACACCCGCTCGCCCGAGTCGACCATCGCCTCGAGCAGGTCGGCCGTCTCCCGCCGGCTCATCCCGCGCAGCACCACCGCCATCAGGAACGCGGACAGCTGGTAGTCCGGAACATCCGGGTCGATCATCGCTCGCAGCTCGTCCCCGTCCAGCTCCCCGCCGTCCCGCTTGCGCGCAATCAGCTCGGTGACAGGCGCCGTCACAGCACCGGCGTGCCGGGCAGGTCGCCGTCGTGACGGCCGGTCAGATGCCGCTGCACGGTTGCCCCGACGTCCGAGAACGTGTCGCCGTCGTGCCGCCCGCCCGCCATCGGCGCACCGACCAGATGGGCGAGCAGCAGCGCGTGCTCGCGCGAGTGGTCGGTGGACGGCGTCGTCGGGTCGCAGCCGTGATCCGACGTCAGCACCAGCAGATCGCCGTGCCGCAGCGCGGCCATCAGCTGCGGCAGCCCCTCGTCGAACTCGCGCAGGCAATCCGCGAACCCCTCGGGGTCGTTGCGGTGGCCCCACACCATGTCGGTCTCGACCAGGTTCGTGAACACCAGCGCGTCGTCGGGCAGGGTGCGCAGCAGCTGGGTCGTTCGCGCGATGCCCTGGGCGTTCGACTCCGTCGGCGAGGACGAGTCCATGTGCCGGCCGGCGAAGATGTCCGGGATCTTGCCCACGCCGTGCACCGTCACGCCCGCCTCGCGCATCCGCTCGAGGTGGTTCGGGACCGGCGGCTCGAGCGAGAAATCGTGCCGGTGCGGCGTGCGGACGTACGCGCCGGGCTCGCCGACGAACGGCCGCGCGATGACGCGCCCGACGGCGAGCGGGCCGGTCAGCAGCTCACGCGCGGTGCGGCAGGCGGCGTAGAGCTCGTCGAGGGGCACGGTCTGCTCGTGCGCGGCGATCTGGAACACGCTGTCAGCGGACGTGTAGACGATCCACGAGCCCGTACGCTGATGCTCCTCGCCGAGCCGCTGGATGATCTCGGTGCCGGACGCCGCGACGTTTCCCAGCACCCCGCGCCCGGTGCGTCCGGAGAACTCTGCGAGCAGCTCCTCGGGGAACCCGTCCGGGAAGGTCGGGAACGCCCGCTCGGTGACTATGCCCATCATCTCCCAGTGGCCGGTGGTCGTGTCCATCCCCTGGCTCAGCTCCCGCAGCCGCCCCCACACGGCGGGCGCGTCGGGCCGGGGCGCGCAGCCGGCGATCGGCTCGATGTTGCCGAGGCCGAGCTGCTGGAGCGCGGGGACGTCCAGGCCGCCCACGGCCTCCGCCACGTGTGCCAGGGTGTTCGATCCAGCCGTGCCGAAGCGGTCGGCGTCGGGCAGGTCACCGGCACCCACCGCATCGAGCACGATCACGCATGCGCGTGGCATGCGGGCAATCTAGTGAACTCCCCGGGGCCGAGGGTTTCACCCGAAGCCCCGTCGCCTCCTCCGAGCCACGATCGGAGCATCCACGGAGGAGGCATCATGGCTGGAAGACGATCATCGATCATGGCCGTCGCGGCGGCGGTGGCGCTGTTCGCCGCCGCCTGCGGCAGCAGCGGCGGAACCGGATCCGGCGGCGGGAGCAGTGCGTCCGGCCGCGGCTCCACGACGACGACCGACGGGGCGCCCGGAACGCTCGACTCGGCGACGGTGCTCGACGCGGGAACGGGCTCGGCGCTGAAGGTGTACGTCGCCGGGCTCGGGCCGGTGTGGAGACAGGTCAGGCTGGCGAACCGGGCTGCGGCAGACGAGGCTCGCATCGCCTCCTCAGGCGACTTCCCCGCGCTGGCCGCCGACAGCCGCACCGTGGCGCTGCATCTGGGTCGGGCGGTCGCGGCCGCGCGGAACATGCACGTTGCACCGGGTCTCGCACGGCCCCATGCCGATCTCGTCCGCGCACTTGCGGTCGGCCGGCGCATGGCGGGACGCCTGGCCACGCTGTACGACCACATCGGGCCTGACGCCCGCCGCGACTACCGCCGCAACGTGCTCCCGCTCGAGAAGCGCTCGCTCCGCCTGGCGAACCGCTGGTACGGATTCATGCAGGGCGCGATGCTGGCCGAGCACGTGCGCGAGCCGCGCTTCATCGGCCACCTGTTCGACTGGACGTAGCCGGCACAGGATCACGTCCGGAGCACCATCTCCGGACGTGGCCCGGCTACAGCTCCCTGCGCATCTCCCACTGCCAGTGGCTCTCCCGCAGCGCCCCGAGCGCCCGCAGCAGCGCCCCCGCCTCCCACCACTCCTCGGGCATCAGCGCGGGCACCCCGATCCAGCCCGCCGGGAGCAGCGACAGCGCCCGCCGCGCGGCGCCGTGGCGGCGATGGGCGGGGTCGACGGCAAGCGCATACAGCCAGAATCGATCGCCCCTGCCCTTCCCGAACAGCACGGCCCGCCCGTCCAGCCGCTTCGCCGGCAGATGCACGAGCGAGGCGGGCTCGAGCTGCCAGGGTGGGTCCGGCCACCCGAACGCCTGCAGCATCCGAAGGCCCTCGGCCGACTCACAGTCGGCGAGCCGTGCCGACAGCCGCGCCCGCACCCCGCGGCCGGGTCGCTGGAAGCTGTACCCGAGCAGGCGTCTGGTCTGCTCGAACCCCGCCTTGCGGTACAGGTTGACCGCGCCGTCGTTGCCGTCCAGCACCTCCAGGCAGACCGTTCGCGCTCCCGCGCCGCGCAGGGCGTCGAGCGTCTCGTCCAGCACGCGGCGGCCGAGCCGGCGGCGGCGGAAGACGGGTGCCGTGCCCTCGCCGCGGATGCTGGCGCGGTCGCCGCGCAGCGCGCCGAGGCAGAAGCTGGCCGGCGTGCCGTCGACGAAGGCGACGCGGCTCGAGGACAGGTCGACGTCCGTCTCCTCGAGATACGTGCGCAGCGTGGCCGCGTCGAGCACCGCCGGGACGGCGTAGTCAGCAAAGGCGACGTTGTGCAGGTCGGCCAGCCAGTCGACGTCCTGCGGACGCAGCGGCCTGACCTCGACGCTCAAGCTCTCGGGTGCGCCTTCTGGTAGGCCTCGCGCACGTGTTCCACCGAGACGTGCGTGTACACCTGCGTCGTCTCGATCGAGGCATGGCCGAGCATCTCCTGCACGCTGCGCAGATCGCACCCGTTCTCGATCAGATGGGTCGCGAACGAGTGTCGCAGCGTGTGCGGTGTCACGACCTTTTCGATGCCCGCCTCGCGCGCATGGTCGCGCACCAGCTGGAACACGGCCTGCCGGGTGATGCCCTGGCCGCGGTGGTTCAGGAACAGGACGTCCCCGCGCTGCATCCGGCCCAGATAGGGACGGCCGCGCTGCATGTAGATCCTGATCGCCTCGATTGCCCTCCGCCCGGTCGGCACCACACGCTCCTTGGCGCCCTTGCCGGTGGTGCGTACGAGCCCCTCCTCGAGGTCGATGTCCGAGACGCGCAGCGACACGAGCTCCGAGACGCGGAGCCCTGCGCCGTACATCAGCTCGAGCATCGCCCGGTCGCGCAGCCCGCGGGGCGACCCGTCGGGGCTCGTGACGATGGCCTCGGCCTCCTCCGGCGTGAGCGGCTCAGGCAGGCGGCGGCCCAGCCGCGGCAGGGCAACCGAGCGCCCGGCGTCGGGGCGACCGCCCTCGCGCGCGCGGTGCTTGAGGAACGCCCTCACCGCCGCCAGGCGGCGGCGGACCGTGGCCGGTGACAGCCCGCGATCCTTGAGCGCAACTGCGTAGTCGTCCAGCACGCTGACCGGGATCTCGTCGGGGTCGACGTGCTCGACGAAATCGCCGAGGTCGATCAGGTCGCGCCGGTACGCCTCGATCGTGTGCGGCGATGCGCCCCGCTCGAGCTGCAGGCTCGTCAGGAACTCCGCCAGCTTCTGATCGTAGGTGCGCATCACGGGGGCAGGTTCGCCGTGCCACCGACGATCCCTTCTCCCGAAGCATACGACTCCTGCGCAACCGGCCCCTGGCTGGGGCGACGGCACCTCAGGCCGGCAGCGCCACCTCGTCGAGCGGGGTGTAGTCCATGCCGACCGCCTCCGCGACCGGCTCATACGTGATGCGCCCGTCGATCACGTTCACGCCCTTCGCCAGCCCCGGGTCATCCGCGAGCGCGCGGGAGACGCCCTTTGCAGCGATCGCCTCGACGTAGGGCAGCGTGACGTTCGTGAGGGCCCAGGTCGACGTGATCGGCACGGCGCCGGGCATGTTCGCGACGCAGTAGTGCAGCACGTCGTCGACCACGTACGTCGGGTCGGAGTGGGTCGTCGGCCGCGACGTCTCGAAGCACCCGCCCTGGTCGATCGCCACGTCGACGAGCACGGAGCCGGGCTTCATGCTCTTCAGCATGTCGCGGGTGACCAGGTGCGGCGCCTTGGCCCCCGGGATCAGCACCGCGCCGATCACGAGGTCGGCGGCCACAAGCGCCTCCTCGATCGCCTCGCGGCTCGACATCTGCAGGAGCACCGTCCGGCCGAGGCTGACGTCCAGCTCGCGCATGCGGTCGACGCTTCGCTCGAAGATCGTGACATCGGACTGCATGCCCTGCGCGATCAGCGCCGAGTTGTATCCGACGATCCCGCCGCCGAGCACGAGCACCTTGGCCGGGAGCACGCCGGGAACGCCCCCCATCAGCCTGCCGCGGCCGCCGAACGGCTTCATCAGGTAGTACGCGCCCACCTGCGCGGCGAGCCGCCCGGCCACCTCGCTCATCGGCGCCAGCAGTGGCAGGTGGTGGTTCGCGGTCTCGACCGTCTCGTAGGCGATCGCCGTCGCGCCCGTGCCGGCCAGGCCCTTGGTCAGCTCCGGCGCGGCCGCCAGATGGAGGTAGGTGAAGAGCACCTGGCCCTCCGACAGCTTCTGCCACTCGCCGTCCAGCGGCTCCTTCACCTTCAGCACCATCTCCGACTCGCCCCAGACGGCATCGACGTCGGCGATCGAGGCGCCGGCGGCGCGGTAGTCGTCGTCGGACATCGCACTGCCGAGGCCGGCGCCGCTTTCGATCACCACCTCGTGCCCGTGGGACACCAGCTCCCGCACGCCGGCCGTCGTCAGGGCGACGCGGTACTCGTCTGGCTTGATCTCCTTGGCGACGCCGATCTTCATGAGTGCTCCGGGTTCGGTGGACGGCTGAAGCGGCCGAGCCGGTGATCCTCCGGCTCCGGCGCGGCAAACCCTGAGATTGTACGCTCAGACGCCCGATCGGGCGAGATCGATCAGGGCTCGCGTCACGGCCGTCATGCCCTTGAGGTCGGCGACGGTGATGTGCTCCTGGGAGGTGTGGATCTCGGCCATCCCATTGCAGAGGTTCAGGCACGGCTTGCCGGCCGCGTTGAACACGTTCGCGTCCGCACCTCCGCCCGATTCGATGAACGAGGGCGTGTATCCGCAGCGCTCGAGCGCGGCCACCGCCATCGCGACGGGCGGCTCGTCGCCGCCGAAGCGGTAGGTCTCGTACTCGCTGGTCACGGCCGCCTCCAGCTCACACCCGGTCTCGTCAGCGGCGGCGGCCGACGCGTCGAGCATCGCCTGCACCGTCCCGCTCAGCCGCTCAGCGCTGCGGCTGCGGGCCTCTGCGCGCACCACGCAGAGCGGCGGCACGATGTTCCCGGCCACGCCGCCCTCGATCAGGCCGACGTTCGCCGTCGTACGCTCGTCCAGCCGCCCCAGCGGCATGGCGGCGATCGCACGCGACGCCGCCAGGATCGCGCTGCGGCCGTGCTCGGGGGCGATGCCCGAGTGGGCCGGCCAGCCGCGGAACGTGAGCGTCAGCGTCCGCTGCGAGGGCGCGGCGAGCACGATGTTGCCGATCGGCGCGGCGTGGTCGTAGCAGTACCCGAACGGCGCGTCGAGGCGGCCGACGTCGAACTGCTTGGCGCCGCGCAGCCCCACCTCCTCCATCGGCGTGAACACCAGCTCGACGCCGGCGTGCGGGTCGCCCGACCGCACGCGGTCGCGCACCGCCGCGAGCATGGCGACCACGGCCGCCTTGTTGTCGGCGCCGAGGATGGTGTCGTTGCCGTTCCTGACGACACCATCCTCCACGACCGGCTCGATGCTGTCGGTCGGCGGCACGGTGTCGAGGTGCGCGTTCAGGAAGATCGGCGTTCCCTCACCCGTCGCCGGCACGCGGCAGTAGATGTTGCCGATCTCCGAGCCGATCGCTCGCCCTGCGTCGTCCTCGTCGGTCTCCAGGCCAAGCTCGCGCAGGAACCCGTGCACCCGGTCGGCGACCACCCGCTCGCTGCCCGACGGGCTTCCGATCGCCGCCAGCTCGACGAACATGTCGAGCACCGAGTCGTCCGGCCTCATGCCGGACCCCGCAGATCGTAGAGCGGCGCGTACTTTCCCCACAGGTAGCGCATGAACGGACGGTGATCGAGCCCGGACCCGGTCACGCGGCGGATCAGATCCTCGCCGAGGTCGATGGCGCCGTGCCGGTGGACGTTCTCCCGCAGCCAGCCCAGCAGGTGGTGAAACTCGCCGCGGGCGATGTGCTCCTCGGCGCCGGCGTCCTGCGCCCGGTACGCGTCCCACAGGAGCGCCGAGTAGAGGTTCCCCAGCGTGTAGGTCGGGAAGTAGCCGAAGGAGCCGATCGACCAGTGGATGTCCTGCATCACGCCGAGCACGTCGTTCGGCGGCCGCACGCCGAGCGTCCGCTCGTAGGCGTCATCCCAGGCGGCGGGGAGCTCCGCGACCTCGAGGTCCTCCCGCATCAGGGCCAGCTCGAGCTCGAACCGGATCAGGATGTGCAGGTTGTAGGTCACCTCGTCCGCCTCGACGCGGATCAGCGAGGGCTGCACGCGGTTGCACGCGCGGTGGAGGTCGGCCGCCGAGGCGCCTGCCATGGCGTCGCCGAACACCTCGTGCATGACCGGTGCGTAGTGCTCCCAGAACGGGAGGCTGCGCCCGACGATGTTCTCCCACAGCCGCGACTGCGACTCGTGCAGCCCGAGCGACGGCGCCTCCGCCAGCGGCGTGTCCTCGAACCGCGGGTCGAACCCCTGCTCGTACATGCCGTGGCCGGCCTCGTGGATGGTCGAGAAGACGGCGCTCAGCGGATGCCGCTCGTCGATCCGCGTGGTCACGCGCACGTCGCCGAGGGCGATCGTCTGGGTGAACGGGTGGGCGGAGCGATCCTGGCGGCCGGCCGTCATGTCGTAGCCCAGGTCGCCGAGCAGCCGGATCGTCAGATCCCACTGCAGCTGGTCGGGGAACAGGCGCCCGTCGAAGGGCGGCGCGGGCGGCTGCGGCGCGGCGATGATGGCGCCGAGCAGCACGCCCAGCTCCTGCCGCAGCTGTCCCAGCATCGGCTCCAGCCGCTCGACCCGCATGCCCGGCTCGTACTCATCGAGCAGCGCGTCGTAGCGCTCGCCGTGGTAGCCGACGAGGTCGGCCTCCTGCCGCTTGGCCGCGACCAGCTCCTCGAGCTCCGCGCGGTAGAGGCCGAAGTCCCCCTCCTCGCGCGCCACCCGCCACGCGTTCGTCCCCCTGCCCTCCGCCAGCGCCAGCCGGCGCACGAACTCCGGCGGCAGCTTGGAGGCGCGGTCGCACTCGCGCTCGAGCCACCGCACCATCGCGGCCCGAGCCGGATCGGTCGCCTCGTCCGCCGCCCGGCGGAGCAGTTCGCGGAGGTCGGCAGCCACCAGGCGCTCGTGCCGCAGCACCCGCATCGTCGCCATCTGCCGGGCGCGTGCGTCGCCGCCGCGCAGCGGCATCTTGGTCTCCTGATCCCACGACAGCAGCGAGACGGTATGGCCGAGATCGCTGAACTCGCGCATCCGCGCCAGCAGCTGGTCCCAGGTATCGCTCACCGCGCCGACAGCCGGATCCGGCGCCGCCCCGCCACTCACGCCGTGACGTTCTCGGCGCCGGCGGCGGTCCGCGAGCGGTCGACCGCGGCGCCCACGAAGTCGCGGAAGAGCGGCTGCGGCCGGTTGGGTCGGGACTTGAACTCCGGGTGGTACTGGCTGGCGACGAACCAGGGATGGTCGGGCAGCTCGATCACCTCGACCAGTCGCTCGTCCTGGTAGGTGCCCGCAATCAGCAGCCCCTGCTGGACGAGCTGGGAGCGGTACTGGTTGTTCACCTCGTACCGGTGGCGGTGCCGCTCCTGGACGACCCGCTCGCCGTAGGCGCGGAACGCCCGGCTGCCCTCGACCAGAGTCACGGAGTCGGCGCCCAGCCGCATCGTGCCGCCCATGTCCTCGACCTCCTTCTGCTCGGGCAGAAGGTCGATCACCGGGTGCGGCGTCTCCGGGTCGAACTCGCTCGAGTTCGCGCCCTCGAGGCCGACCACGTGGCGGGCGAACTCGACGACGGCCACCTGCATGCCGAGGCAGATGCCCAGGTAGGGCACCCCGTTCTCACGCGCGAACCGTGCCGCCGCGATCTTGCCCTCGATGCCGCGGATGCCGAACCCGCCTGGGATCAGCACGCCGTCCGCCTCGGCCAGCTTGCGCTCGGCCTCCTGCTTCGAGAGCGTCTCGGCGTCGACCCAGATCACCTCGAGCTTGGTGCCGTGATGAATCGCGGAGTGATTGAGCGCCTCGACTACCGAGAGGTAGGCGTCCTGGAGCTGCACGTATTTGCCGACGATCGCGATCCGCACGGTGCCATCGGCCTCGTGGATGCGGTCGACGACCTCCTCCCACTCGCGCATGTCGGCGGGCCCGGTGACCAGGCCGAGACGGTCGCATGTGAGCCGGTCGAGCCCCTGCTCCTGCATCATCAGCGGGATCTCGTAGATGTTGCCGGCGTCGGACGCCGAGATCACCGCCTCGGCGGGGACGTCGGCGAAGAGGGCGATCTTCTCGCGGATGTCGCGCCCGAGCGGATGCTTCGAGCGGCAGACGATCACGTCGGGCGAGATACCGATCCGGCGCAGCTCCTGCACGGAGTGCTGCGTGGGCTTGGTCTTCAGCTCGCCGGCCACCTCGATGAACGGCACGAGCGTGCAGTGGATGTACATCGCGTTGTCACGGCCGACCTGGTTTCGGAACTGCCTGATCGCCTCGAGGAAGGGCAGGCTCTCGATGTCGCCGACCGTGCCGCCGATCTCGGTGATCACCACGTCGACCTCGTCGGACTGCGCCACCCGCTGGATCCGCCGCTTGATCTCGTCGGTGACGTGCGGGATCACCTGGACGGTCGAGCCCAGGTACTCGCCCTTGCGCTCCTTGCGGATGATCGCGTTGTAGATGGAGCCGGTGGTGTGGTTCGAGTTGCGCGACAGGAACTCGTCGACGAACCGCTCGTAGTGGCCGAGGTCGAGGTCGGTCTCCGCGCCGTCCTCGGTGACGAACACCTCGCCGTGCTGGAACGGACTCATGGTGCCGGGGTCGACGTTGATGTAGGGGTCGAACTTCTGCAGCGAGACCTTGAGGCCACGAGCCTTCAGCAGCCGGCCGAGCGACGCCGCGGTGATGCCCTTCCCGAGCGACGAGACGACACCCCCGGTCACGAACACGTACTTGGCCTGCTTGCTCACCTGCGCCCCACCTTTCCGAGAGTGACCGGTCCCGGGGAGACATCATACGCGAGCGCCGCGACGTCGCCGGGCGGCCCGGGGAAGATCAGGGCCCGGTGTGCCGTCTTGTGGTCATTCACACAATCTCTCGCGACGGAGCAGTCGGCCGCCGCGTCATCTGAAAGGCAGTACCGATGTCTACGAGCACCACACTCAGGCTGGCAGGCCTCGTCGCCGCCATCGCCGTTTCGCTCTCGATCACCTCGTCCGCACTGGCCAAGCCGATGGGCATGTCGACCGTGAGCGGCTCGACCACCGGCGCCGTCACCATCGCCCTCCACAGGTCCGGCCAGCTGGTCGGCCCCGCCGACTCGCCCGCCGACGTCGGCACCCCGGTCATCCCGCTGCAGGCCGTGCGCGCGGACAACCCGGCCGACGTCGGAACCCCCGCATCGGCCTCGCCGATGGTTCGCGTCGACAACCCGGCCGAGGTCGGCACGCCCGTCGCCGTCCTCCTCCCCGCCCCCGCGGCTCCGGCCCCGGCGAACGGGTTCAGCTGGCAGGACGCCACGCTCGGAGCCCTCATCGGCATCGCCCTCGCGGGCATCGCAGCCTACGGCGTCGGCAGCATCCGCGGACGCCGGGGGCTCGCCCTCCGCGCATAGATCCGGGCAGCACTCCGGGGCCGCGCCTGGCGCGGCCCCGGACGTGAGCCCAGCGGCTCGCCGTGCATCCCGCGGCGATCGGACCCGGGTGTGCTCTCCCGTTCACACCCGGGTCCGCGCGTGGACCGGGCGTCAGCTGAGCAGCGTCGCCGCGTGGCGTCGGGCCGTCTCGTCGTTCTCCTCGGCCCCCAGCATGCGCGCCACCTCGTCCACGACCTCCTCGCCCTCGAGCCTGGTCACGGCGGTGCTGGCCGGATCACCGCCCGTCTTCTCCACGCGGAAATGGGCGTCGGCGGCACCGGCGATCTGCGGCAGGTGCGTGATGCAGAGCAGCTGCGCGTCGGCGGCCAGCCGGCGCAGCGTGTCGGCGACGGCGTTCGCGGTGCGGCCGCCGACCCCCGCGTCCACCTCGTCGAGCAGCAGCGTGCCCGGGCCGCCGCCGCTGCGGGCGACCACCCGCACGGCGAGCGCGATGCGCGACAGCTCGCCGCCCGAGGCGACGGTGGCGATCGGCCCGGCCGCAAGGCCGGCGTTGGCGGCGAGCAGCAGCGTCACCCGGTCGGCGCCGCGAGCGCCCAGCTCTGCGTCCTCCAGCTGCACCTCGAGCCGAGCGCCGTCCATGCCGAGGGCGGCGAGCTCGGCCTCGACGGCCGAGGCAAACGCACCGGCCGCGCCCTCGCGGGCCGCGTGCAGCGCAGCGGCCTGTGCGGTTGCCTCGGCCAGCGCGGACTCCACCTCACGCTCGAGCTCCGCCAGGCGCTCGCCGCCACCGTCGAGCAGGTCGAGCGCCGCGCGCGCCTCCGCGGCGCGCGCGACCAGGCCCTCGGCGGGCTCCCCGAACCGCCGCTCGAGCTCCGTGAACAGCTGCAGCCGCGCCTCCACCTGCTCCAGCCGGCCGGGATCCGCGTCGAAGCCGTCGAGCTGGGCGCGAAGCTCGACCGACGCCTCCTGCAGCCGCAGGGCGGCGTCGCGCAGCTCCTCGGCGACCGGCGCCAGCGCCGGCTCGAACCGCTCGACGCCGCCGACCAGCTCCGCCGCGCGGGATGTCATCCCGAGCGCACCGTCGCCCTCGTCGGGGTTGAGGACGGCAGCCGCGCCCGCGACGGCGCTCACCAGCTCGTCGACGTGGCGCAGGCGCTCGCGCTCGGCCTCGAGCGCGGGGCGCTCGCCCGGCTCGATCTCCGCCTCGCCCACGCGCGCCACGAGCTCCTCGAGCTCCCCGCGCTGCCGCTCGGCTGCGGCCGCCTCGGCCTCGGCCGCCTCGAGACGGGCGCGGGCACCGCGCAGCGCCGCCCATGCGGCCGCCATGCCGCGGCGAAGGTCGCCGCCCCCGGCCGCCGCGTCGAGCAGGTCGAGCTGCGTCGCCGGCCGCGCCAGCCTCCGCGCCTCGTGCTGGGAGGAGATCTCGATCAGCATCTCGCCCAGCTGCTCGAGGTCGTCCCGCGCACAGCTCCGTCCCCAGAGCAGGGCCCGGCTGCGCCCGGAGGCGCCGATGCGGCGCGCCACCACGAGCGTCGTCTCGCCGTCGGGCCGCAGCTCCCTCACCGCCTCCGGGGCCTCGTCGAAGAACCCATCCGGCACGTCGAACTCCGCCTCCACATACGCCTCGGAGCCGTGCGGGCCGACCATGCCCGGTGCCGGCGCGGCCCCCGCCAGCAGCCCGATCGCCTGCGCCAGCATCGTCTTGCCGGCCCCGGTCTCGCCGGTGAACACGTTCAGGCCGCCGTCGAACTCGATGCCGGCGTGCTCGATCAGCGCCAGGTTCTCGATCTGCAGGCGCATCAGGCTCATGCGCTGAACGTCTCCCTGTAGCGGCTGAAGAACGAGGTGCCGGACAGCCGCGCGAGCTGCGCGTGCTGCTCGCCCATGACCACCGTGATCGCGCCGCCGGGGGCGATCTCGCCCATCGAATGGCCGTCCTCGATCACCTGCAGCGGCACGTCGTCTGTGCGGTTGCGCACCTCGATGCTGTGGCCGCGCCCGAGCACCATCGACCGGGCGTGCAGGGAGTGCGGCGAGGCGAACGACAGCACGAAGGCGTCGGTGCCCCAGGCCAGCACCGGGCCGCCCGCCGACAGGTTGTACGCGGTCGAGCCGGTCGGCGTCGCCAGGATCACGCCGTCGCAGCCGATCTCGCCCATCGAGATGCCGTCCACGGCCCACTCCAGGATCACCATGCGACCGAGGATGCCGCTGGTGAGGACGATGTCGTTCACGGCGACGAGCGCGCGCAGGCCGTCGTCGCCGACCAGCGTGGGCAGCGCGGTGACGTCGTACTCACCCGCGAACACCCGGCCGAGCCCCGCCTCGAGGCTGGACGCATCGACGCTGGTGAGGAAGCCGACGCGGCCGAAGTTGACCCCGAGCGACGGCACGCCGGTGCCGAGGTAGCGGTGCAGCGCGCGCAGCGTGGTGCCGTCGCCGCCGAGCACGATCGCGATGTCGGGGGCCCCCTCCTCCACCACCTCGATCCCCTGCTGCTCGGCCAGGGCGCGCACGCGGGCCGGGGCGTCTGCCAGCCGCTCCGGGCGTCCGTGCAGGACGACCGACGCCCGGGAGACGGGCTTACCCGCCGCCCTCGCGAACGGCGTCTCTGATCTCGGCGTTGACATCGACCTGGCGCTCCTGAAGCAGCGGGTGGCCGGGGGAGGCGAGGTACAGGAGGTACTCGCGGTTCCCCGCCGGCCCCGGATGCGAAGAATCGCACACGCCCAGGATGGCGGAGCCGTGGGAGGTCACGAACGCGCAAAGATCCTGCAACACCTGCTCGCGAACCGCCGGATCGCGCACCACTCCGCGGCGCACGCGGTCACGACCGGCCTCGAACTGCGGCTTGACGAGGACGATCGCACGCCATTCGGGCTCGGCGCAGGCGATCGCAGCGGGGAGCACCAGCCGCAGCGAGATGAACGACAGATCGGCCGTGATGAACCTTGGGCGCCACGGCAGCATGCCCGGCTCCAGCTCGCGGGCATTGACGCGCTCCAGCACGACCACCGACGGGTCGGCGCGGAGCCGCTCGTGCAGCTGCGCGCGGCCGACGTCGAGCGCGATCACCCCGGCCGCGCCGTGTTGCAGCAGGCAGTCGGTGAACCCCCCGGTCGAGGCGCCCAGGTCGAGGCAGCGCTCGCCGCGAACGTCCACCTGCCACCGCACGAACCCGGTCTCCAGCTTGTCGCCGCCGCGCGAGACGAACCGCGGAGGCTGCTGCACCTCGATCACGGCGCCCGCGGTCACCTGCGCGCCCGCCTTGTCGACGACTGCGCCGTCCACGCGCACCCGGCCAGACATCACCAGCGCCTGCGCTCGGCTGCGCGTCTCGGCCAGCCCGCGCTCGACAAGCGCCGCGTCGAGGCGGGTCTTCCCGTGAGGGGTCATGCGCTGCGGCGCGCGATCAGCTCTGCGAGATCGGCCAGCTCGGAGGTGTCGCCGTCGATGCCGGCGAGCAGCTCACGGCAGCGCGCATAGCTGTCCTCCGCCAGCTCGCGTGCGCGGTCGATGCCGTGCAGCGCGACGTAGCTGGGCTCATCGCTGCCGTCGTCGAGCACATCGTCGACGATCTGGAACAGCAGGCCCAGCTCGCGCGCGAACGCGCGGTAGGGCGCCTGCTCGGCGTCGTCCAGCCGCGCGACGTGCAGCCCGCAGCCGACAGCGGCCTCGATCAGGGCGCCGGTCTTCAGCCGGTGCAGCGAGGCCAGCGCGTCGTGGTCCGGGGCCTCGGCGGTCACGTCCAGGTACTGGCCGTCGATCATCGCGGTCACCCCGCGGGCCAGCTCCCCGAGCACGGCCAGCCGCACGTCGTCGGGCCACGCCTCGTGCTCGAGCACGTGGCGGTAGGCCGCATTCAGCAGCGCGTCGCCGGCCAGCACCGCCACCGCCTCGCCGTGGCGCACGTGGCTGGTCGGCCTGCCCCTGCGCTCCGCGTCGTCGTCCAGCGCCGGCAGGTCGTCGTGCACGAGCGAGAAGGCATGGATCATCTCCACCGCGGCCGCCGCGGGCAGGGCCTCCACGGGGTCGGCCCCGGCCGAACGTGCCGCCGCCAGGCAGAGGCGCGGCCGGATCCGCTTGCCCGGTGAGAGCAGGGAGTACCGGATCGCGTCGTCGAGCCCGTCCAGGTCGGACAGCCGCAGCCCGGCCAGGTACGCCTCGATCAGGGCCCGGGCTCCGGTGTCTCGAGCGCCTCCGCCCGCCGTTCGATCTCGTCCAGCGCCTCCTGGGCGAGGCGGGTGATCTGCTCCAGCACGTCCGCCGTCTCCGACGCATCAAGGTCTCCAGCCTCCAGCCGCTGCCGGAGCTCCTCGATCCGGGCCGCCAGCCCGGCAAGTGCGTCCTCACTCACCGTCCAACCCCTTCCGTCCGTGCGATCCGGCCCAGGATACCGTTCACGAGCGATGCGGCCTCGGGCGACGCGTACCGCTTGGCGAGGGCCACCGCCTCATCGATCGCGACCGGCGCCGGCACGTCGCGCTCGCCGATCTCCCAAACCGCCAGGCGCAGGATGTTGCGCTCGAGCACAGCCATTCGTTCGCTCGTCCAACCCTCCGCCGCGTCGTCGATGGCCCGGTCGAGCCGTTCGCGAGCCGCCCACACGCCCTCGGCCCGGGTGCGTGTGAAGTCGTTCACGGGCTCGCCGTTGTCGCGCTCGTAGGCCTCGTACAGGGCCGGGAACTCGTCGTCCATGAGGTCGCGCTGGTAGAGCAGGAAGGCGGCCGCGCGCCGATCCGAGCGCCGGCTCACCGCTCGACCCCGGTGACCGTCACGTCGACCGAGCTGACGGGCAGGCCGGTCATCGTGACCACGGCGGTCGCCACCTCGCGGCGCACGTCGGCCGCCGCGCGTGGCAGCGGCACGCCGTACGACGCGGCGACATCGACGTCGAACGCCGCGCCGCCGTCGGCCAGCTCCCAGCTGACCGCGTCGCGCCGGCCCGGCAGCACGCGCGAGACGCGCCCCGGGCGGTCGAGGCGGACGCCGTCGACCTGCGACACCGCGCCGCGCACGATCGCCACCAGCGCCTCGTCCGAGATCACCGCACCGTCCAGCCGGATGCTCATGCCACCGCCTGGCCTTCGGACAGCGACGGCAGCGCCTCGCGCGCATCCTCGAGGTACGCCGTCGTGTAGCGGCCGGAGCGGAAGCCCTCCTCCTCCAGGATCTCGCGGAACAGGTCGCGGGTCGTCGCCACGCCCTCGATCTCGAGCTCGGCGAGCGCGCGGCGGGCGCGCGCGAGCGCCTCGGCGCGGTCGCCGCCATGGACGATCACTTTGGCGAGCATCGAGTCGTAGAAGGGCGGCACGCGGTACCCCTCGTAAGCGTGGGTGTCGACCCGAACGCCCGCGCCCAGCGGTGCGCGGAACCGCGTCACCGTGCCGGCCGCCGGCATGAACCCCTTACGCGGATCCTCGCAGTTGATCCGGAACTCGATGGCGTGCCCGCGCAGCGGCGCGAGGCCGGTCGCGGGAAGCGTCTCCCCGCCGGCGATCCGCAGCTGCCACGCGGCGATGTCGATCCCCGTGACCAGCTCCGACACCGGGTGCTCGACCTGCAGCCGCGTGTTCATCTCGATGAAGAACGCGTTGCCGTTGCGGTCGAGCAGGAACTCGACCGTGCCGGCGTTGACGTAGTCGCAGGCGAGGCACGCGCGGCGCGCGGCATCGGCCATCACCTCGCGCGTCCCGGCGTCGAGCGCCGGCGACGGCCCCTCCTCGATCAGCTTCTGGTGCCTGCGCTGGATCGAGCAGTCGCGCTCGCCGAGGACGAGCACCGCGCCGGTCGCGTCGGCGAGCACCTGCATCTCGACGTGGCGCGGGCCCACGACGGCCTTCTCCAGGTACATGCCGCCGTCACCGAACGCCCCCTGCGCCTCGGCCGACGCGGCGCGGAAGGCGTCCTCGATCTCGTCCGGCCGCTCGACCAGGCGCATGCCCTTGCCGCCGCCGCCGGCGGACGCCTTCAGCAGCACCGGGTAGCCGACCTCCGCCGCCAGCTCGGCCGCCTCCGCGGCGCCGCTCAGGCGCGACTCGCTGCCGGGGACGAGCGGCACGCCGGCCGCGCGCATCGTCTCCTTGGCCCGGGCCTTGTCGCCCATCACCTCGATCGCCTCCGGCGACGGCCCGACGAAGATCAGGTCGTTGTCCACGCAGGCGCGCACGAACGCTGCGTTCTCGGCGAGGAAGCCCCATCCCGGATGAACGGCGTCGCAGCCGGTGGTCTCGGCGGCGGCGACCAGGTTGGGGATGCGCAGGTAGCTGTCGGCCGGGGCGTGGGGCCCGATGCACACGGACCGGTCGGCCAGCTGCACCCACAGGCCGTCGCGGTCGGCGGTCGAGTACACCGCAACCGCCTCGATGCCGAGGTCGTGGCACGCCCGCACGAGCCGCACTGCGGCCTCGCCACGGTTCGCGATCAGAACCCGGCGGAGCATCGTCTGCTACGCCGGATCGAGCTCGAACAGCGGCTGCCCGTACTCGACCGGCTCGGCGTTGTCCGCGAGCACCGCGCGGATCGTGCCCGCGTGCTCCGACTTGAACTCGTTGAACAGCTTCATCGCCTCGAGGATGCAGAGCACCTGCCCCACCTCCACCCGGTCGCCCTCCCGCACGAACGGCGGGTCGCTCGGGCCCGGCGAGCGGTAGAAGGTGCCGACCATCGGCGACTCGATCTTGATCGTCGTCGAGACCGACGGCGCCTGCTCGGCCGCGCCGTTTACCGCCGGGATCGCGGGAGCCTGCATGACCGGCGAGGCGGCCGGCCGATCGTCCTGGCGGCGCACCGTGATCCGCACGCCGCCGTCCTCCACCTCGAGCACGCCCACGTCGTCCGACGCCTCCATGATGTCGATCAGCTCGCGGATGCGATCCGATTGCCGGCGCTCCAGCCCGTCGCGCACGGCCTCCTCGCGGTCGCCCCGGCCGCGCAGCACCGAGAGCAGGCGGTTGGCGTCGTCGCCGAACAGCGCGACCAGCAGCAGGTCCTCCTCGCTGGCCGCGACGCCCTCGGCGCGAAGCGCCTCCATGTCCGGGCCGGGCTCGGCCGGCGGCAGCGGCTGCGCGTGCACGGCCGCCTCGGGCGCGATCTCCTGGGGCGGGTTGCCGAATGCCCCGGAGAGGTAGTCGCGCATGTCCGACGACACCTCGGCCCAGCGGCGGGCCGAGAGCACGTGGCGCACCGCCTGGCCGGCCAGGATGCCGCCGATCGGCTGGGCCAGCGGCGGCACGCCGCAGTCGATGCGCACCGCCTTGAACTCGTCGAGCACCTCGTCCAGCCGGTCGGCCGCGCCCAGCGACCGCAGGCGCGCGTCGAGGTCGCCGACCAGGCCCACCGGCAGCTGGTTGAACGCTGTGCGCAGCGTGATCCGGGGCGGGATCGGCAGCACCGGCATCTGCGACGTGACGTGGTCGTCGATGAAGCGCGAGGCCTCCCAGACCCGCTCGACGTCGACGCCGTGCTGCAGGCCGAGGCCGGTCAGGTCGTCGCAGAACACCTCGGCGGCCACGCGGTGCAACGTGTAGGCGACCGGAAGCACCGCGGCGGCGATCGGCTCGGCGCCGTGGCGCGCGGCCTCGATCGCCATCGCCAGCGCGTTGCCACCGGTGCCCTGGCAGTAAAGGCCGACGGGCACGCCCGCCGCCTCCTTGAACTGGTTGACCACCTCGCCGCACGTGCCCGGGTCGAGGGCGCCCGCCGGGTCGTGCAGGAGCAGGTGGTCGGTGCCGAGCTCGGCCAGGCGCCGCGCCTTCTCCACGACGCGCGGCAGGTTCGGCATGTAGCCGGAGAACGCCAGCCCGGCGTAGAGCCGGCCGCCCGCCTCCCGCACCGCGGCCGCGGCCGACTCGAGGTTGGCCACGTCGTTCAGCGGATCGTGCAGCCGGAAGATGTCGATACCCGACTCGGCCGCGCAGAGGATGAAGCGACGGACGAGGTCGTCCGACACCGGCCGCGACCCGACCAGGAACCGGCCCCGCAGCGCCATCTGCAGCGGCGTCGACGGGCAGTGCGCCTTGACGCTTCGGATCCGCTCCCATGGGCTCTCCGAGCCCTTCTGGACGGCCGCGTCGAAGCAGCCGCCGCCGCTCACCTCGAGCGAGGCGAACCCGGCCCGGTCGAGGATGGACGCCACCTCGAGCACGCGGGCCGTCGAGATCGTGCCCACCAGCGGCTCCTGGGACAGCAGGCGGATGCTGGTGTCGACGACGCGGGTCACGCCCGGGAGATGTAGCGCGCCTCGCGGGTGTCGACGCGAATCAGGTCGCCGACGTTGACGAACAGCGGCACCTGCACGACGGCGCCCGTCTCGAGCGTCGCCGGCTTCGTCACATTGGAGACGGTGTCCCCCTTCACCCCGGGCTCGGTATCGGTCACCTGCAGCTCGACGGACGCCGGCAGCTGCAGCGAGGAGGGCTTGCCGTCCACCGTCAGCAGCTGCACCGTGTCGTTCTCGCGCATGTACTGCAGCTCGTCGGCCAGCGAGTCGGACGGCAGCGCGATCTGGTCGAACGTCTCGGCGTTCATCAGGTGCACGTCGGAGCCGTCGTTGTAGAGGTAGTTGACGTTGACCACCTCGGTGCGGATGCGCGGCATCTTCTCGCCGGCGCGGAACGTCTTGTCGACGACGGATCCCGACTCGAGCGCCTTCAGCTTGGTGCGGACGAACGCGCCGCCCTTGCCCGGCTTCACGTGCTGGAACTCGACGATGCGGTAGATCGTGCCGTCCACCTCGACGTGCATGCCGTTCTTGAACTGGTTGGTGGAGACTGTCTCAGCCATGGTTTCGCCCGGTCACCCGGTCGTGATCAGCTCCTTAGGGTAGCCGGTCAACCGCTCGCAGCCGTCCGCGGTCACGACCACCAGATCCTCGATCCGAACGCCGCCTCTGCCGGGCAGGTACACCCCCGGCTCCACTGTGACGATCATGCCCTGCTCGAGGGTTGCGGTGGACGTCGGCGACAGGCGCGGGTCCTCGTGGATCTGCAGCCCGACCCCGTGTCCGGTGCCGTGCTGGAAGTGGTCGGCGTGGCCCGCCTCGGCGATCACGGTGCGCGCCGCCGCATCCGCGTCGACGCCGGTCACGCCCGGCCGCACGGCGTCGAGCGCCGCCAGCTGCGCGCGCAGCACCAGGTCGTACGCCTCGGCCAGGTCGTCCGGCACCGGGCCGGTGGCGAATGTGCGGGTGCAGTCCGAGCAGTAGCCGTCGAGCACGCCGCCGATGTCGACCGTGACGAGGTCGCCCGCCGCGATCGCACGCTCTCGGGGCTCCGCGTGCGGCAGCGCGCCCGCGTCACCGGAGGCGACGATCGGGTCGAACGAGACGCCCGTCGCGCCCAGCTCGTGGAGCAGCTCCTGCACTCGCCAGGCGACGTCGACCTCGCGGCGGCCGGCGAGCCCCTCGCCGGCGATCCGCTCGTAGATGGTCTCGAGCAGCGCGGCGGAACGGCGGATCGCGGCCACCTCCTCGTCGTCCTTCACCAGCCGCAGGCGCTCGACGACCCCTGTCACGGGCACGAGCTCCACGGTCCCGGCCGCCTCCGTCAGGTTCCCGAGCGCCGCCACCGAGAGGTGTGCAGCCTCGAAGCCGACGCGGGACGCGCCCGGGGCGAGCTCGCCCCAGCGGGCCCCGACGTGGCGGATCAGGTCCTGGGTGGCCTGCCGCACCTCGATGTAGTCGCGCAGCGGCGCCACCCGCTCCAGGTAGCGGAAGTCGGTCAGGAACACCGCGCCATCGGGCCGCGCGACGACGGTGCCGTTCGAGCCGGTGTAGCCGGTCAGGTAGCGGACGTTGACGAGGTCGGTGACGAGCAGGGCGTCGATCTCGTGGGAGGCGAGCGACTGGCCCAGGCGTGCGAGCCTCCCGGCGTGGTTCACGACCGCCCCTCCACCAGCAGCGCGAACGCGTCGCGGTACCCCTCGGCGCCTCGGCCGGAGATGCGGTGCGACACCACGTCCTCGATCACCGAGTGCCGGCGCCACTCCTCGCGCTTCGCGACGTCGGAGAGGTGCACCTCGACGATCGGGCCGGTGAAGATCTCGAGCGCGTCGCGGATCGCGTAGCTGTAGTGCGTCCAGGCGCCGGGGTTGACGACCAGCGCGTCGGCGCCACCGCATGCCTCGTGGATCATGTTCACGTAGTCGCCCTCGCTGTTGGTCTGCCAGCAGCGAGCGGTCAGGTTCTGCTCCTGCGCCCACTCGTAGATCTGCGTCTCGAGCTGGGACAGGGTCATGGTGCCGTACTGCTCGGGATCACGGCTCCCGAGCATGTTGAGGTTGACCCCATTCAGCACGACCACCTGCATGACGGGCAAGGGTAGTCGAGGGGCGCTCCCGGCGGCGCGTGAACGAGAAGTGCCTGGCACTTCTTGTTCACCAGGGGTAGGTCTCGTGCTGCGGGAGGTCGTCGAGGATCTCGTACCACGACGCCTTGGAACCGACGAACATGTGCGCCGTCGGCTTGAGCGCGGGCTCATCGACCAGTGTGCCGTACGGAATCCGGACGTAGGCCGCCTCGGGCGCCGTCCTCGTCCAGTAGACGCGCGACCAGCAGGCGGAACAGCGCATCTCGTGGTCGGCGCCCTCCCCTCCGAGCCGCGCCAGCAGGTCGGCCCCCCTCGTCACCCGCAGCTTCTCCGCCTCGATCTCGCCCCACGGCAGGAACGCGGAGCCTGTCGCGGCGCGACAGTTCGAGCAGTGGCAGTTGTAGGCCACGCGGAACTCGTCCGGTATCTCGAACCCGACGGCGCGGCAGTCGCAGCGGCCTCTCAGCATGGTTGACGGCTAGGCGCCGTCGCCGATCGCTCGCTCGATGGCCTGGTCGATCAGGTCGTCCTCGACGTCGACGCCCCACACCGGCTTGCCGATCGCCTCGAGCAGGACGAACCGGACGCGCCCGCCGCGCGCCTTCTTGTCCCGCCGCAGCGCGTCCCGCACCGCCGCCGGGTCGACGCCGCCATATGTGACCGGCAGCTCGTGGGCGACCAGCAGACCACGCACCCGGCGCTCGATCTCCGGGTCGAGCCCGGCCACCCGGCTCGAGAGCCAGAGCGCGGGCAGCAGCCCCACCGCGACCGCCTCGCCGTGCGCGAGCCCCCGGTATCCCGCCGCCGCCTCCATGGCGTGGCCGATCGAGTGGCCGAGGTTCAGCACCGCGCGCATTCCCTGCTCCTGCGGGTCGACAGCGACGACGTGCGCCTTGTACGCCGCGCACCGACGGATCAGCTCGAGCCGCTGCTCGCTCGTTCCCCGGCCCGGCTCCCAGGCGGTCACCATGTCCCACAGCCGGCCGCCGGCGAGCAGTCCGGTCTTGATCACCTCGGCGAACCCGCATGCCCACTCACGCACGGGTAGCGTCTCCAGCAGCCCCGGATCGGCCACCACCCACTCCGCCGGGTGGAAGGCGCCGACGTAGTTCTTGGCCGCCGGAAGGTCGATGCCTGTCTTCCCGCCGATCGCCGCGTCGACCATCCCCACCAGCGATGTGGGCACGGCGATCCAGGGGACGCCGCGCTGGTAGGTGGCGGCGACGAACCCGGCGACGTCGGTCGCCGCCCCGCCGCCGAGCCCCACCACCACGTCTCCGCGCTCCATGCCGAGGTCGGCCAGGCGCGTCCAGGCCTGCCGCGCCACCGCGACCGTCTTCGCCGCCTCGCCCGGCGGCAGCCGCACGGTGACGAACGGCTCGACCGGACGGCCGGCCAGCCGCAGCACGTCGCGGTCCGCGACCAGAGCCGCCCGGCGCGCGCCGACCAGCCGCGGAAGCTCGGCGACCGCCGCGGGCCGGCTGAGCGGCACGAGCAGCGGCTCGGCGCCCTCCAGGCGGTCGGCGTCCACGAGCGCATCGGCGGTCGCGTGGTAGAGCGGGCGCCGCTGCTCGTAGAGATCCGCGAAGCCGCGCGCCTCCATGGCGAGCGGACGGTCGCCCGCCCCCGCCTCGATGCGGCGCCACGCCGTCTGCGCGCTGACGTCCAGCAGCACCGTGAAGCTGCCGTCGCGGAGGTGCTCGCGCGTCACCGGCGAGCCGACGGCCCCGCCACCGAGGGCGACCACCGTGTCCACCTGCTCCAGCAGGCGTCCGGCCACGCGCTCCTCCAGCTCCCGGAAGGACGGCTCGCCGTCCTCGGCGAAGATCCTCGCCACGGGCTTGCCCGCCTCGCGCTCGATCTCCGCGTCGGTGTCGGCGGCCTGCCAGCCGAGCCGCTCGGCCAGGCGGCCGGCCAGCGTCGACTTCCCGGCGCCCATGAAGCCGATCAGGGCGATGTTCCGGTAGGGGCCGGGGATCATGCGCCGGCGACGCGGGCCATGTACGCGCGGTGCGCCTCGACGAGGTCGCCGATCGCGTCTCCGCCGAACTTCTCGAGTGCCGCACGGGCCAGCTCGAACGCCACCCCGGCCTCGGCCACGACGGCCGCCGCCGGCAGCACCGTGACGTCGCTGCGCTCGACGTGCGCCGCCTGCGGCTCGTGCGTCCCGAGCTCCACGCTCTGAAGCGGCCGCATCAGCGTTGGCAACGGCTTCCAGATCACCCGCACGATCAGGTCGGAGCCGTTGGTCATGCCGCCCTCGAGGCCGCCGGCGCGGTCGGTCTCGCGATAGAAGCCGCGGCCGTCCGCGTGGTGGATCTCGTCGTGCACGCTCGACCCGCGGCGGCCGGCCGATGCGATCGCATCGCCGATCTCGACGCCCTTCGCCGACTGGATCGACAGCATCGCCGCCGCCAGCCGGCCGTCCAGCCGCCCGGCGGCGGAGACGTGCGACCCGAGCCCGGGCGGGACGCCGAACGCCCGCACCTCGGTCACCCCGCCCAGCGTGTCCCTGTCCGACTTGGCCGCCTCGATCTCGTCGATCATCGCCCGCTCGGCTCCCGGGTCGAGGCAGCGCACCTCGCTCGCCTCTGCGCGGTCGAAGTCGGCGATCGTCAGCCAGGCCGGCGGGGTCGCACGCACCGACCCGATCTGCAGCACGTGCGAGCGCACCTCGATGCCGATGGCACGGCAGATGGCCTTGGCAACTGCCCCCGCAGCGACGCGTGCGGCGGTCTCCCGGGCGCTCGCGCGCTCCAGCACGTTGCGGACGTCGTCGTGGGCGTACTTCAGCGTCCCGGCGAGGTCGGCATGCCCGGGCCTGGGCAGGCGGATCGGCTTCCCGCGCCAGCCGAACTCCTCCAGCGCGCCCTCGTCCACCGGCCAGGGGCTCATCGGCGCCGTCCAGTTCCTGTGGTCACGGTTCTCGATGAAGAACGCGATCGGACTGCCGAGCGCCCGGCCGTGCCTGAGCCCGCCGGTCGCGACCACGTCGTCGGTCTCGAGCTTCTGCCGCGGGCTGCGGCCGTACCCGGCCTGACGGCGAGCGAGGTCGCGGCGGATCAGCTCATGGTCGAGCTCCAGGCCGGCCGGGACGCCGCTGATGACGACGGTCAGGCCGGGGCCGTGCGACTCACCCGCGGTGACGTAGGAGAGCTCCATGGGTGGAGAGCCTATCCGGGCGGGGCGATCCGCTTGCGGAAGAACACGCGGTCGAACCCGTCCTCGGTGCGCCTCCCCGTCTCGACGTAGCCCAGGTGCGGGTAGAGCTCCAGGTTCGCGGTCATCGCCGCGTTCGTGTACAGCTCGACGGCATCGAGGCCGAGGTCGGCCGCCTGCGCCTCGGCGCGGGCGATCAGTGCGCCCCCGATGCCGCGCCCCTGGAATGCGGGATCGACCGCGACGCTCTCGAGCAGCAGCGACCGGCTCTGCGGCCGCGTCACCAGCACACCCGCAACCCGCTCGTCGACGACGGCCACCTGCACCTCGCCGGCATCCACGAGCGCGGCATGGTCGGCCGCGACCGGCGCCGGCGCCCGCCCGATCACGGGCACGTAGACGCCGTACGCGTCGCGCGTCAGCCGCTCGATCGCGGGCACGTCGGCGGCCGCCGCAGCGCGGATCTCCACGTCAGCCGCGGCCGGGGTGGAACGGCGAGGGGTCGGTGTGGGCGTCGGCGCCGAGCACGATCTCCGCCGCGAGCCGGGCCGATCCGGCACCCGCCAGGATGCCCTCGCTGCCGTGTCCCGCGCAGATGACGAGACCGTCGCCGAGCCGCCCGATGAACGGGAGCCCGTCCGGCGTGAACGGCCGCAGGCCCGTCCACGTGGTCGCCACCTCGAGCGTCGCCAGCGACGGCACGAGCATGCAGGCGCGGGCGGCGTTCTCGCGCAGCGCCTGTGCGCTCTCGTCGCCCTCGCGGAGGGCGGGAGAGCGCGATGCGCCGATCATCAGGGTGCCGTCGGCGTTCTGGTGGATCGCGACGGCGGTGGCCGAGCGAGCGCCGGCGACGGCGAGGTCACCGGCCGCGAGATCGGCCATGCTGACGGGCTCGCCCGGCTGCGGTCCCGACGGCGGCGTGTAGCCGGCCTCGTAGAGCACGTGCCGGACGAGCGGCTCGGCCGGCGCCGTGACGGCGAGCCACCCGCGCACCGGGCGGATGGGCACCTCGAAGCCGGCGGTGCGTGCGAGCGCCCGCGTCCAGGCCCCTGCGGCCAGCACCACCGTGGCGGCGCGCTCGACGCCGGCGTCCGTGAGCACCGAGCCGGCGGCGACCCGCTTGACGTCGACCCCCGTGCGCACGGCCGCACCGGCCCGGCGGGCCAGCTCTGCGGCGGCGGCGGTCAGCGCGGACGGGTCGCTGCGGCGGCCGCCGGCGAGGCGAAGGCCTCCGCTCACCGTCGGCGCCAGCGCGGGTTCGGCGTCGAGCACGCCGGCGCGGTCGAGCAGCTCGCCCGTGCCAAAGGCGCCGGACGCGAGCTGCTCCAGCTGGGTGTCGTCCGTGGCGACGTAGAGGGTGCCGACCGGCTGGCGGTCCAGCGACACGTCGATGCCGCTGCGGTGGGCGAGCTCGTCGTACAGGCGGTTCGACTCCTCGAACAGGGGCTGCATGACGGGATGGTCGGGGTCGAGCAGGAGTCCCTGGCTGCGGCACGTGGCACCGCCCGCCAACCGCCCGCGCTCGAGCAGGAGCACGTCGGCACCGCGCTCCGCCAGCTGCCAGGCGGTGCAGGCGCCGACGATGCCTCCGCCGACGACGACCACGTCCGTCATGGCGCCAGCCTACAGATCGACGCGCGGGCGGCCGATAGGAGCGGCATGGAGTTCGCGCTTCCCGTAGCCGGCATGGGCTTCGCGCTCAGCTGGCCGATGGAATGGACGATCCAGCGGTTTCCGCTGGGGAAGGGCACGCGCCCATCGGTACGCCGGCGGTGGGTGATCGCCGCTGTCATGGCCGCGTTGTTCGCGGCGCTGACGTTCTCGATCGGCCTGCACGCACGGCTGATCCCCGCCCTGATCCTGACCGCGCTGGTGGTCGTCGCCGCCGTGATCGACCTCAACCACCGGATCATCCCCAACCGGATCAACTATCCCGGCGCGCTGCTGGTGTTCACCACCGCCAGCTTCGCCGAGCCCCACAGGCTCGCCGAGTTCGCCGTCGGCGGGATCCTGTGCTTCCTCTTCCTGGGTGTGGCCTGGGCGATCTCGCCGGCCGGCATGGGACTCGGCGACGTCAAGATGGCGCTCATGATCGGCCTGGGCACGGGGCGCTATGCGTTCGTGGCCCTGTTCGCCGGCTTCTGCGCCTCCACCGCGCTGTCCGCGTTCCTGATCGCGCGCGGCGGACGGAAGGCGCTCAAGAGCTCGTTCCCGTTCGGCCCCTTCCTCGCGGTCGGCACCGTAGTGGCCCTGATGTGGGGGCCAGAGGTGATGTCGGCGCTGTTTGGCGGCTAGGCCGCCGGCCGCTTGCCGGCCACCAGCTCCACCACGCGCCGCGGCAGCCCGGTCACGTGCGTGACATCCTCGTCGCTCCACCCGGCGCGACGGGCCTCCTCGATCGCCACCTCAAACGCCCGCCGGGAGACGACGTATTGGAACGACGTCTCGACGAGCTGGTGGGAGATGCGATCGGCCACGGGCGAGCGATCGTAGACGATCGAACGTATGTTCGCAAGATGAGTGATTCCACGGCGCCGTGCGGTCTGAGCGATCGGTAGGCGAGCAGCGCAAGGATCGAGGGAGGGCCGATATCGGGAATATCGGCCCGACCGAGGACGCCGCGATGCGAAGACCTACCGGACGCAGTCCCCACACAGTCGGCAACTATCCGCAGTGGGACGGTCAGACGTGCGGAGTCGTGGAATCACTCATCTACCCGGGTTCGTTCGCCTCGTGTATTCGCCGCGCGATGCCGGCCGCGAGCGATCGCGGCACCAGCCGGGAGCCCATCGCCCCCAGGCGGTTCACCTTGCCGGGCACGACGACGGCCTTCCCGGCCATCATGCCGGCATAGCCCTCGCCGGCGACCACATGCGCGTCCATCTCCGCCGCGCCGTTGACCCCGCTGCGGGCAACGCCGGCACGGCCTGCGAACGCCGACCGCGTCGGGCCCGGACAGAGCGCCGTGACGGTCACGCCCGTCCCGGATAGCTCCTGTCGCACGCCCTCGGAGAACGACAGCACGAACGCCTTGCTCGCGGCGTAGACGGTCATCAGCGGCCCAGGCTGGTATGCCGCCAGCGACGCCACGTTCAGGATCCGGCCGGATCCGCGCTCGATCATCGCCGGCAGGAACATCCGCGTCAGCTGGGTCAGCGCCGCGACGTTCACCTGCAGCATCTCGCTCAGCATGACGGGATCCTGCTCGGCGAACGAGCCGCGGTGGCCGAAGCCCGCGTTGTTCACCAGGAAGTCGACCTCGCCGCACTCGTCGTACACCGACAGCGGCGCGATCGGGTTGCTGAGGTCGCGCGGGATCGTGCGCACCTGCACAGCGAAGCGATCCTCGAAGTCCCGCGCGATCGATTCCAGCCGCTCGCCGCTGCGCGCGACCAGCACGAGATCGTGCCCGTCGCCGGCGAAGAGCCGCGCCAGCTCGAGGCCGATGCCGCTCGAGGCGCCGGTCACAAGCGCGATCACGCGCGGAGCTTATCCCTGTCGGACAGCCGCCTGCATCGCCGCGACGGGCGCCGGCAGCCCGGTGAGCAGACGGAAGGCGATCGCACCCTGGCCGACCAGCACATCGAGCCCGTCGACGGCCCGCAGGCGCCGGGTGCGCGCCGCCGTGATCAGGCCGGTCTCGGCCCCGTCGCCGCGGTAGGCGAGATCGCAGACGACCTCGACGCCGTCGAGCAGCGACTCGGGCACCGGCAGCTCGCCGGCAGCGCCCGCCTGGCCAACCGGCGTCGCGTTGACGAGCAGGGCGGGCGCCGACGCCGGCGGCCACGGCGCGGCCTCGATCTGGAGCTCGCCGGCCAGCTCGGCCGCGGCGTCGCTCCGGCGAGCGGCCACCGACACCCGCATCCCGGCGTCGCGCAGGGCGACGGCGGCCGCGCGGGCGGCGCCGCCGCCACCGAGCACCAGCGCCTCGCCGGAGGGCGGCTCGCCGATCGCGTCCAGCATCCCCGGCCCGTCGGTCGTCTCGCCGCGGAGCGAGCCGTCGCCGCCGACGAGCACGGTATTCACCGATCCGGCCCGCATCGCGGCCGGGGACAGCTCGTCGCACAGACCGGCGGTCGCCCGCTTGTGGGGAATGGTCACGTTCACCCCGGCGAATCCGAGCGCGCCGATGCCGCGAAGCGCCTGCTCCAGCCGCTCGGGCGCAACCGGCATCGCAACGTACGCCCAGTCCATGCCCAGCTTCGTGTAGGCGGCGTTGTGCATGCGCGGCGACCGCGAGTGGGCGACCGGCCAGCCGATCACCCCGGCCAGGCGGGTCGCCCCGCCGATCCGCCGCTCAGCCGCCATGCGCCAGGAAGTCGTTGTAGTTGTTCGTGAAGTAGTGGGTGCCGTCGCCCTTGGCGACGTAGTACAGGTAGTCGACGTGGGCGGGATGCGCGGCCGCCTGCAGCGAGGCCAGCCCCGGGTTGCAGATCGGGGTCGGAGGCAGGCCGTGCCGCACCCGCGTGTTGTAGGGCGTGTTCGCCGCCAGCTCGCTCTCGGTCAGCTGGTGCGTCCAGGAGCCGTACTCGTAGAGCAGCGTGGCGTCGATGCCAAGCGTCATGTGCAGGTGCAGGCGGTTGTAGACGACCGCGGCGATCAGCGGGCGGTCCTTCGCCACATGCGCCTCGCGCTCGATCATGGATGCGATGGTCAGCACGTCGTAGGGCGTGAGGTTCTTCGACCGGGCATACGACATGTCGACCTGCGAGAAGTTCGCGTCGAACGCCGCGAGCTGCTGCGAGACGAGCGTCGCGGCTGTCTCGTGCGGCTTCACCTGATAGGTGGCGGGGAACATGAAGCCCTCCATGCTCGCGTGCCGCCCGAATCCGGCAGGGGGGCGAGCGGCGTGCACCGCCTGCAGGTACGACCGTTTCGAGATCCCGACGGTCGGCACCCGGTCGGCGATCTCGGAGATGCGGAAGCCCTCCGGTATCACCAGCGTCTTCGTCTGCACGGCGACCTGGCCCGCGTCCAGGGCCCTGATGATCACGTCGTAATCGGTGCCCGCCTGGAAGCGGTAGTGGCCCGCCTGGAAGTCCGCCCCCTCCCCCTGGCCCTTGGCGTAGTCGCGGAAGCGGCCCCCATCCGCCACCACCCCGTCCTTCTGCAGGATCGCGCCGATGCCCGAGGCGTCGGTTCCGCTGGGGATGACCACGGTGATGTAGGGCCCGTGGGGGTCGGCGGCCGGCTTCGACGCGTCGCCGAGGATGTGGCGCACCCCGACGAGCACGAGCAGGACGGCCGCTGCCAGCGCGGCGAGGGCGATCAGCCGGCGAGCCGTGTGAGGAATCCCTCGAGCAGGTGGGCGGCGGCCAACGCGTCGTCGCCGTGACGCGATCCGGGCGTGCGGCCCGCCAGCGTGGTCGTGAAGCGCTCGTCGTAGGTCTCGACCGGCACCGTCAGACGGCGCCGCAGACGGTCGACGAACGCGAGCGTCTCGCGCGCCTGCTCGCCCTCGCCGCCGCTCAGGGTCAGCGGCAGCCCGACGACCACCAGCTCCGCGTGCTCGTCCTCGATCCGCTGCACCAGGCGCCGCATGCCGTCCGCACCGCCTGCCCGCTCGACAACGCCGAGCGGGCGAGCGAGGGTTCCGGTCGCATCGCTGACGGCCAGGCCGGTGCGCGCCCGGCCATAGTCGATTGCAAGCACCTTCATCCGGCCGTGCTGAGGCGCTCGCGGATCGCGGTCTCGGCCGCGGCGATCGCCGCCGGCAGCTGCTCCGGGTCGCGCCCGCCGGCGCGGGCCATGGTCGGCCGCCCGCCCCCTCCGCCGCCGACGATCGGGGCGATCTCGCGGATCAGGTCGACGGCCGACAGGCCGCGCTCGACCACCGGCTGATCGAGCGACGCGATCAGGTGCACCTTGCCCTCGGTCGCGCTGCCGAGCACGATCGCGGCCGGCGCCAGCCGCGCCTTGAGGCTGTCCGAGATGGCGAGCAACGCGTCGGCGTCCGTGTCGTCGACGACCGCGGCGACGATGCGCACGCCGTCCTGCTCCCGCGCGGACTCGATCAGCGAGCCCTCGCGGCCGTTGCCGCCACCGGGCGCGCCGCCCGACCGCTCGCGCTTCTTCAGCTCGGCGCGCAGCGACGACACGTCCCCCTCCAGCCGGTCGGCGTCGGCCGCACGTGCGCGCAGGTGGTCGATGGCCGCCTGCGACGTGATCGCCTCGATCCGGCGGACGCCCTGCGACGAGCTCGACTCCCGCTGGATGACGAAGGCGCCGATCTCGGCCGTGCTGCGGACGTGGGTGCCGCCGCAGAGCTCGAGCGACACGTCGGGCACCTCCACGACGCGCACCTGCTCGCCGTACTTCTCGGTGAACAGCATGGTCGCGCCCAGCTCGCGCGCGCGCGCCTGCTCGGTGACGAAGGTGTGCACCGGGCGGTTCTCGAGGATGCGGCGGTTGACGATGTCCTCGACCTGCTGCACCTGCTCGGGCGTCATGGGGCTGTCGTGGCGGAAGTCGAAGCGCAGCTTGTCCGGGCCGACGTAGGAGCCGGCCTGGCTGACGTGGCCGCCCAGCACCTCGCGCAGCGCCGCGTGCAGCAGGTGGGTGGCCGTGTGGTTCGCCATGGTGGGGCGCCGCAGGGCCGCCTCGACGTGGGCGGCCACCCGCTCGCCGGGCGCGAGCGACCCCTCCTCGAGCCGTGCCACGATCTGCTGGTCGTCGTCCAGCCGGACGACCTGCTCGATCACGGCACGGCCCCCTTCGGACTCGATCACGCCGCTGTCGGAGACCTGACCGCCGCCGGCGGGGTAGAAGGGCGACTCGCGCAGCTTCAGCCTGACGAGCCCGTCGCCATCCTCGACCAGCGCGCCGATCTGCGTGCGCGCGTCCAGCTGCTCGTAGCCGATGAACTCGGTCGTGAACCCGGCGTCGTCGAGCTCGGAGGCGCCGTAGCCGACGACGTGCGTGCTGGCGCGCGCGCGCTCGCGCTGCTCGTCCATCAGCCGGGCGAAACCGGCCTCGTCGACGGTGCGGCCGTGCTCCGCAGCCAGCTCCGCGGTCAGCTCGAACGGGAAGCCATAGGTGTCGTGCAGCCGGAAGGCGTCGTCCGCGGAGACCTGCTCACCGGAGCGCGCAAGCACCTCGTCGAGTAGCTGCTGGCCGTTTCGCAGGGTCTGCGCGAAGCGCTGCTCCTCGGTAGTGAGCAGGGCGGCGACCGCATCCTGGTGCGTGCGCAGCTCGGGGTAGACGTCGCTCAGCAGGCTGACGACGACCGACTGCAGGCGTGGGGTGACGAGGCCCTCGATGCCGAGCCGCCGGGCGTGCAGCATCGCCCTGCGGATGACGCGCCGCAGCACATACCCGCGCCCCTCGTTGGACGGCTCGATGCCGTCGCTGGCCAGGAAGGTGATGGAGCGGCCGTGGTCCGCGAGCACGCGCAGCGACTTGGTGTGCGCCTCGCTCGAGCCGTAGCGGATCCCGGACCACGACTCGATCTCGGCGATCACGTCGCCGAAGGCGTCGGTCTCGTAGACCGAGTGGACGCCCTCGGTCAGAGCCGCCACGCGCTCGAGGCCGGCACCCGTGTCGACGCTCGGCGCCGGAAGCGCCTCGAGGCCGCCGCCCTCGAGCATGTTGTACTGGAGGAAGACCAGGTTCCAGTACTCGAGGAACCGGTCGCACTCGCATCCGGGCGCGCAGTCCGGCCGGTCGCAGCCGTGCTCTGGGCCGCGGTCGTAGTAGAGCTCGGAGCACGGCCCGCAGGGGCCGGTGGGGCCGGCCTGCCAGAAGTTGTCACCGCCGAGCCTGACGATCCGCTCCGGCGGCACGCCGGTGTTGGCCGTCCAGAGGGCGATCGACTCCTCGTCGGGCGGCACCCGCTCGTCGCCGCGATAGACGCTGACCCAGATGCGGTCGCGGTCGAGCGCGAAGCCGTCCTCGCGGATGGAGAGATCCCAGGCGCACTCGATCGCGTACTGCTTGAAGTACTCGCCGAACGAGAAGTTGCCGAGCATCTCGAAGAAGGTGAGGTGGCGAGCGGTGTTGCCGACCTCGTCGATGTCGACGGTGCGAAAGCACTTCTGCACGCTGGTGGCGCGGCTCGCCGGCGGCGTGTCGATGCCGAGGAAGTAGCGCTTCAGCGGCTGCATGCCGGCCGTCGTGATCAGGACGGAGGTGTCCCAGTCGGGCGGGACGAGCGAGCCGCTGGGAAGCAGCGCGTGGCCGCGCTCCGTGAAGTAGTCGAGGTACCGGCGTCTCAGCTCGTGCGTCCGCATCGCGCCATTCTATCGGCGGCGACCGTTTGCCCCGGCCGCGTGTCACGGCCTCCGTGACGCGCGGCGCCAATTATTGGAGACCAAGTCGTTTGAGGGGGTTGTGCGCGTTCTGGCGCCGGCCTGTGACCATCTTCCCAGGACTACCGCAAAGCGGTGATGGTAGGACCTGCCAGCCGGATGAAAGAATCGCGCCGGGTGGACGAGGCTGCGTCACCGACCGGCGCCGGCGCTCGCTCCGTGCTGGTTGCCGACGATCACCCCGCGCTGCGGTCTGTGATCTGCGAGGCGCTGCGCGCGCACGGCTTCCCCGTCGAGGAGGCGGCGGACGGCCACACCGCCCTCGAGCTGCTGCGGTCGGGCCGCCCGCGCGCGGCCGTGATCGACGTGCGCATGCCCGGCCTCGACGGGCTGCAGGTGTGCGCGCGGGCGGCCCGCGAGCAGCTGCCCTGCTCGATGATCGTGATGTCCGTGGTGGGCGACGCCGAGACCCGGCGGCGGGTGGCCGAGCTGGGCGCGGCGTTCCATCAGAAGCCGTTCGAGCTGCCGAGCCTGCTCGCCGACGTACAGCGGGCGTGGGGCGACGGCTGAGACCGGCGGCATGGCGCTAGGCTGAAGGGCATGCACGAGGACGACACCCTCGACAGGTTCGAGCGCTCGCAGCCCTTCACCGGGCGGATCGAGCCGCTCGACCATTACGTGCTCGTGGAGCCGGTCGAGGACGAGACCGAGACCACGGCGGGCCTGATCATCCCCGCATCCGCCGAGTCGTCCTGCCTGTCCGGGATCGTTGTCTCAGTGGGCGACGACGCCACGGGCCTCGCGCCCGGCGACAAGGTGCTGTTCCCGCGCGGCGCGGGATTCGAGATCCGGGTCAGCGGCCAGCCGAAGCGGCTGCTCGGGCGCCACGAGGTGGTCGCCCGGCTGCACGACTAGGCTGGGTGCCCTCCGGCGGCCCCGCCGCCACGGCGGATCGCCTCGATCTCCTCGTCGATCTCCTGCTCGCGCCGAGCGGCGGCGCTCCTGCCCTCGTCCGCCGCCTCACGGATGTCCTCGCCCAGCGTCGACACATCGGTGCGCAGCCGGCCGGGCATGTCGCGAAGCACGTCGCCGAGCGGCCGCCCCTCCTCCTCCGCGATCCGCCTGGCCCGCTCGACGACGAATGCCGCGGCCCCGATCGCTGCCAGGCCGAGCGTCCCGGCGATCTTGCTCACACCACGCCGCCGCGCTGGTTGCGCTTGCTGCGGAAGCTCTGGAACGCCTGCGAGACGCCGGCCGAGGCGCCGGACACGGCCTTGGCCGGCTTGCCGAGCACGCTCGAGAGCGTGCGGACGCTGCTGTCGAGCTTGTCGGTCGCGTCGACGGCGCTGTCGGTGATGTGGTTGACCTTCGCGAGCTCGTCGTTGACGTGGTCGAGCGTGACCGACGCCTTGCCGAGCATCGGCATCACCTCGGTCGTCGTCTGCTCGAGCGTGCTGGTCGCCTGTCCGAACAGGTTGCCCAGCCGAAGCAGCATGTAGGTCAGCCCGACGCCGGTCAGGATCAGGAACAGAGCGAGGGCGTACCGTGCGGCGTCGGAGGCGTTCATGACGCGCGCATACTACCGTGCGATCAGACCGCTGCCGACGACCATGTCGCCGTCGTACAGCACCGCGGCCTGGCCCGGGGCGACGCCGTAGGCGGGCTCGTCCAGCTCGAGGTCGAAGCCGCCCTCGACCTCGCGGACGGTCGCCGCCAGCGGAGCCGACCGGTACCGGAGCTTGGCGTCGACGCGTTGCGCCGGCCGCGCCAGTCGGCCGGGGCGAACGCGCACCGTGGTGCATGCCAGCTGCTCCCGCGGCCCGGCCACGACCCGCCCGGTGGCGGCGTCCGTGCGCAGCACGTACAGGGGAGACCCACCCCCCACGCCGAGGCCCCGCCGCTGGCCGGGAGTGAAACGGTGGATGCCGTCGTGACGGCCCACAACCCGCCCCTCGCTGTCCACGATCTCGCCGGCCGGGCCACGGCCTCCGTGCCGCTCGATGAAGGCCCGATGGTCGCCACCGCCGACGAAGCAGATCTCCTGGCTCTCGCGCCGGCCGGCGGCTTCGAGGCCGGCCGCGCCGGCCTGCGCGCGGGTGTCGGACTTCAGCTGCTCGCCGAGCGGAAACCACGTGCGCGCAAGGATCGGCTCGGGAACCGACGCCAGCATGTAGGACTGATCCTTGCCGGGGTCGAGCCCGCGGGCCAGCAGGGTGCGCCCGCCGCTCTGCACGATGCGGGCGTAGTGCCCGGTCGCAAGCCGCGGTGCGCCGATGCGGTCGGCGAACGCGGCCAGCGCGTCGAACCGGAAGCTGCCGTTGCACCGCACGCAGGGGTTCGGCGTGCTGCCCGCCGAGTGCGCATCGAGGAATGCGGCAACCACCTCGCGCCGGAAGCGGTGGCGGAGGTCGAGCGTCACGTGCGGCACGCCGGCGGCGTGGCAGGCGCTGCGGGCGGCGCGCACCGACATCGGCGAGCAGCACGCGCGGTCGGAGTCCGGCGCCTCGGGATCGATCCACAGCCGCAGCGTGACGCCGACCGGCCGCAGGCCGGCCTCGAGCGCCTTGAGGAGCGCCACGGCGCTGTCGACGCCGCCGGACATGGCAACGGCGACCCTGCGCTCGTCGGCCGGCCGCGCAGAGGCCTCGAACGCCTGCGCAAGGGCAGCATGCAGCGCGTCCGCGGCGAGCGCCACGCACTCGCGGTTGTGATCGCCGGGACGCAGAGCCGCCTCCAGCTCGCCGGCGCCAAGCGTCGCCGCGTCGAGCAGGTCGCGGCCCTCGACCAGCTCGCAGGCGAGCGCGGCGGCGGCGGTGGCATGGGGGCAGGCGAAGGACCGGTGACGCGCGGAGACCACACGGCCATCATCGACCAGCAGCTCGACCCGGATCGCGTCCCCGCAGACGGGATCGCCGGCCTCGCCGCAGGCGGCTCCCGGCCCGGCCGAGCCGGCGCGGCAGCGATCGAGGGCATGCTGGATAACGGCGTCGCTGTACACGAGGCGAAGCCTAGAGCCCCGTCACACTCCCGCAACGGCCCGTCACGATTCCGCTCCGGCTCGCCTGCGGTGCTTCCGGCCGTCGTTGAGACCGAGACCCGGGGCTCAGACGAGCGCACCGGCGCGCAGCCGGTCGATGCAGTCGCGCAGCGCTGCCGCGAAGCCGTCGATCTCCGCCTCCGTCGTGTCGATCCCGATCGACACGCGGATCACGCTTCGCGCCTCGTCGGGCGACAGCCCCTGCGCGATCAGCGCTCTGCTCGGCTCGCTCTCCCCGCTCGCGCACGCACTCCCGGCCGACACCGCGTACCCGGCCCGGTCGAGCGCCAGCACCAGCAGATCCGCCCTGATCCCCTCGACCAGCATCAGCGAGTGGCCGGGCAGCCGCGCCGCTGCCGCCGACACGACCCGCAGCTCCGGCAGCGAGCGCTCGAGCCGGTCGCGCAGCTCGCCCCGTCGGTCGGCGCGCGTCCGCATCGCCGCCTGCGCCGCCGCGAACCCGACGATGCCCGCGACGTTCTCGGTGCCGCTGCGCAGCCCCCGCTCCTGGCCGCCGCCCCAGATCAGCGGCCGCAGCCGTGAGGGGTCGCGCGCGATCAGCGCGCCCACGCCCTTCGGCCCGTGCATCTTGTGCGCCGAGAGCGCCATCGTCTCGACGCCGCTCCCACGGAAGTCCACGGGAAGCGACGCGGCGGCCTGCACCGCGTCGACGTGCAGCGGCACGCCGCGCTCGGCGCACATCGCCGCAAGCTCCGCCACGGGCTGCACCGCCCCCGTCACGTTGTTGGCCCACATCACGGCCGCCAGCCGGTCTCCCTCGCGCACCGCATCGCCGAACGCGCCGGTGTCGAGCACGCCATCGCCGTCCACGCCGATCCACGCCACCTCGAAGCCCTGGCGCTCCAGCTCTTCCGCAGGCGCCCGCACCGCCGGATGCTCGATCTCGCTCACCACCAGCCGGCCGAGCGGACGGCCCGCCAGCCCGAACACGGCCTGGTTGTCGGCCTCGCTGCCCCCCGACGTGAACACCAGCTGTGCCGGGTCGCACCCGAGCAGCTCACAGAGCGTGTGCCGCGCCCCCTCGAGCCCGAGCCTGGCTTCCCTGCCGTAGCTGTGCGGCTCCGACGCGTTGCCGAACCGGTCGTCCAGATAGGGCGCCATCGCCTCCCGCGCCTCGCGGCAGAGCGGCGAGGTGGCGGCATGGTCGAGGTAGACCATGCCGCGCACCCTACCAACCGCGTGGGTCGGCGCATGCCGACGCCTGAGGCTTCGCGTGCGGCCACTTTCCGGATGCTTCGACCGCTACGACCATCGCCTCGGCGCTGTAGGAGTCGCACGACGGTTGAATGAAGTGCGCGTTGGTAACTGGCGCCGGCACCTCACACCTTACCGGAGCTGCCACACTACGCAAATCGGCCAGAAAGGTGTGATCGCGGCCGTCTCGGCGGCGCTCCTCCTGGCGCTGCTCGCCGCCGCGCCGGGCGGCGCCGCTCGCCCGTACAACGTGCCCGACCTGCGGCCCTGGCGGCCGTCGCTGGCCGTCCGCTTCACCGGCGCCATGCTCGCCCTCGGGCATCCCGTCACGGACGTCAGCTCCGCCCACGGCCGCGTGCGCGCGGCGGTCTCCGGCGTCACCGCCGAGGAGCTCCCCGCGCTGCGCCGCGCCGCGGCCGTGGCGTCGCGACGCATCGAGCGCAGCTGCCGCTGCACCGTACGCGGCTATGCCGTGCGAGCACGCGTCCCGGGCCGGGGCGTCCTGGTGGTCGCCTCCGGCCCCTAGATGATTGATTCCGCGGCGCCGTGGAATCAATCATCTGGACGCGGGTCGCGTCGTTACGACGCCTCGGGCGCCAACGCTCCGGTTGAGGGCGCCGCCTCGCGCTCGGACGGCGGCTCGATCGTGACGTTCGGCAGCGCCTTGTCCAGCCACCGCGGCATCCACCAGGAGCGATCGCGCAGCACCGTGAGGAATGCCGGCACGAAGGTCATCCTGATGATCAGCGCATCGGTGAGGATGGCGACGCCAAGCAGCAGGCCGAACTCCTTCGAGACCCGGTCCGGGCTGAGCAGGAACGAGAAGAACACCGACGACATGATCAGCGCCGCGGCGACGATCACCCGGCCGACGCCGGCGACGCCGTTTCGGACGGCGCTGACGGTCTCGAATCCATGCACGTGCTCCTCGCGGATCCGGCTCATGAGGAACACCTCGTAGTCCATCGAGAGGCCGAACAGGATCGCGAAGGCGATCGGCGGGATGAAGCTCTCGATCGGCCCGGTGCGGTCGAGGCCGACCAGGCCCATGCCGTGGCCCATCTGCACCACCAACGTGAGCGCCCCGAACCCGACCAGCGCGGAGCCGAGCGTCGTCAACGCCGCCTTGATCGCGATCACCACCGACCGGAAGGCCATGGTCATCACGAAGAACGTGATCCCGATGATGTAGAGCAGGAACCACGGCGCCCGGCTGACGATCCTGTTGCCGATGTCGGTGAATGCCGCGTTCGACCCGGACACGTACGCATGCGCGTGCGAGCCGGCCAGCGCCGCCGGGATCACCGTGTGGCGCAGCGTGGACACGATGTCGTCCGTCTTCGAGTCCTGCGGCTTGTACTTGGAGTACGTGTTGATGATCGCCACCGACGCGTCGTTCGGCGACTTCGTGTTGTAGATCGGCTGGTTGACCTGCGCGATCCCGGGCACCTTCTGGAACGCGCTGACCAGCTTGTCCGGCAGCGCGTGGTCGCCCTGGATGTCGACGACGACGGGGATCGGCTCGGTGAATCCGGGCCCGAAGCCCTCGGACAGGAGGTCGTAGGCCTTGCGCGTGGTCTGGTTCTTCGGCGCCGTGCCGGCGTCAGCCAGGCCGAGGTGCACCCGCACGATCGGCGAGGCGAGCAGGACGCCCAGCACGATCACGACCGGCAGCACGATCTTCGCGTGCCTCGTGACGAACCGGCCCCACGCCGCCACCGGCGTCCGCGCCTGGCCCTCGCGCGACTCGTCGACCGGCTTCAGGCCCATCCGGCCCCTGTCGATGCGGCGGCCGAGCAGCGCCAGCACCGCCGGCAGCAGTGAGTTGGCGAGCGCCACAGCCGTGACCACGCCGAGCGCGCTGCCGATCCCGAGCTTCGTGATGAAGTCGATGCCGATCAGCGCCAGGCCCGTGATCGAGATGGCCACGGTCAGCCCCGCGAAGATCACCGCACGGCCGGCCGTTGCGCCGGCGGCTGCGGCGGCGTCACGCGGGTCGAGCCCGTCGTGCAGCAGCTGTCTGAACCTGGTGACGATGAACAGCGTGTAGTCGATCCCGACGCCGAGGCCGATCATCGGCACGAGGATCTCTGTCACCGTGTTGAAGTGCGTGAACCGGGCGGCCAGGTACAGCAGCAGGAACGCGCTGATCACCGCCGTGATGGCGAACAGCAGCGGGATGATCGTCGGCACGAGCGCCCGGAACAGCACGATCAGGATGATGAACGCCGCGATCAGGCCGACGATGTCGCTGATCCCCTGCGTCGGCGGCGCGTTCTCGGCCTCGCCCGTGAACTCGACCTGGATGCCGGCCGGCTGGGCGATGCTGCGCAGCTGATCCTCCAGCTTGACGATGCCGCTGCGCGGCAGCTGGAACCCGTTGCGGTCGAACTGCACGTCGTAGTACGCGATCCGGCCGTCCTTCGACAGCTGGTGCGCGCCGGTCGCGCTGGCCGGGTCGGTGATCGGGCTGACGTCCTGCTGGCTCTGGTCGAGCGTCTTCTGCCCGGCCACGCTGGCCGCCAGCATCTGCTTCAACGCGGTCGCCCGCTCCGGCGTGGTCAGCTGCTGGCCGGGAGGCGCGGCGACGACGACGCGCAGTGCCGCGCCCTTCTGGCCGTGGAACTTGGCGTTGATCAGGTCGGTCGCCTTCTGGACGTCCGAGCCGGGGATGTTGAAGTCGTTGATCAGGGTGCCGTGGAATGCGGCATTGAGGCCGATCAGAACGACGACGATGGCCAGCCAGGTGCCGACGACCCTCCAGGGGTGCCGCGCGCAATGGCCTGCCCATCGCGCAAGTGCGCCGGAGTGGGCGATGTGTCGTTCTTCGGCGAGCGTGGGTTCGGACGCCTGGTGGTACATGCTCTGGCCTTCCATCGTGGGGGAAGTAGCCACCGTAGCAGCCGCCACGGTGCGGTTATCCCCCCAAACGCACAGTCTGCGGTGAAGGATCGGTTAGGCGGGCGGCGGCCCCGCGACGCGCAGACCGAGCTCGGTCAACGCCGACGCGGGCACGGGGCTGGGAGCCCCGGTCAGAGGGTCGACGCCACCCTGTCCCTTCGGGAAGGCGATCACCTCGCGCAGCGAGTCGGCACGAGCCACCAGCATCGCCAGGCGGTCGAGCCCGAACGCGATGCCGCCGTGGGGCGGCGCGCCCATCGAGAGCGCCCGCAGCAGGAAGGAGAAGTTCTCCTCGGCCCGCTCGGCGGAGATGCCGAGCAGCTCGAACACCTTGCTCTGCGTCTCCGCGCGATGGTTGCGCACCGAGCCGCCGCCGATCTCGTTGCCGTTGAGCACGAGGTCGTACTGGTAGGAGCGCGCCGACGCAGGGTCAACCCAGAACTGCTCCGAGCCTGGGGCGGGGGCGGAGAAGGGGTTGTGCGACGCCTTCCACCGGCCCTCGTCGGGGAGCCACTCGAACATCGGGAAGTCGGTCACCCACAGGAACTGCCACCCCTCGGTGATCAGCCCCAGCCGCTCGCCCAGGTGCAGGCGCAGCGGGCCGAGCACGCGCACCGCCGCCTCCTCCTGGTCGGCGACCAGGAACACGGTGTCGCCCTCGGCGGCGCCGGTCTGCTCGAGGATGCCGGCGATCTCGCCCTCCGACAGGAACTTCGCGATCGGCGAGCGCACCTCGCCGCCGGGATGGAGCTGGAGCCACGCGACGCCCTTCCCGCCCCAGCTCTTGGCGAACTCGACGAGCTCGTCCTGGTCCTTGCGGGAGAACTCGAGCGCGCCCGGCACGGCGAACCCGCGCACCACACCGCCGCCGTCGACCACGCCCCGGAACGCCTTGAACTCCGTCCCGGCCAGCACGCCGCTGACGTCGGCGATCTCGGCGCCGAAGCGGAGGTCCGGCTTGTCCGAGCCGTACCGAAGCATCGCCTCGTCCCAGGTCATCCGCCGAAACGGCGTGGCGACCTGCTCGTCCAGCAGCTCGCTCCAGAGCCGGGCGAACAGCGCCTCGAGCAGCCCGAACAGCTCCTCGGGATCCATGAAGGCCATCTCGATGTCGAGCTGCGTGAACTCGGCGGTGCGGTCGGCGCGCGTCGCCTCGTCGCGGAAGCAGCGGGCGATCTGGTAGTAGCGCTCGTACCCCGCGATGGCATACAGCTGCTTGAACGTCTGCGGCGACTGGGGGAGCGCGTAGAACTGCCCGGGGCGGGTGGATGTGGGCACCAGGAACTCCTTGGCCCCTTCCGGCGTGGACTTGTAGAGGATCGGCGTCTCGAGCTCCCAGAAACCGTTGTCCTCCATGTGCCGGCGGATGATCTGGGTCAGCCGGAAGCGGGTGTGGATGTTGCGGCGCATCTCGTCCCGCCGCAGGTCGAGGTAGCGGTGGTGCAGCCGCAGCGACTCGTCGACGTTCTCGTCGTCGAGCTGGAACGGCAGCACCGCCGAGCGCGACAGCACCTCCAGCCGGTCCACCCGAACCTCCACCTCGCCCGTCGGCAGCCGTGGGTTGACGGTCTCGGCCGAGCGCGGCGTCACCCGGCCGGTCGCCTGCACGACGAACTCGTTGCGCAGCTCGCCGGCGACCGCGTGAGCCTCCGCCTGCTCGGGGTCGACCACGAGCTGAACGATGCCGGCCCGGTCGCGCAGATCGACGAACACGAGGCCACCGTGGTCACGGCGGCGCGCCACCCAGCCCGCGAGCGTCACCTCCTGCCCGGCGTCGGCGGCACGCAGCTCGCCCGCCAGCCGTGTCCTATAGCTCACCCGTCAGCTCCTTCACGAGCGCCTCCAGCGCCACCGTGCGCTGCTCGCCCGAGGTCATATCACGGAGGGTCGCCTGCTCGCGCTCCCACTCCTCGTCGCCGACGATGACAACGCGATCGGCGCCGCGACGCGACGCGAGCTCGAGCATCCGCTTCAGCCGGCGCGACCCGTATGCGGCGTCCGCGGGCACCCCGGCGGCACGAGCCTCGTCGAGCAGCGCGAACAGCCGCGGCCGCGCCTGCTCGGCGATGATCGCGAACAGCACGCTGCCACGCCGGTGCGCGGGCTGGGGGCGCGCCACCTCGAGCAGGCGCTCCAGCCCCGCGCCGAACCCGACGCCCGGAGCAGGGCCGCCGCCGATCTGCTCGGCCAGCCCGTCGTACCGCCCGCCGCCCGAGATCGAGCTCGACAGGTCGCCGCCCATCCATTCCCAGGTCGTGCGGGTGTAGTAGTCGAGCCCCCGCACGAGGCTGGGCACGAGCTCGTAGGCCACACCGCGCGCATCGAGGTGGCGGCGCACCTCCGCGAAGTGCTCCCGGCACGGCTCGCACAGGTGGTCCGTGATCCGGGGGGCGCCGGCGAGCACCGCCTGGCAGTCCCGGTTCTTGCAGTCGAGCACGCGCAGCGGATTGGTGTGACGGCGCTCCAGGCACTCGGCGCAGAGCTCCTGCTCGTGGGCGTCGATGAACTCGACGAGCAGCGCGACGTAGGCGGGCCGGCAGGCGGCGTCGCCGATCGAGTTCAGCTCCAGGCGCAGCGCCGGCACCTCGCACAGCTCGTACCAGCGGTGCTGGAGCGCGATCACCTCCGCGTCGACCGCGGCGTCCTCGGCGCCGATCACCTCGACGCCGAACTGGTAGTGCTCGCGCGCGCGGCCGCGCTGCACCGCGTTGTACCGGAAGTGGCTCTGGCAGTACCAGAGCTTGACGGGCTGCGGCAGGCGCGTCATCGAGTGCAGGTAGGCGCGCATGACCGCCGCCGTGCTCTCCGGGCGAAGGGTAAGCGACCTCCCGCTGCGATCCTCGAAGGTGTACATCTCCTTGCTGACCACGTCCGACGTCTCGCCCGCCGACCGCGCGAACAGCCCCGTGTCCTCGAAGCCCGGTGTGACCACCTCGCCGTAGCCGGCCGGCTCGAAGACCGAGCGGGCGAGATCGATCGCGCGCCGGCGAACGGCGGCGTCCTCGCCGAACCAGTCGCGGGTGCCGCGGGGCGGCTGGAACCGCTCGCTCACCGCAGCGAGCCCAGGAACGGGTTGGTGGCACGCTCGCGCTCGAGCGTGGTCGCCGGCCCGTGCCCCGATGCCACGACCGTCTCGGGCGGCAGCTCGCGCATCAGCAGCGCGATGCTCGAGATCAGGGTGTCGAGATCTCCGCCCTGGAGGTCGGTGCGGCCGATCGATCCGGCGAACAGCACGTCGCCGACGAAGGCAACGCCGTCGGCGGCGAACGCCACCGACCCTGCCGTATGGCCCGGGACGTCGAGCACACGGAAGCGGACACCGGCGACCTCGAGGGTGTCTCCTCCGGAGACAACGTGCTGCGGGTCATAGGGAGCCGGCCCGTACGTGCGGAGGTCGTCGGCGTCGCCGCGGGCCATCCACACCTCGACCCCGGTCCGTTCGGCCAGGTCGCGGACGGCGCCGATGTGATCGAGGTGGCCGTGCGTGACCAGGATCCCGCGCAGGGTGAGGCCGCGATCGGCCAGCACGCCGAGCACGGTCTCCGCGCTGTCGCCGGGATCGATCACGACGGCGTCGGAGGAGCCCTCGGTGCTGACCACGTAGCAGTTGGTCTGATAGGCGCCGAGCGGGAGGCTGACGACCTCGAGCGTCACCCCTGCCGCTTCAGCCAGCGGTTGTAGATGAAGCTGTCCATCAGGTAGCCGAACGGCACCAGGAAGACCAGGAACGAGGCGGCCTGGAGCGCGGCCGCCGCGGTGTCCGTCTTCTTTCCGCCGATCGGGATCACCGTCACGAACAGGAACAGGCCGGCCGCGAACACCGCCGCGCGCCGGAACGACCGCTTCCAGGTGGGACGGGCCGGCTCGCGCGCGGCGCGCGGCCGGGAGTCGGCGCGCCGCGCCGGACGGTCATCGGCTGGCTTGGGCTCGTAGTCGTCGTACAGGCGCCCACGGCCCTGTGCCCGGCGGTACTTCCGCCGCTGCTGCTTCTTCGTCGCCACGGACGAACTGTAATGGCTCCCGCGCAGCTACAGCGCGTCGATCTGCTCGGCAAGGCGCGACACCTCGTCGTCGCGGCCCTCGCGCTCGGCCCGGGCCATCTCGTCGAGCAGGCGCTGCGCCTCCTCCTTCCTGGGCGAGAAGGCGAGCCGGTCACGGAACGTCCTGCGCGCGGCGGCGGCGGGCGTCGCGGGCTCCTCCGGTGCTGCGGCTGCGACCGCTGCGGGAACCGGTGCGGCCGGCCGCTCGCGCAGCGGCACCGGCGGAGGCGGCGGGGGCGGCTCGTCGGACAGCTCCTCCAGCCCGTCCTCCTCCTCCTCCTCCTCCTCGAGATCCTCGCCCGGCGCGTCGTCCGACGTCGCGGGTGCCGCCGCCGGTGCCGTCTCGCCCAGCCGGGATCCCGCGAGCAGCCAGGCCGCCGACAGCGCCGACGCCGTTGCGACCTGCAGCAGCCAGGTGAAGATGCGCTCGTTGCGCGTGAAGGTCACCTGCAGCGCACCGGATCCCACCGAGCCGGTGAGGGCCACGATGGTGGAGCCGATCGCGACGGCCGCGGCGAGCAGCACGAAGCCGACGGCGACGCCGCCCACCAGCCGCGCGGTGTGCTCCCGGCGGCCGAGCAGGCCGGCGCCGGTCGCCAGCGCGAACCAGAGGGTGAGCAGCCCGATCGTGAACCACAGCGCATGCTCGAGCCTGAAGTTCCAGAGACCCAGCAGCAGCCGGTCCTGCCAGTTCATGGCGGACGACCCGGGTGTGTGCTGCGCGGCGGCGACCAGCCCGTCCCCGGTCACGACGAGGCCGGCGGCCACCAGCGCTGCGCCGGCCACCGCCAGCGCGTCGGCGAACCCGAGCCCGCGGACGCGCTCGATCACAGGCGCCGGCCGCCCTTGAAGGCTGCCGAGACCACCGGCCCGCCCAGGTGGTAGACGACGTGCCGCCAGTCCTCGGCTTCGAGCAGCACCACGTCGCCATCGTATCCGGGCGCCAGCCGGCCCACCCGGTCGTGGCGCTCGAGCACCCAGGCGGGATTGATCGTGCTCGCCACCAGCGCCTCGGCCGGCGACATCCGCAGCAGGGTGCATGCCAGCGACATGACGAGCGGCATGGACTGGCAGAAGGCGCTGCCCGGGTTGAAGTCGGTCGCGAGCGCGACGATCGCGCCACGGTCGGCCAGCGCGCGTGCGGGCGGACGCGGCAGGTCGAGGGTCACCACGCATGCGGGCAGCATCACGGCGGCCACGTCACTCGACGCGAGCGCCTCGACCCCGGCCGGGCCGGTCGCCTCCAGGTGGTCGACCGAGCGCGCCGCCAGCTCGACCGCGACGTCGACGCCGCCCGCCTCGCTGAACTGGTCGGCGTGCAGGCGCAGGGCCAGGCCGTGCGCGGCCGCCGCCCGCAGGTACCGCGCAGCCTGGGCGCGGTCGAAGGCGCCGCGCTCGAGGAACACGTCCGCCGCTTCCGCGAGGCCGGACGCCTCCGGCAGCACCTCGTCGATGACGAAGTCCAGGTAGGCGTCCGCGTCGTCCCATTCGGGGCCGACGGCGTGCGCCCCAAGGAACGTCGGTGACACCTCGATGGCGTGCGGCGCGGCCGCGGCCCGGAGCATCGCCAGCTCGGCGTCGCGGTCGAGCCCGTAGCCGGACTTGACCTCGGCGGTGGTGGTGCCCCCGGCCGCCATCCAGCCCAGGTGCCGCTCCAGGATTCCCGGCAGCTGCCCCTCCGCGGCCGCGGCGCGCGTGGCCGTGACGCTGGCGGCGATGCCGCCGCCGGCCGCATGGATCTGCTCGTACGCGACGCCCTGAGCTCGCAGATCGAACTCGCCGGCGCGGTCGCCGCCGAACACGGCATGCGTGTGGCAGTCCACCAGTCCGGGAATAGCGGCGCGCCCCTCGGCGTCGTACAGCGGCAGGTCGCCGTGGCCGTCGAGCACCTGCTCGCGCCGCCCGGCGGCGGCGATCTTCCCGTCGACGACCGCGATCGCGGCGTCCTCGATCACGTCCACCCGGGCCAGATCGGCGCCCCGCGACGGGGCGGCCCCAGCCGGCGTGGCAAGGGTGCCGATGTGGTCGATCAGCAGCGAGGGCATGACCAGGTCAGGAGCGGCCGTACGCCGGGATCGTCCCGCCCGACAACGGCGCAGAGTCGTCGCCGGCGAGCCACTCGATCACGCGCGCCAGCTCCTCTCCGGTCGTCCAGCGGGAGTAGTCGGCGTCGGGGTTCTCGTCGCGGTTGCGCGGCGTATCGACGATGTTCGCGAGCACGGTGTTCACGCGGAGCCCCTGGGTGCGCACCTCCGCGTCGACGGCCGCCATCAGCCCGAGCACAGCCGCCTTGGACACGATGTAGGGCGCGGCTCCGGCGAACGGACGCACCGCCGCGCGCGCGCCGACGTAGACGATCGACCCCGAGCCGGCCTCGAGCATCGGGCCGAGCGCTGCACGGGTGATCGTGTAGGCGGTGTCGAGGTTGACCGCGAGCATGGCCCGCCAGTCATCGACCGATGAGGTGTGCAGCGGCCCCGACATGCGAAAGCCGCCGGCAACGCAGGCCACGGCCCGCACGCCGCCGTACCGCTCGACCGCCTGCGCCACCACGCGCTCCGCCGACTCGGGGTCGGTGAGATCGGCCTCGACGGCGAGCACGCCATCCGGCAGCCCGTCCGAGTCGGCGCCGCGCGTTGCGGCGCAGACATCCCATCCCCGCTCCAGGAACCTGTCCAGCACCGCCCTGCCCCAGCCGCCGGTGACGCCGGTCAGGATCGCCGCCGGCACGGTTCAGCCTTCCATCGGCAGCCGGATGCCCTGCTCGTGCGCCGTCTCTATAGCATCCTCGTACCCGGCGTCGGCATGACGGGCAACGCCGATTCCCGGGTCGTTGGTGAGGACACGGGCGAGCCGCTCGTCCATCTCCTCGCTGCCGTCGGCGACGATCACGAGCCCGGCATGGATGGAGTTGCCGATGCCGACGCCGCCGCCATGGTGCACCGACACCCAGGAGGCACCCGAGGCCGTCGACAGCAGGGCGTTCAGGATCGGCCAGTCGGCGATCGCATCGGAGCCGTCCTTCATGGCCTCGGTCTCCCGGAAGGGCGAGGCGACCGAGCCGGTGTCGAGGTGGTCGCGGCCGATCACGACCGGCGTGGACACCTCGCCGCGGCGGACGAGGTCGTTGAACAACAGGCCGGCCTTGGCTCGATCCCCCTGGCCCAGCCAGCAGATGCGCGACGGGAGCCCCTGGAAGGCGATGCGGTCAGGTGCGATCGTGAGCCAGCGCTGCAGCAGGGTGTCCTCGGGGAAGGCGTCGAGCAGCGCGGCGTCGATGCGGTGGATGTCCGCCGGGTCGCCGGACAGCGCTGCCCAGCGAAACGGGCCGGCGCCACGCGCGAAGAGCGGCCGGATGTAGGCGGGCACGAACCCGGGGAAGGCGAACGCGTCGGCATAGCCGGCGTCACGGGCCTCCGTGCGCAGATTGTTGCCGTAGTCGAAGACATGGCTTCCGGCCCCCTGGAACGCCACCATCGCCTTCACGTGCTCGACGGCGGTGGCGCGGGCGCGGCGCACGTACTCGTCGGGATCCGACTCGCGCAGGGCGATCGCGTCGTCCAGCGACATCCCCATGGGGACGTAGCCGTTCAGCATGTCGTGGGCGGAGGTCTGGTCGGTGACGAGGTCGAAGACGACCCCACGTCGCGCGAGCTCGGGAAACACCTCGCCGGCGTTGCCCAGCAGGCCGATCGACAGGCCCACGCCCTCGTCGGCCGCCTTTCGCAGCCGGCGCACGGCGTCGTCGAGGTCTGCGGCGACCTCGTCGAGGTAGCGCGTCTCCAGCCGCCGGGCGATCCGGTGCGGGTCGACCTCGACGGTGAGGCTGGCGGCGCCCGCCAGCGACGCGGCGAGCGGCTGCGCGCCTCCCATCCCGCCGAGGCCGGCGGTCAGGATGGTGCGGCCGGTCAGATCGGGCGTGCCCCAGTGACGCTCGCCGGCAGCGGCGAAGGTCTGGAAGGTGCCCTGCAGGATGCCCTGGGTGCCGATGTAGATCCACGAGCCGGCGGTCATCTGGCCGAACATCGTCAGCCCCTCGGCCTCGAGGCGCCGGAACTCCTCCCAGGTGGCGAACCGCGGCACGAGCAGCGAGTTCGCGATCAGCACGCGCGGGGCGCCGGGATGCGTGCGGAACACCGCCACCGGCTTGCCGCTTTGCACGAGCATCGTCTCGTCGTTCTCGAGCTCCATCAGCGTGCGGACGATCGCCCGCAGCGCGTCGTGGCTGCGGGCGGCTCGGCCGGAGCCGCCGTAGACGACGAGGCGGGTGGGATCCTCGGCCACGTCGGGGTCGAGGTTGTTGCAGAGCATCCGCAGCGCAGCCTCCTGGTGCCAGCCCTTGCAGCGCAGCTCGGAGCCGTGCGGGGCGTGGATGCTCGAGAGGTCGCCGACGAGCGCCTCGACCTCGCTCTGGAGTTCCCGCGTCGCCATGAGGGGCAGGCTATACGACCTGCGGCTCGCGAGGCTAGGACGGGCCGGCTCCGCCGGCCCGTCCGGTCTCAACGTACGGGGTAGGCCGGTGTGACGCGCCCGACGGTCGCCCGTGAGGATGCGATGGGAAGCCGTTGCTCAGCGAAGCGGGCCGAGGGCGCCTTCGACGGCCGCCACCAGCGAGCCGTCACGGACTGCCCCGGCCACGGCCTCGATGTCGCCGGCCAGTGAGCGGTCGTCGCCCAGGTGCGGCGAGTGCCCGCGCAGCGCGGCGTGCAGGGCCGTGATCCCCGGCCCGGGCTTCAGCGGCGCCAGGAAGTCGATCCCCTGCGCCCCGCAGAGCAGCTCGACGGCGAGCACCCGCTCCACGTTCGCGCACACCTGCCAGGCGTGGACGGCGGCGGTGGCTCCCATCGACACGTGATCCTCCTGACCGGCGCTGGTCGGGATCGAGTCCACCGACGCCGGGTGGCAGAGCACCTTGTTCTCGGCGACCAGGCTGGCGGCCACGTAATGCGGGATCATGAAGCCGGAGTTCAGACCCCCGTGCTCGGTCAGGAACGGGGGCAGCCCCTCGCTCATCGTCGGGTTCACCATGCGCTCGATGCGGCGCTCGCAGATGCCCGCCAGCTCGGCCAGCGCGATCTTGAGCGTGTCCAGCGCGATGGCCACCGGCTCGCCGTGGAAGTTGCCGTTCGAGAGCACCTCGTCCCGCTCCGCGAACACGAGCGGGTTGTCGGTCGCCGCGTTCACCTCGATGGCGATCACCGACCACGCGTAGGCAAGCGCGTCCCTGCAGGCGCCATGCACCTGTGGCGAGCAGCGCAGCGAGTACGCGTCCTGCACGCGGCCGCACCAGCGGTGTGACTCGTTGATCTCCGACTCGTCGAGCAGGGCGTACAGGTTGGCGGCGGAGTCGACCTGCCCGGGGTGCGGCCGCAGGGCCTGGATCTCGGGCGCGAACGGCGTCCGCGAGCCGCGAACCGCCTCGACCGACTGCGCAGCCGCCGCGTCCGCGATCCGCACCAGCCGCCGCGCCCGCGCCAGCACCAGCGCACCGATCGCGGCCATGAACTGGGTGCCGTTGATCAGCGCCAGCCCCTCCTTCGCTCCCAGCACCTCGGGCTCGAGCCCCGCCCGGCGCAGCGCCTCTGCGCCCGGCAGCTCCTCGCCGCCCAGCTCGGCGAAGCCCTCGCCGACCAGCGGCAGCGCCAGGTGGGCGAGCGGCGCGAGGTCGCCGCTCGCGCCCAGCGACCCGCGCGAAGGCACGATCGGGTGGACGCCGGCGTTCAACATCCCGAGCAGCAGCTCGACCGTCTCGCGGCGCACGCCCGAGGCCCCCGTCGCGAGCGCATTCGCCCGCAGCAGCATCGCGCCGCGCACCACCTCCGTCGGGAATGGCTCGCCCACGCCGCACGCGTGGCTGCGCAGCAGGTTCAGCTGGAGACGGCCCGTGTCCTCGCTGGAGATCGCCACGTCGACGAAGCGACCGAACCCCGTGTTGACGCCGTACGTGGGCGTGCCGGAGTCGACGGCGCGGTCGATCAGCGCCCTTGCCGCCGCGATCTTCTCGACCGCCTCCGGCGCGAGCCGCGCCGGCGCCCGGCCGATGGCGACACGCTCGACATCCTCCACGGCGAGGCCGGTGCCGGTCAGCAATACGGAATCCACGGCTGCGGAGTCTACGCAGCCCGCGCAGGCTCAGCCCTCGCCGAACTCACCGGTGGCCGCGACCTCGAGCGCGCGGTCGGCCAGCAGCCCGGGAAGCAGCAGCGCGTCGCCGGCCGCGGCCGCCATCACGCGCGCCGGCATCAGCCCGACGAGCTCGCCCCTGCGCACCCCCACTCCGTGCTCGCCGGCGAGGCGCACGATCTCCGCGGTGACGCGATGCAGCGGCGTGGCGTCGATGTCGATCAGGTTGGTGGAGACCTGCGCTCCGCCACGCACGGCCAGGCCCAGTGCCTGGACGCCGGGCAGGCCGCCGTCCCGTTCCCGGATGCCGGCCGCGATCGCCCGCGCCACAGAGACGTCGTCCGTGTCCAGGTCGACGTTGAAGGCGACCAACGGCGGCCGCACGCCCAGCAGCACGGCGCCGGCCGTGGGATGCGGACGGTCCGGGCCGGCCAGCGGCGCCACCTCGCCCGCCCGCATGCGCTCGCCCAGCCGATCCGGCCCGCCCGCGCGGAAGGCCGCCGGCCGCAGTCCGCCGCCTAGATCGCCGTACCCGATGGCCGGCACGCCCAGCATCGCGATCCGGCGGGCCAGCGCCCGGGCAGCCTGCTCGGGCCGCGGATCGTCGGCGCGGAAGCGGACGAAGGGCACGACGTCGGCGGCGCCCACGCGCGGGTGGACGCCCTCGTGCCTGGTCAGGTCGATGCGCGCCGTCGACAGGGCGATCGCCGCGGCCAGCCCCTCGACCAGGCTGTCGGGATCGGCGACGACGGTGAACACCGACCGGTTGTGGTCGGCGTCCGCATGCACGTCGAGCACGCGGGCGCCGCCGCCGCCGAAGGCATCGACCAGCGCGTCGAGCACCTCCGTGTCGCGGCCCTCCGAGAAGTTCGGAACGGCCTCGAGCAGGCCGTGCATCACACACCCGCCCCCGGCGACAGCCAGGGCGAGGGTGCCGATGCACGCCGGCGCCGCCTGCCGCCGCCGCGCTTCGCGCGGCGGCGCAGCGTGAACAGCACGATCACGGCGAGCAGCACGCCGACGACGATGATCAGATGCCAGGGGATGATCATGAACGGCGTGGTCTCCACCGGGAGGTGCGACGTGGTGTTGTAGTAGATGCGCGTCTCGGCGGAGCCCTTGGCCAGGAGCGGGGCATGATCCCAGGTCATGGTCAGCGTGCGCACCGAGTTCGGCAGGATCGTGTAGGTCGGCGCCGCCGCCTGGTGGGACTGGTCGCCCGCGGCGAAGGACGTGGTGAAGCTCGTCCCGCCCTTGATGATGTTGAAGAACGTGTTGCCCGTGTTGCGAACCTCGACGTTCGCGGTCACGGTCGGATGCATCAGCCAGTCGACGGCCGCCCCCACCTTGTCGCTCGAGTGCCAGACGTCCTTGAGGCTGATCCAGTGCACCGACACCGATCGGGTGAGCACCTGCCCCCGCAGCACGAGCCCCGTACCGTCCGGATTCTCCACGCCGGCGGCCATGAGCGAGGCCACGGCCGGCCGGTACTCCACATTGCCGGCGGACTTGACCTGCCGAGAACGGAACACCACCGCCAGCGTGTGCGTGCCGATGGCCGCGTCCTTGGGCACGTTCACCGTCAGCACCACGCGGCGGTGGCTCAGCGCCGGCATGTGGAGCACCCGGTTGGAGAGAGACGACCACGGTGCCGCCGACTGGGCGAGCGAGCCGGCCGGCTTGAACACCACGGCGGAGTCGGTGGAGATGGTGTAGTCCTGCAGGAAGACGTCCAGCACCACCGGGTCGCTGCCCTTGTTGTAGATGTCGAGATCGGTCTTGTAGAGCTGCCCCGGGTGCAGGTTCGCCTGCAGCTTCGACGGTGCCACCCCGATCGAGATCGCCGGGGGCTTCGCGGCCGAGGCGGTCGCACCGGAGGCCATGAGCAGCGCCGAGGCGAGCAGGGACATGACGGTCAGTCTTCGCATTGGGAGCTCCTCACGGTGTGGTGGCGGTGTAGGTCAGCGTGGTCTGGAACGGCTGTGATGACACGGGGTCGGCGTAGGTCACCTGCAGCTGGAAGTCGATCGGCGTGGCCGTGCCGGCGGTCGCCGTGGCGACCCCGGTTGCGACCGTCTGGGCCGTCGTCGAGGCGGCGGTGTAGGCGCCGCCGCCGTGCACCCGCCACCCCATCCGCGCGAGCGGGAACGTCTTCCCGGTGCCGTCCGCGAAGTCGCCGGATCCGTTCAGCGACAGCGCCCATGTGGTGTTCGACGTGACCGTGGCGGTCAGCGCGGGCGACAGCACGAACGGCGACGAGATCGGATCGACGCCGCCGAAGTCGACGGACGAAGCCGAGAGCGACAGCGCGACGGCGGGCGCGATGGTCAGGCTGAGGTCGTCGAAGCCGGCGCGGCCGCTGCCGTCCAGCTGCAGGCGGATGGTGACCGTGGTCGTCGCGGCGCCGGTGATGAAGCTCGTGGAGTAGATCGTCCAGGCGGTCGTCCCGGACACGCTCCCGAGCGTCGTGCTCGTCCCGTCCGGCTGGATCGCGAGCACCTTCGCCGAGCCGCTGACCGCATCCGTGGTGATCGCGGCGCTCAGCGTGTACGAACTGCTCGGCGAGACGGCGACCGACGTCTGCTGGCTCGACCCGCTGAAGCTGCCGGCGCCCCCGAACAGCTGGAGGTAGGCGGCGCCGCTGTTTGCCGGCGCGATGCGGTCGGGCACGAGGCCGGGCCGCCCTGACAGCGCGCCGAGCGCCGACCACGACTGGGGAACGGTCGCGGTCATCGACGGCTGCGAGAACTTCATCTGGCGCAGCTGCGAGGGATTCGAGTTGATCGCGGCGACACCGATCGCGCCGCTCGTGAAGCTGCCGTCCGTCGCGGTCGCGGTCGCTGTGCCGCCCGGACCGCTCACCTTGCACGAGATCTGTGTGCCCGTTGCCGATGCTGTCAACGTGTACGACGAGTTCACGGCCGACGTGTAGGCGGCGCTCGCCAGAACGAGGTCGGTGCCGCTCAACCGGCGCTGGATGACGACGGAGCCCTTGGTGATGCCGCAGAGATAGAAGTCGGCGGCGTCGCGGTAGCGGACGACCGCCCCGCCGGTCTCCTGAGGAGCGACGGTGAGCGGCGTGGTCACGACGGAGAACGTCCCGTCCTGGTAGTCCTGGGCGTTGCGCACCACCGCGAGGTCGGTCGAGGGGCCGAAGCCCTGCGAGGTGACCACACCCCCGCTCAGCGTGTAGTTGCCCGAGGTGATCTGCCAGGCGGACAGGTCGGGCAGCGTGTCCGAGAACACCGTGCCGGCCGATCCGGAGGCCTCGAACCCGGGGTTCGTGATCAGACTCGCGGCGAGCGATGAGCCGGGAAGCAGCAGGCTGACGCCCGCCACGCCCAGGGCGCATGCAGCCGCTCGAGTCCGCGTGTGGAACACCTCTGCGTGTGGTTCAAAGCGGACGCCTCGAATCCTGCGCCCGGACAACGCCGCGGGGCGGGCTCCGGTGGGAGCCCGCCCCGCTGTCGCAGTCCTCGGGGGAACGAGGCTACGGCGTGGTTGCCGTGTACTGCAGCACCGCCTGGTAGTTGTCGCCGGCGGTGTTCGGGTTGTCGGCAAACGCCAGCTGCAGCTGGTAGGCGAGCGCGGT
>DASSEV010000017.1:0-10175 GCA_035695105.1 Gaiellales bacterium
CTCGGTGCCTGGTTCATCCTGCTCGCCGTGCGGCTCGTGCGGGACACGAGCCGCGCCCACGCGCGGGCGCTGTTCCTCTACTCACTCGCCTACCTGGCCCTGATGTTCGCCGCCATCGGGGTCGACCGGGTCACCTTCTAGGAGTTCTCGAAGCGATGCTCGACAAGAAGACCGCCACCGCCAACATCAAGCTCGGCCTGATGCTCGCCATCTTCGTCGCCGGGCTGTTCATCGCCACGCTCATCATCGGACTCCTCGTCGTCAATGTCTGAGCCCGAGCACAACCCGTTCCACCTGCCAGCGCCGTCGGCGCAGCCGATCATCACGTCGCTCGGCATCGCGCTGATGCTGGCCGGGCTGGTTCCGGACTCCCGGCTCTGGCGGATGTCGCTGATCTCCATCGGCGCCACGATCCTCGTCATCGGTCTATGGCTGTGGGTCTCGGACGCGATGGAGGAGTACCGCAACCTCCCGGACGACTGAGCGAGCCCGACTTCCTGGCGGAGGTCGCGCGCGCCTGTGAGGGGCAGCCCGGCGCGGAGGTGGAGCGCCGGGATGGATATCTGGCGGTCACGCTCGACCTGCCGGCCGAGCCCGCCGGGCTCTCGGAGCGCGCCAGGACGCTGCTCAGCGCGTTTCCGCCGTCGCAGGGCAGGCGACGGGTGCAGGTCGACGTGCGAAACCGGCAGTGGGCCGCGCTGGTCATCGAGCTGGCTCAGACGGCACGCCGAGAGCGATCAGGCGACTCGTAACGGCGTCCGCGACCGGGACGTCACGGTCCACGCCAATTATTGGGGTTTGAGCCCGTTCCGGGCGGCGCCGGCGCCTCGAGACACTCCTGCGCCGATCGTGACGATGCTGTTGCGCGCGGGCGGTGGATCCGGGGGAGGTGTCACTGCGGCAGCGCGAATGCCGTTCGGATCCGGGCAGATTCCGCGTGGGCTGGGTGAGGAACGTTGCCGATCCTGCGACAACGGCGCGGGTAACCGAGCCGTCAGCCGGCGTTGACGAAGCGGATGTTCGAGTCCTGCGCCTGCGCCAGCTTGACCGCGGCGGTCGGGACGTCGTCGCTCCGCAGGCCGGTCACGACCACCACGGCGAGGACATCGCGGTCCTGCCAGCCGTAGACCGCGACCTGCCGGTGCGGGTTGAACGGCGAGATGACCTGCGACACCGTGGTGCCCGCCAGGAACCAGCCGTTCGTGCCCGGCACCTGGCCAGGGGGCGTGGCGGGATGCGCGTGGTAGAGCCGCATCATCTCTCGCCTGATCGTGTCCGAGACCGGCGTCAGGGTCGAGCTGGTGAACACCTCCGCCCGGCTCCCGACCGTGATCGAGCCGTGCACCTGGTACCAGCCCGCCCGAGCGCCGCCCTTCCAGGACGAGCGGATCAGCGCCAGGCCGGCGGCCGTCTCGTCGGTGCGGATCTCGGTGCTGGTGGTCGCGCGGGTCTCCTCGGCCAGCTGGTCGTACTCAGGGCCGAGCTGCGAGGGCTGCAGGAGATAGGGACGGGCGCTCGACGGCGCGTCCAGCACGCCGGGCCCCTGCTGCGGCACCGCGGAGGAATGGTGAGGCCTGATGAAGAGCCACCAGGCCGCGAAGACCGCGACGGCGACCAGCAGCCCCGGCATCAGCCGCGAGATCAGGGAGTCCGATTCGATCATCCCAGGCCCAGATCGGCACAGGGGCCCGGAGGCTTGAGCGCGCCGCGGCCGGCGCGCGCCCGGTCAGAGGAGGTAGACGACGGTGTAGAGGAAGATCCACACCACGTCGACGAAGTGCCAGTAGAGGCCGGTCACCTCGAGCCCCAGGTGGGCGTCCGGTGAGTAATGCCCCCGGATTGCCCGGTTGAAGGCGATGGCAAGGAGCGTGGCGCCCACCAGCACGTGCATGCCGTGGAGGCCTGTCAGCGCGAAGAACGTGGTCGGGAACGCGCCATCCGACGGCACGAAGCCGAGGTCGTGGTACTCCCGCATCTGCAGCCCCAGGAAGGTGAGGCCCATGGCCAGCGTCAACCCGAGTCCGACGATCAGGCCCAACCGCTTGCCGCGCTTGGCCGACACCAGCGCCCAGTGCATCGTGAACGACGACGCCACCAGGATTGCCGTGTTGATGCCCGTGCTCGCCTTGGGGATCTCGAAGCCGCCCAACGGGTACTGCGAGTGGCTGAACCGGATGTAGAAGTAGGCCGTGAAGAACGAGCCGAACAGCATGATCTCCGACCCGATGAACATGACCATGCCCAGGAACACGGGCGAGCGCATCAGGCTCTCGTGATAGGCAGAGACGACATGCCCGCCCTCGTCGCGCGGGGTGGCGCCGGATGCTGCCGCAATCGACGTCATGCCCCGCCCGCCGGCTTCGCGCCAACGTCGACCACGACGTGCTCCACAGGGATCTTCGCGTCGTGGCGCACGCGCTCCACAAGGTCACGACGCAGCCAGCCGGATCGCGTCTGGGGGAGGGTCGAGATGATGATCTCGGACGGCCGGTCAGACTCCACCTCGTCCATCACCGCGGTGTAGGGGTCGCGGTCGACAACCTGGCCTGTCGCCTCGATGCCCGCGGCCCGCAGCCGGTCGAGCGTCGCGTCGAGGCGGGCGCGGGTTGCCTGCGCCACCTCGCGGTCGTCCACCACCCACTCGCCGCTCGGGTCGTTCTGCGGGCAGATCACCGTGACTCGCACCGGCTCCCCGGCGGCCTTCGACCGCACGGCGTCGATCAGCTCGTCGCCCGCAACGGTCTGGTTCGCGACCACCAGGATGTGGCGCATCGACGTGAGCAGCCCCTGGCTCGCGCCCGTCGTCGCCTCCGGAGCCTTCAGGGTGGCGGGCGCCGCCCCCGCGAACGCCGGCTCCGGCTCGTGCACGGTGACGATGGCGTGGCGTGCCCCGGGCACGCCGAACTCGTACGGCCCGCCGACCACCTGCGGCGGCTCGTCGAAGTTGAAGATCGGCGGCGGGGAGCTGACCTGCCATTCGAGCGACAGCGCCCGCCACGGGTTGGCCGGGGCGATCGGGCCGCGTGCCCAGCTGTGGATGATGTTGTAGAGGAACACCAGCGTCGACGCGCCCAGGAGGAACGCGCAGATCGAGATGATGAAGTTGAGGGTGGCGAAGCGCGGGTCGTAGTCGGCGACACGCCGGGGCATCCCCTGCAGGCCGAGCCAGTGCATCGGCATGAACGTCGCGTTGAAGAAGATGAACGTCAGCCAGAAGTGCAGCCGGCCGAGCCGCTCGTCGTACATCCGGCCCGTCATCTTCGGGAACCAGTGGTAGATGCCGGCGTAGATCGTGAACACCGATCCGCCGAACAGCACGTAGTGGATGTGCGCCACCACGAAGTAGGTGTCGGACACGTTGATGTCGACCGGGATCACGGCCAGGAACACGCCCGACAGGCCGCCTATCACGAACGTGAAGATGAACCCGAGCGCGAACAGCATCGCGGTCGTCAGATGGATGACGCCGTCCCACAGCGTCGCCACCCAGGAGAAGATCTTGATGCCGGTCGGCACCGCGATCAGCATGGTCGTGGCCATCATCGGGATCCGCAGCCACGGAGCCATGCCGGACACGAACATGTGGTGCGCCCAGACGGTGAACCCGAGCACGCCGATCGCCACCGTCGAGAACGCGATCAGCCGGTAGCCGAAGATCGGCTTACGCGAGTGGATCGCGATCACCTCGCTGATGATGCCGAAGCCCGGCAGCATCATGATGTAGACGGCCGGGTGCGAGTAGAACCAGAAGATGTGCTGGTAGAGCACCACGTTGCCGCCGCCGGCCGGGTCGAAGAAGTGCGTGTGCATGATCCGGTCGTACAGCACCATGAACTGCGATCCGGCGATGAACGGCGTGCCCAGCACGACCAGCGAGGAGGTCGCCAGGTTCGCCCACACCAGCAGCGGCATCCGCCAGAAGCTCATCCCCGGCGCCCGCATGGTGACGATGGTGACCAGGAAGTTCACGGCCGTCGCGATCGACGACGCGCCTGCGAACTGCACGCCGATCGTGAAGAACGTGTCGCCGACCCCGGTCTTGTCCGAGAGCGGCGCGTAGTTCGTCCAGCCAGCGTCGAACGGGCCGACTGCGAAGGACGCCAGGAAGATCAGGCCCGCGGGCAGCAGCAACCAGAACGACAGCGCGTTCAGCCGCGGGAACGCCATGTCCTGCGCGCCCAGCATCAGCGGCACCACGAAGTTGGCGAGACCGGCGAACGACGGGATGATGAACAGGAAGATCATCAGCGTCGCGTGCGCGGAGAACAGGCCGTTGTAGGTGCCCGGCGACACGATCTGCGTCCCCGGCGTGGCCAGCTCGGCGCGGACGCCCTCAGCCAGCGCCCCGCCGATCAGGAAGAAGATGAAGGTCAGCACCAGGTACTGGATTCCGATCACCTTGTGGTCGGTGTTGACCTTGAAGTAGTCGCGCCAGCTGTACGCGCCGTGGGCGGAGTGATCCTCCTGCTCCCACTTGTGGCTCCCGATCAGGTAGCCCCACCAGTAGTCGAAGCAGCCGATGCCGACGGTGAAGCCGATCGCCCAGAACACCAGCCCGAAGGTGAGCAGCACCTCGTGCGCTGACTGGCCGCTGACCGCCTCGAAACCGAGCCGGTTCCGGATCAGCGCGGCGATGCCCGCGACGACCGTCCCGAAGAAGAACGACACCCAGATCGCCCGCACCCAGCTGCCGCGCAGCCAGATGCTTCGCTGCTGCACCTGCACCGGGCCGTGGCCGCCGCCGTGTGCGTGACCGTGGCCGGACAGTTCAGCTCCGTGCGCGACGGCCATTGGCTACGCACCTCCCTGGGTCGATGACTGCAGCCGCTTCTGAGCAGCCACCCACGCGTCGAACTTGTCCTTCGGCAGCACCCTGACGACAGCCCGCATCAGCGAGTGCCCGGGGCCGCACAGCTCCGTGCAGATCAGCGTGTATGTGCCGACGCGGTCGGGCGTCGCATACGTGTGGTTGACCTGGCCGGGCACCGCGTCCGCCTTGACGCGGAACTGCGGGACGTAGAACGAGTGGATCACGTCGTGCAGCTTCGAGTAGATGTCGAACTGCGTCGGTTGACCCTCCTCGAGCACCAGCGTCGTGCTGGTGACGCCTTGCTTCGGATACTTGAACGTCCACGCGAACTGCTGTCCGATGACGTGCACATTCAGCTCGTTCTTGTACGTCTTCTCGTTGCGGACGAGGACGACGCCACCGGCGATCGCGAAGGCGACCACCAGGATGGTCGGGATCACGGTCCACACGATCTCGAGCGTCGTGTTGCCGTGGATCGGCGGGCCGTCGCGGTTCTCGTCGCCCGGCCGGGCGCGGAACTTCCAGATCGCGTACACCAGGAACGTGGTGACGATCGCCATGATGAACGAGGACATGATCATCAGGGCGAGATACAGATCGTCCTGCCGCGTGGCCTGCGTGGCCGCCGCGACCGGGAACCATGACGGGGTGACGAGGATGGCGACCGAGCCGATCGCGCCGATGACCACCGCAACGATCCCAACCTTGAATGCGGACAAACGTGTCTCCCTCGACCGGCTCACGCCTCCGTCTGAGGCGCTGCGGGCCGCATTCTATGGAAGTGGGGAGACAAGGGCAAAATCGACCAGCACGGGTGTGTGCCGCCTCTCCACCGCCGCCGTGAGAATGGTTGCAGGACGCCATACCGTGGCATGATGGGTGGAGCAGTGCGCCTGATCCTCACCCACCTGCCCCACATCCTCGCCCCGCTGATCGGGATCGCGTTCCTGACGCGGTTCGCGCTGTACGTGCGCAGGCTGCCGCCGTCCCACCTCTCGGACGAGGAGCTGGCCGAGTGGCACGCCGAACGATCGCGGCAGCGCGAGGCGAAGAAGGGCCGTTCGGAGAAGCGGTCACAGGCGTCCGAGCAGGCGCTGCCCCGCTAGCGCAACGGCCACCGTCCCGGTCGCCGAGATGGCGAACACGGCGGACGGATCCATGTGGGCCACCATCGCGCTCGCGACGATCGCCCCCAGGCTCGACGCGAGCAGCGCAGCCATCCGGCCGGTGATGCCGACGCGCGCCTGCTCGTGCGAGCGGGCGACGGTCTGGCGCTCACCGATCAGGAGGGTCACGAACAGCAGTCCGGAGGCCTCGACCAGCGCGAACGCGACCGTGCCCTGCCAGACGGTGTGGGAGACGGCGAGCAGCACCGACCCGGCGGCGCTGGCGAGCAGGGCTCCGCGAAGCGCGTTGGAGGCGCCGAAGCGCCGGTGGACAACGGGGGCCGAGAGGCCCCCGACCAGCCCGGCACCGCCACCCACAGCCAGCATCCACCCGGTCTGCGGGCCGCCCGCCCCCAGCTCGGAGCGCGCGAAGACCACCAGCAGGGCGTAGATCATGTTCACGGTCAGGTTCCACGCCATGCCGACGATGGTCAGCAGGCGCAGCATCGGCTGGCGCACCACAAGGTTCAGGCCGGAGAGCAGGGTGCCGTGCTCCTCGGCCGTCTGCTCGGTGCCCGGGCCGAGGTCGAGCCGGATCGAGGAGATCAGGATCAGGGCGAGCAGGAACCCGGCGGCCTGCACCCACAGGGCATCCTCGGCGCCGACCAGCCCGATCAGGGCACCGCCCACCGCGGGGCCGATCAGGAGCCCCAGCGACCAGACGAAGGACAGCGCCGCCTGGCCCTCGACGAAGTGCCCCTCGCCCACCAGCCGCGCGATGGCGCCGAACGCCGCGGCGTCGACGAACACGCGGCCGGCGGTGACGCCGAGCCCCGCCGCGTAGATCAGCGCCAGCGGCAGCTGGTCGGCCTCCACGCCGGCGACGACGACGAGCGGGATGACGAGCGCGGCGATCAGCTGGCACGTGACACCAAGCTCCATCACCCGGCGGCGAGGGCGGCGATCGCCGACGTCACCGGCCGGCAGCCCGAGCAGCACGTAGGGCACGGTGCCCACGAGGAACGCGGCGCCGGCCTCCGCCCCGCTGCCGCCGGCGTCGAGCACCAGCCACGGCAGGACGACGGAGGACAGCCCGGCGCCCAGCGAGTCCATCAGCTGCGCGACGAGGAACCGGCGGCCGTCACCGCTCGAGAGGATCACGTTCGGCACGGCGAGGCATGCTAGGCGGCGCGGGGCGGCTCACATGCAGCTGTCGCCGGCGGCAGCAGAGCACAGCGCCGCGGACGGCAGAAACGAGCAGCGCGTACCAGGCGACGATCAGCGCGCCGGCGAGCGCTGCCCGCATGGTCGACCGCAGCAGCTCCTCGCCGTTCACCAGGCCGAGCAGCAGCGCCAGCAGGGACGGGATGACAAGCCCGAGAGATCGCGGACAGCCGGTGGGTGGGACCGACCCCGCCACACCTGGCCGGACAACAGAATGACGACGACGATTACGCCGGGATCACACCGTCAGCGCCGACACCGAGTGCCAGCCCAGGCGCTCGTCGATCACGGCCGGCTACTCCGGCTCGTCGGCCAGGAACAGCCGCTGGCGCAGCGTGCGGTCGCCCTGGATGGCGCGGCGGTCGATCGGGTTGAGCGCGGCACGGCGGCCCAGCTCCGACCGGTGGGCGTCGGAGATGTCGGTGAACAGGCAGCCGATCCGGTACCCGTCGGACACGCTCGTGATCTGCTTGACGCACGCCTCGGTCGGGATCACCCGTCCGTGCACGTTCAGCACCGCTCGGATCACCTGATCGATCTCGAGCGGCCTGTCGAGGATGAACGCGACGCCGCTCGACGAGACGTCGACCAGCTCCGCGTCGACGTCCCGGTCGGTCGTGACCAGCACCAGGTCGCGCACCTCGGCGCGCGGCTCCGAGCGGCGCTGCCGCCGCCGGCGCAGGTTCGTGACGCGGAGCATGCGCGAGTGGCCGTCGGGGCCGAAGGCCGCCACCTCGACCGTCAGGAGGTACACCGCGTGCTCGCCCGCGATTCGCAGCTCGCGCTCGGTGCCGATGTCCGGCTGCGCGCAGTCCCAGCGGGCGACGAACAGCTCGCCCTCAAGCGCCTCCAGCAGCACAGGCTCGGTGCGGGCGGAGTCGCCCGGCAGCGGAGACGTCACCTCATGCGGCAACGCCGGCAGCACCGAGACGCTCAGCTCGGCAAGCTCCGTTGGAGTGTGATCAGCCATACCAGCGCATAATCGGCCGCGGTTCGCCAGAACTGGAGCGTGAAATCCATGCACATCAAGCGTGGCGGCTGCCTGCCGATACCTTGTGCACGGATGGACCAGCCCGACTGGCTCACAATCGCGCTCGGCGTTCTGCCCGAGTTGCCGCACGATGCCACCTGTCTGCGAGACGACGGGGGCCAGCTTCGCCTGTCCCTGATCGAGATCCGCGACGGCGAGCTGTACGGCACGATGGCGTCGCTCGACGCCGAGAAGGGCCTCAAGCTGACGATCCCCGTCGAGAAGGCCGAACGGGGCGGCTACTCGGTCGGCTGCACCATCACCGAGGTCTACTTCCTGGGCGGCATCGAGAGCGGCGCAATGCTGCGTGTGGACGAGGTGCTGCGCCGGAAGCCCTACCGGCTGAAGGAGCGGGCCGGCGCCGACTCGATCGTGACGCTGCGGGTGATCAGCGCGTCGTCGGTCACGTCGGGCACCACGCTGCTGGGCAGACTGCTCGACATCTCGTCGAGCGGCGCGGGGCTGAGCCTCGAGACGGAGCTGACCGTGGGCGACCGGATCGCGATCGATACCACCGTGAACGGCATCAGGGTGATCGGCGAGGCGGTCGCGATGCAGTCGTCGCGGATGGCGTTCGGCCGCTGGCGGGTGGGCTGCCAGTTCGCCGGGCTGCCGATCCAGACCCAGCATCAGATCGACGAGCTGGCGGCCGCGGGGCAGGCCGCGGCGCAGCAGGCGGCGTAGCGGCTACTCCCAGACGGGCGGGCCGGAGCGCAGCCGCAGCTCCGTGCCGATCCCGTCGCGCTCGGCATTCCGCAGGACATGCAACGCTGCGGTGATGTCGTCCATCGCCAGCCCCACCGGTGAGACCACGATGCGCTCGCCCGGCAAGGTGCGGCCCGGGTGCCGGCCGGACACCACGTCCGCGAGCTCCACGGCCTGGGAGCCATCCGCCGGGATGACGCCTCCCCTCACCAGCCGCTCCGCATAGCGGCCGTCGTGGGTCGACTCGTGCTCCCAGTCGTCGACGACCAGCAGATCCGTCGCGGCGTGCAGATCGAGCGGCCCGTCGAGGCTCGACACCAGGACCACGGTCACGCCCTCGTCGAGCCAGCCGGCCTCGAAGGTCGGCTCGACCGCCATCGTTGCAGGCACCAGCACCTCGCAGCCGCGGACGGCCTGCTCCGCGCTTTCGCGGGCGTGGACGTCCAGCCCGGTTTCGGCCGTTTGGCGGCGGCAGAAGCGCTCGGCACGCTCCCGGTTCGGGTCGTAGACAGCGACGGACTCGAGCGCCGGCATCACCACACGCAGCGCGTCCAGCTGGGTGTGGGCGAGCACGCCCGCGCCGAGCAGGCAGGCGCGGCGCTCGTCACCGCGTGCGAGATGGCGGACGGCCACGCCGGTGACCGCCCCGGTGCGCATCGCCGAGACGACGGTGCCGTCCATCACGGCCAGCGGTAGCCCGGTCTCTCGGTCGCTGAGCAGGATCAGCGCGTTGGCGCGGGGAAGGCCGCGGCCCGGGTTGCCGGGGACGCTCGGAATCCACTTGAGGCCGGCCACGTCGAAGTCGCCGCCGACATAGGCTGGCATCGTCATGATCCGCCCGTGCTTCTCCTCGGTGCCGGGCTCGTCCGACCACGTGATCATCACCTTGGGCGGCATCACCACCTCGCCCGCAGCCTTGACCCGGAAGGCGCGCTCGATCACATCGACGACCGCGGCCATGTCCAGGCCGCCGGCCGCGACGACGTCCTCCTGGGACAGGTAGCGGAAGGCGGTGTCGGGCATGACGCGCCATCATATGGGGATGCGCGCTGTCATCCTGCACGAGCACGGCGGTCCCGAGCATCTGGTCACGGCAGAGCTGCCCGACCCCGAGCCGCGGCCGGGCGAGGTCGTCGTCGACCTGGTCGCGTCTGCCCTGAACCACCGGGACGTGTGGCAGCGAACCGCTTCCGGGAACCATGGCGCGGTGCTCGGGTCGGACGGCGCCGGAGTGGTCTCCCAGCTGGGCGAGGGGGTGAGCGGAGTCGAGGTCGGGCAGGAGGTGGTCATCAACCCGAGC
>DASSEV010000018.1:0-16349 GCA_035695105.1 Gaiellales bacterium
ATGTGGAGTCCCTGGCCGCTGCCGGTCGCGCCGGTGATGTAGAACCACGCGAAGCTGAGGACGGTCATCGTGGCGTTCGTCCCCTGGGCGAAGTTCTGAACGATTGGGACGTAGATCAGGCGCGGCGGCAGCCCCTGTGCGTCGTCCCATGCCTGCGGGTTCACCGAGTACTGGTTACCCCCTAGGCTCGTCAGATCCTGTGCCATCGATCCGGCCAGTGCGTTCACTGCATTGGCGCTCGGCTGCGCGTTACCGGTCTTCGGTGACAGACACCCGCCGACGACGACCTGGCCGACGTCCTGTGTGTCGGTGATCTCAGCGGCGACGTTGCTGGAGATGCCCGAGTAGACCGGGGGCGAGCAGCTGCCACCCGTCGTGTTCGCAGGAGTCGGAAGGTCGACGGTGCCGCAGTTGCCGGACGCGTCGCAGGAGAAGAGCGTGGTGCCGGTGCCGTTGGCGAACGACGCCACAGTGACCACGTAGGGCGATACATGATGCTGCGCGGCCCCGTTGGCGCGGATGCGAGCAGTGGCCGTTGCACTGATTGCCGCCGAGGACTTGCCGAACACCTTCGAGAAGAAGGTCGGGGCCGAGTAGTTGGTGGTGACCTTGACCGTGTCGTAGGCCGGCATCGTGACCGTAACGGTCTCGCCGCTCATCTTGTTCTTGTTGAACTCGGTGGTTGCGGCGCTGGTAGCCGACGATGCGCCAAGCGGAATCGCGGCCGCCGCCGCAAGCGCCGACGCGTCGGCATCGTTCTGCAGCTGACGCCTGTCGTGGTACCACGTCCCCGCGTCGATCGCGAGGGCGGCCATGCCAAGCACCGCCATCATGAACACCACGATGATGGCCAGCGTCTGGCCATGCTGATCAGTGGGGGATCGGCGATCGCGGGACCGGCTCACGAGCTATGCCACCTCGAGTGGGGGTTGGGAGCAACGACGCGGACGGGAGGACCGTTCCTCAAAGGTTTCAAGACCGGTGCGGCACTCGCACCCCCAGGAAGGGGGATGTAGAGCGTCGGGGAGCAGCCGGCGGTACCGGCTACTCGACGCGCATCGTCGTCGTCGAGCTGAGAGTGCCGGACTTGACGATGACGCCGAGCAGGCTGATGGAATACGGGTAGGTCACCTTCACCGACACGTCCGAGCCCTGCGAGAAGGACGGATTGTTCGGATAGCTGACCAGGATGCTCGACTGCTTGAGGCCGGGCGCGGCCGCCTTGGCCGCCGCCGTCGCGGCCGTCTCCGCCGCCGAGGTACCCAGGCTGCGGCTGACCGCCGCCTTCCGCGCACCCTCGCGGGCGGCCGCGGTGACCTGGATGTAGTTGTTGAAGACGACGCCGAACTGCAGGATCGCGAACAGGATCATGAGCAGCACGGGGAGGATGACGGCGAACTCGACGACCGCCTGCCCGTTTTCCTTGGGTCGCTGCTTGAACACAAATCCTCGCTCGGGGGAGATGGGACGGAACACTTGGTGTGCGAAAGGCGGGCCCCCGGCCTCAATAGCGAGACCGGGAACCCGCCGGAACTTCGCGAATTACATGGCGCCAATCACGCCATTGAGGACGCTCGAGATCTTGTTGCTCAGGAGGCCGAGGGTGACCACCACAGCGATGGTGATGACGCCGAGCACGACGGCGTACTCCGCCATCGTCTGGCCCGACTCCTCCTTGAGATCCGCGAACAGGCGGCTCAGGTACTCGATCAAGGAATTCACCTCCCCTCCTACATCTCTGGGATCCGCCGGGAGCGGCGGGTTCCTGTGGGAACTGTTTCGGCAAAGGGCGGGAAAGGTTGAGACTTTTCCGTCCGGTTCCCCCGTCTGGGGGACCCGCCTCTGCAGCACGTCTCTCCCTAGGTAGGTCAGGCCGCCCCGGGGCGCATCCCCCTATGGGATGCTTCTCCGCTATCGTCCGCCGCCATGGCAACGGTCATCGACGGCAAGCAGGTGTCGGAGCAGGTACGGCGCCGGGTGGCCGCCGAGGCGGCCGAGTTCATCGAGCAGACCGGCCACACGCCCGGCCTCGTCACGATCCTCGTCGGCGAGGATCCCGCGTCGCAGATCTATGTGCGCAGCAAAGGCGAGCGCACGCGCGAGGTGGGGATGGCGTCGTTCCACGATGAGCTGCCGGCGGACGCCAGCCAGGACGAGGTGGAGAGCACGGTCGCGAAGTGGAACGCCGACGACCGCGTCGACGGCATCCTCGTGCAGCTGCCGCTGCCCGGCGACCTCGACTCCAAACCCGTGCTCGAGCTGATCGACCCGTCCAAGGACGTCGACGGGTTCCATCCGGTCAGCGTCGGGCGCCTGGTCGCGAACCAGCCGGGCCTGCGCCCGTGCACCCCCGCCGGCGTGATGGAGCTGCTGAAGGCCTACGACGTGCCGGTCACGGGCGCGGACGCAGTCGTCGTCGGGCGCTCGGACATCGTCGGCAAGCCGGTGGCCCTGCTGCTGCTGCACCAGAGCGCCACCGTCACGATCGCCCACTCGCGGACGCGCGACCTGGCCGAGGTGACCCGCCGGGCCGACATCCTGGTGGCGGCGGTGGGCCGCCCGAAGATGATCACCGGCGACATGATCAAGCCCGGTGCGGCCGTGATCGACGTCGGCATCAACCGCACCGACGAGGGTGTTGTCGGCGATGTCGACTACGCGTCGGCGTCCGAGGTGGCGGGGGCGATCACCCCGGTGCCCGGCGGCGTCGGGCCGATGACGATCGCGATGCTGCTCTCGAACACCCTCCAGGCCGCACGCCTGCGACGCTCCGCCGGCTCCACCTCGTAACCATCTGGGGATTGCGGCCGTCCGCCGCTGCGTCTATAGTCGCGCGGTTCAGCAGAAGCGGGCTATACCGGTCCGCTGGTTCTAGGAGGACGAGTAGGTTGGCAGAAGGTACCGTCAAGTGGTTCAGCAACGAGAAGGGCTACGGCTTCATCCAGCAGGACGGCGGTGAGGACGTGTTCGTGCACTTCTCGGAGATCCAGGGCGATGGCTACAAGAGCCTCGCCGAGGGGCAGCGGGTGGAGTTCGAGGTCGCGCAGGGCAACAAGGGCCTGCAGGCCAGCGGCGTCCGCCCGATCGGCTGAGCCGAGGGAGCGACTCCCACCACGGCGGCACAGATCGTCGAGGCACCGGCGCCCGTCACGGGCAGCCGGTGCCTGACCGTGCTGTGTCGCTGGAGGTCGGTACACAATGCCCGGCGTCGCCCGGCGGCGTCCCGCTGGCGCAGGAGGCGATGTCGCTCCGGGTATCCTCCCCCCGATGGCGATCTCCTCCGACGACGTGCTGCACGTTGCGCGCCTGGCCAACCTGTCGCTCAGCGACGAGGAGGTGGCCCGCATGTCCGAGCAGCTGTCCGGCATCCTCGAGCACGTCGCCGCCCTGTCGTCCCTCGATCTGGAGGGCGTCCCGCCGACCGCGCACGCGCTCGACGTGCAGAACGTGACGCGGCCCGACGAGGTGCGGCCGAGCTGGCCGCGTGACGAGGTCCTGTCCGGCGCGCCGGCGGCGCAGGACGGCATGTTCCGCGTCCCGCCGACGTCATGACCATCGTCGATACCCTTGGGCTCACCGCGGAGCGGTGCACCGAGCTGCTGGGCGCCCGTGAGATCTCGTGCCGCGAGCTGATCGAGGCGTACCTCGAGCGCATCGACGCGCACGACTCCGACCTGCACTGCTTCCTTCGCACCCGCCCCGAGGCGGCGCTGGCCGAGGCCGATGCGCTCGATGCCGCGGGCCCGCGCGGGCTGCAGGGCGTGCCGATCGCGCTCAAGGACATCCTCTGCGTCCGCGGCGAGGAGACCACCGCCGGTTCCCGCATCCTGGCGGGACACCGCCCGCTGTACGACGCCGGTGCGGTCACCCGCTGCCGCGAGGCGGGGATGATCCCGATCGGCAAGACGAACATGGACGAGTTCGCGATGGGCTCGTCGACCGAGCACTCGGCGTTCGGGCCGACGCGAAACCCGTGGGATCACGAGCTGGTACCCGGTGGGTCGAGCGGCGGCTCGGCCGCGGCGGTGGCCGCGGGGTTCGCGCCGCTGGCGCTGGGAACCGACACCGGTGGCTCGATCCGCCAGCCCGCGGCGCTGTGCGGAGTGGTGGGGCTGAAGCCGACCTACGGCGCCGTGTCGCGCCACGGCCTGATCGCATTCGGCAGCTCGCTCGACCAGATCGGACCGTTCTCGCTGACGGTGCGAGACGCGGCGCTGGCGCTGCAGACGATCGCGGGCCATGACCCGTGCGATTCGACGTCCGTGCCGCTGCCCGAGCCCGTGACCGTGCCGGACGCGGACGATCTGCGCGGCCTCACGATCGGCATCCCGACCGACCTGCTCGCGGTGGAAGGCGTGGAGGACGGGGTGCGCAGCTCGTTCGAGGAGACGCTCGGCGAGGCGGAGCGGCTGGGTGCGAGCATCCGCGAGATCACACTGCCGACGGCGCGGCACGCGTTGCCCGCCTACTACCTGATTGCGCCGGCGGAGGCATCGGCCAACCTCGCCCGCTTCGACGGCGTCCGCTACGGTCTGCGGCTCGAGGAGCCGGGCGACACCGTCGTCGACATGTACGGGCGCACCAGGTCGAGCGGGTTCGGCGACGAGGTCAAGCGGCGGATCATGCTCGGCACCTACGTGCTCTCGGCCGGCTACTACGACGCCTACTACGGCACCGCCCAGCGGGTGCGGACGCTGCTGCTGCGGGAGTTCGCGGAGGCGTTCGCCGGCGTCGACCTGATCGCCACGCCTGCGTCACCGACCGTGGCGTTCCCGATCGGCGAGCGGATCGACGACCCCTGGGCGATGTATGCCTGCGACCTGTTCACGGTGCCGGTCAACCTCACCGGGCTGCCCGGCATCTCGCTGCCGAGCGGGCTGTCGGACGGGCTCCCGGTCGGCTTCCAGCTGATCGGGCCGGCCTTCTCGGAGAACCGCATCCTCGCCGCGGCGCACGCGCTCGAGCAGGCGATCGGCTTCGATCCCGTCCCCACCGGCTACCGGGTCGGCGGATGAGCGACCAGCCGACCGCATGGGAGCCGGTGATCGGCCTGGAGATCCACGTCCAGCTGAATACCGCCACGAAGATGTTCTGCCGCTGTGAGAATCGCTTCGGGGCCGAGCCGAACACGCTCACGTGCCCGCTTTGCCTGGGACATCCGGGCGTGCTCCCGGTCATCAACCAGGGAGCGGTGGAGAAGGCGATCGAGATCGGGCTCGCGCTGGGGTGCACCATCGCCGAGCGAAGCGTCTTCCACCGCAAGAACTACTTCTATCCCGATAGCCCGAAGGCGTACCAGATCAGCCAGTATGACGAGCCGATCTGCGTGGACGGGCACCTCGATGTCGACGGGGCGCGGATCGGCATCACCCGCGCCCATCTCGAGGAGGATGCGGCCAAGCTGGTGCACAGCGGCGGTGAGGCCGGGCGGATCGGCGGCGCGGAGTACTCGCTGGTGGACTTCAACCGGTGCGGGACGCCGCTGGTCGAGATCGTGACCGAGCCCGATCTGCGCTCTCCCGAGCAGGCCATTGCCTTCCTGGCCCTGCTCAAGAACACGCTGCAGACGGTCGGCGTCTCGGACTGCGACATGGAGAAGGGCTCGCTGCGCTGCGATGCCAACGTGTCGGTGCGGCCCGCCGGCAGCAGCGAGTTCGGCGTGAAGACGGAGCTGAAGAACATGAACTCGTTCAAGTTCCTCGGCGACGGCATGGCGGCGGAGATCCGGCGGCAGATCGACCTGCTCGAGCGCGGTGAGCCGGTGGTGCAGGAGACGCTGCACTACGACCCGGGGAGCAGGATGCTGCGGTCGCTGCGCTCGAAGGAGGAGGCCCACGATTACCGCTACTTCCCCGAGCCCGACCTCGTCCCGCTCGCCCCCTCCCAGGAGCTGATCGACCGGCTGCGCGCCGGGCTGCCCGAGCTGCCGGCTGCGCGGACCGCTCGCTTCGCCGACAGCTACGGCCTGCCGGCGCAGTACGCGGCCGATCTCAACGGGGAGCCGCGGGTGGCGGACTACTTCGAGTCGGTGGCGGCGGGTGCGGACGCCAAGAGCGCCGCGGACTGGGTGCTGAACACGCGGCCATCGCCGGTGGACGCTGTCCCGGCGGCCCGCCTGGCCGAGCTGATCGGGCTGATCTCGGCGGGCACCATCACGAGCACCATCGCGAAGCAGGTCTACGAGCTGATGCTCGAGGACGGCGAGACCCCGCCGGCGCAGCTGGTCGAGCGGCACGGGCTCGCGTCGATCGGCGACAGCGCAGAGCTGGAGGCGATGGTGGACGAGGTGATCGGGGCCAACCCCGCGTTCGTGGAGCAGTTCCGAAACGGGAAGGAGGGCGTGATCAACGCCCTGGTCGGACAGGTGATGAAGCAGACGAAGGGCCGGGCCGACGCGCGGCAGGTGCAGGAGCTGCTCCGCTCCAAGCTGTAACGGCACCCCTGTAGGAAACGGGGCTGCCTGCCGATTGCTTGTGCGTGCTCGGCATGGCAACCGCCCCTCTCCGCCTGGTCGTCCGCGGCCTCGACCGGGTCGAGTTCCTGCTCGACGAGTCCCCGATCGCCATCTCACCGACCGCCCGCTGGGTGCGTCTCGGCGCCGCCGCGGCTGCCGTTGCCTACGCGCTGACGCTGATCGCCGCGGGCGGACTGAAGCTGGTTGCGGGTGGCGCCGTCATCGCCATCGCTGCCATCGTCGCGTCCGGCCGCCTCGGGCTGTTCACCCGGGACTGGGCCCCCGTGTTCGTGATGATGCTCGTGTACGGCGGGGCGTTCGCCGCCGCCGCCAGCCTGAACATGCCCACCTGGTACCGGCCGCAGATCGAGGCCGATCGGGTGCTCGGCTTCGGACACGTGCCGAGCGTCTGGCTGCAGCAGGAGCTGCATGCCTCGCACAACGGTGCCATGGCGGTCTGGACAGCCTGCGCGTACGCGTCCCACTACTACTTCCCGATCATGCTCGGCCTGTACGTCTGGTGGCGGCACCGCGACGACGGGTTCTTCGATCTCATCTACGGCTACCTGGCCGCACTTGCGCTGGCCACGATCGTCTTTGTCCTGGCGCCGACGGCGCCGCCGTGGCTGGCGGCGCAGAGGGGGCTGCTGCCCCCGCTGCACGACGTCGTCAAGTCCGGCCTGCTCGACCTGCACCTGAACACGCTGGCCGACCACAAGGGCGATCCGCACCTGTACCTGACGCGGGCCGCGTTTCCGTCGGTGCATGCGGCCTGGCCGATGGTCAGCCTGCTGGTGGTGCTGCGACACCGGATGCCATGGCCGGTGGTGGGGATGGTGATGGTGCAGCTCGTGAGCGTGTGGTTCGCCATCGTCTACGGTGGCGAGCACTACCTGTGCGACGTGATCGCCGGCGCGCTGGTCGCGATGTTCGCGGCGGCGCTGGTGGGCAGGTACCGGGAGCGGGTCGCGGCGGCGATCAGCCGCCCGTCCGAGCGCCCGGCGTTCCCGGCAGCCGAGCCCGAGGTGGTCGTCGTGCGCACGACGGTCGGCCGGCCCGGCGTGGCACCGACGCGCGACTGACTTCGTCACAGCCCTGCGCCGGCGCCTGCTTTGAGACCACCGGGCGGGCGCAGCCCGGCCCGGCGTGTGGCTGGGTGGCGCCGACCTCCCAGTCCCGTCGCGGGCGGCCGCTAGGCTCCGAGCCACCAGCCGATGCCCGAGAAGACATACCTGATCACGCCCGGTCCGACGCCGATTCCGCCGGAGGTCTCCGAGGCGATGGTGCGGCCGCTCCTCCACCACCGCAGCCCCGACTTCAAGGTGCTGCTCGAGGAGACGCTCGGCCGGCTCACCCGCATCGTGGCCGCCGCGGAGACGCCGCTCATGTTCGCCGGCTCCGGCACCTCGGCGATGGAGTCCTCCGTCGCCAACATGCTCTCGCCCGGCGACCGCGTCCTCGTCGCTTCGGCCGGCAACTTCGGCCAGCGCTGGCTCAAGATCTGCCGTGCCTACGGCCTCGATCCGGTCCACCACGAGCAGCCGTGGGGTGAGCGTCTCGATCCAGCCGCGATCGCCGAGCGCGCGGATGGCTGCCTGGCCGTGTTCATCACCCACTCCGAGACGTCGACCGGCGTCGTCCACGACGTCCGGGCCATCGCGGAGGCCGTGCGGCCGACCGGCGCCGTGGTCGTCGTCGATGCCGTCTCGAGCCTGGGCGGGGTCGAGCTGGCGACGGCCGAGTGGGGGATCGACGTCGTCGTTGCCGGCTCCCAGAAGGCGCTGATGACGCCGCCCGGCCTCGCATTCGCCGCCGTGTCGGACCGGGCCTGGGCGCTGGCCGAGCGGGCCACGCTTCCGCGCTTCTCGCTCGACTGGGCGACCACGCGCGATGCCCAGGCCAAGCTCAGCACTCCCTTCACGCCCCCCGTCACGCTCGTCGCGGGCCTGAACGCCGCGTTGCGCCTGCTCGAGGAGGAGGGCCCGGAGGTGGCCTGGGCCAGGAACCGCGCGCTCGCACACGCAACGCGGGAGGGAGCCAAGGCGCTCGGCCTCGAGCTGTTCTCGCCCGATGACGACAGCTCGGCGATGGTCACCGCCGTGCTGATGCCGGACGGCATCGACGGCCAGCAGGTGTACGCGCTCCTCCGCGACCGCTTCGGCGTCGTCCTCGCAGGCGGCCACGGGGCGCTTCGCGGACGCATCATCCGCGTCGGCCATATGGGCTACATGAACCGGTTCGACATCATCACCGCCCTGTCGGCACTCGAGCTCGCGCTGGGCGAGATGGGCTACCAGCCGCCCTCGCCGGGCGCGGGCGCTGCGCGGGCGGTGGAGGTGTTCGGACACCAGGACGTCCGTGTCTGAGCTGGCCGGCACATCGACCGCCGCGCCCGGGCGCGGCACTGATCGCGCCCGCGTGCTGATCACGGAGGTGATCGCCGAGGGCGGCGTCGAGATGCTGCGTGACCGCTTCGATGTCGACGTGGAGACCGACCTCGATGCCGACCAGCTGAGGGAGCGGATCGCGTCCTACGACGCGCTGATCGTGCGCAGCAAGACCGCCGTGGACGCAGACCTGCTCGCCCACGCCGAGCGGTTGACGGTCGTCGGCAGGGCGGGCACCGGCGTCGACAACGTCGACCTCGCCGAGGCCACCCGGCGCGGCATCATCGTCGCCAACGCGCCCGGCTCGAACATGGTGTCCGCCGCGGAGCACGCCGTCGGCCTACTGCTCGCGCTGGCCCGGAACATTCCGCAGGCACACGCCGCGCTGACCGCCGGCCGCTGGGAGCGCTCCCGGTTCGGCGGCGTCGAGCTCTGCGGCAAGACGCTGGGCGTGCTGGGCTTCGGGCGGATCGGGCAGCTGGTGGCGGCTCGGGCGCGGGGCCTCGGCATGCAGGTGATCGCCCACGATCCGTTCGTCACGCCCGAGCGGTTCCGGGAGGCGCAGGTCACGCACTGCACCCTCGAGGAGGTGCTCGAGGGAGCCGACTTCATCACGCTCCACGCGCCTCTTACCGCGGAGACGCGCCACCTGATCCGCGACGAGACGATCGCCCAGATGCGGCCGGGCGTCCGCATCGTCAACGCTGCCCGCGGAGATCTGGTCGATCTCGACGCGCTCGTCGCGGCGCTCAAGGACGGCCGCGTGGCCGGCGCCGCCCTGGACGTCTTCCCCGCGGAGCCGTACACCGACGGCGAGATCCTCACGCTCCCGAACGTCGTGGTCACCCCGCACCTCGGCGCGTCCACCCAGGAGGCGCAGGATCGCGCCGGCGTGATCGTCGCCGAGCAGGTGGCTGCGGCGCTGAGCGGCGACTTCGTCTCCAACGCGGTCAACATCCCGTTCGGCCGGGCCGAGGACATGGAGGTGATGCGGCCCTTCCTGCCGCTGGCCACGAAGCTGGGCCGCCTTGCGGCCGGGCTGAGCGGCGGGGGCTTCGAGCGGGTCGAGGTCAGCTGCACCGGCAACCTGGCCGAGTACGACACGCGCCTGCTCAGCGCCGCGGTGCTGGTCGGCGCCTTCGCCGGCCAGGTGGACGAGCACGTCAACCTCGTCAACGCGCGCACGATCGCCGAGGGCATGGGCATCCGCGTCCTGGAGTCCGCAGGCCCCGCGAACGGCCATTTCACCAATCTGCTCACCGTCTCGGCGGTGCCGGGCGTGGCCGTCTCGGGCACGACCATCGGCCGTGACAACCGGCCGTGGCTCGTGGCCGTCCACCCTTACCAGGTCGAGATCGAGCTCGACGCCCACATGGTCGTCATGCTGAACGACGACCGCCCGGGCATGATTGGCCGCGTCGGCACCCTGCTCGGGCAGCACCACGTGAACATCGCCAACATGAACGTCTCGCGCAACGATCCAGGCGAGGCGGCCGTGATGGTGCTGTCCGTGGACACGCCGCCGGCGGTCGAGGTGCTCGAGAAGCTGCGCAGCGAGGCGGGCATCCAGTCGGTGCGCGTCGTGTCGCTGAGCGGTCTCTGAGTTCGGTACCATCAGGTCCCACACCCACGGACGAAGAGGGACGCGATGGAGAGCACCGAGAAGATCTGGCGCAACGGGAGTTTCGTACCGTGGGAGGACGCCCAGGTCCACGTCCTGACGCACGCGCTCCACTACGGCACCGGAGTCTTCGAGGGAATTCGCGCCTACTCCACGCCCCGTGGCACGGCCGTGTTCCGGCTGACGCCGCATCTCGAGCGCCTGCGCCGGTCGGCCGCCCTCTACGAGATGGATCTCGGCATGTCGACCGCCGACCTGGCGAGCGCGGTGCACGAGACCATCTCCACGAACGGGATGGGCTCCTGCTACATCCGGCCGATCGTGTACCGCGGCTACGGCGAGATGGGGCTGTACGCACTGAACAACCCGGTCGACATCTCGATCGCGGTCTGGCCCTGGGGCGCGTACCTCGGCGAGGAGGCGCTCGAGAGCGGCGTGCACTGCAAGGTGTCGAGCTACCGCCGGTACGGACCGAACACGCTCCCGCCGGCCGCGAAGGCCTCCGGCCAGTACATCAACTCCGTGCTTGCCAAGCACGAGGCGACGCGCAGCGGCTACGACGAGGCGATCCTGCTCAACGAGCAGGGCTTCATCGCCGACGGCTCGGGCGAGAACGTGTTCGTCGTGCGCGACGGCGTGCTGTACACCCCGCCGACCAGCGATTCCTGCCTGCCGGGCATCACGCGGGACAGCATCATCCGCATCGCGCGGTCGCTCGGCCATGAGGTGCGCGAGGCGACGCTCGTTCGCACCGACCTCTACTTCGCGGACGAGGCATTCCTGTGCGGCACCGCCGCCGAGGTGACGCCGATCGCGTCGGTGGACGGCCAGCAGATCGGCGGCCGCGGCCCGGTCACGCGCGAGATCCAGGACGTGTTCTTCGCGACGGTCGAGGGGCGCGACGAGCGGTTCGCCGAGTTCCTCGAGTATCCGGTCACGGCGCCGGTCGGCTCCTGACCGATGGTCGCGGTCCGGCAGATCCCGCTCGCCCGGCCGTACCTGGACGGCCGTGAGGAGGAGCTGGTGATGGAGGTGCTGCGCTCCGGCACGCTTGCGCTCGGGCCGATGTACCGGCGCTTCGAGGACGCGTTCGCCGAGACGGTCGGCACGCGCTACGCGGTCGCGTGCAACAGCGGCACCTCCGGTCTGCACGCAGCCCTGCAGCAGCTTGGCATCGGCCCCGGCGACGAGGTGATCACGAGCTCGTTCTCGTTCGTCGCGTCCGCCAACGTGATCCTGTTCCAGCGCGCGACGCCGGTGTTCGCCGAGATCGACGAGCTGACGTTCAACGTCGACCCCGCGGCCGTCGAGGCGGCGATCACGCCGCGCACCCGGGCGATCATCCCGGTGCACATCTTCGGCTACCCGTGCGACATCGAGGCGATCTCGCGGATCGCGAACGCGCACGGCATCCCGGTGATCGAGGACGCCTGCGAGGCCCTGGGCGCCACCGCGTCCGGGCGCCCGGTCGGCGCACATGGCAACACGGCAGTGTTCGGGTTCTACCCGAACAAGCAGATCACGACCGGCGAGGGCGGCATGATCACCACCGACGACCTGGACGTCGAGCGCGAGCTTCGCAGCATCGTCAACCAGGGCCGCTCGGACAACGGCGACTGGCTGGTGCACCAGCGCCTCGGGTTCAACTTCCGGATGGACGAGATGTCCGCCGCCGTCGGGCTCGCCCAGCTGGAGAAGCTCGACCACCTCCTGTCCGAGCGCGCGCGGGTCGCCGCTCGGTACCGCGAGCGCCTCGCCGGGGTTCCCGGCGTGCAGTTGCCGTACGAGGGCCCGGAGGAGCGTACCTGGTTCATCTTCTTCGTCCGGCTGGACGAGGGCATCGACCGCCAGGCGGTGATCGACGGGATGGCGGCGCGCGGCATCGCGACGCGGCCGTACCTGCCGGCCATCCACCTGCAGCCGGAGTACCGGAAGCTCGGGATGCACGAGGGCATGCTGCCCGTCACCGAACGGGTCAGCCGCTCGACGCTGGCCCTGCCCTTCTTCGTCCAGCTGGAGGACGAGGATGTCGACCACGTCTGCGCCTCGCTGCGCGAGGTGCTCGAGGGCATCTGATGGCCGCGCCCATGGTCTTCCTCGGGCATGGCAAGTACGCGCGCGCGGATCGCATCTTCGCCCTCGAGCCGATCGCCGACGATCGCGGGGACGGCCGCCGCACGCGGGTGTGGGTGGAGGGCATCCCGGAGCCGCTGATCGCGTCGCGCACCGAGCGGACGATCCTGGCCGATATGGCGCAGGCGGGCGTGGAGGCCTCGGCGCTACGCCGCAACCGGCAGCCGCAGACCGCGCTCTTCGATTGACCCGCCTGGCCGCGACAGGCGGCTGGCAGCCGACGCTCGTCTGCGTCGGGCGCCTGCCCATGAAGCCGGAGCAGCTGGCTCCGCCGGGCGTCTTCGACGGCGTGGTGGACGTGCCGTCGAACGTCCTGCTGCTGCGCGGGCCGGCCGGCACGGTGCTGATCGACGCCGGGTCCGGGACGTTCGCGACCGCCTGGCCCGGCGGCGAGGACTTCCTTGTGTCCGCTCTGGCCGAGGCGGGTTGCGAGCCGGGCGACGTCGAACTGGTCGTGCTCACCCACCTCGACTTCGACCACTGCGGCGGATGCCTGCAGCTGCCGCGAGCCAGGGTGGTCGCGCCCGCCGGTTCCGCGCCATCGGGCCAGGCAGGGGAGGCCGTGCTGGAGCAGCTGTCTGCTGCCGGCCGTCTCGAGTGGGTGCCCGACGGCAGCTGTCCCGCCGAGGGCCTGCGCCTGCGCGCCGCGCCGGGACATCGCGAGGGCCACTCCATCGTCGAGGTGGGCGGGGAGCTCGTCCACCTCGCGGACGTTGTCCACCACCCGGCGCACGTCGAGCATCCCGAATGGGACAGGGAGTTCGACTCGGACGAGGCGCTGGCGCTGACCAGCCGCGAGCACGTGCTCGCCGAGATGGCGGCTCGCGGCGTCGTGGTCACCGCCTCCCACATCGCCGGCCCGGGCCGGATCGTGCCGAGCGACGTGGGGCTCCGCTGGCAGCCGCTGTGACGCCGGCGCTCGACCTCGCCGGTGACCCCGTGGACGCCGCGCGCGATCTGATCGGCTGGACGCTGCTCGTCGACGGGGTGGGAGGCCCGATCGTCGAGACGGAGGCCTACCGGCATGACGACCCGGCCTCACACGCCTTCCCCGGCCCGACGGCACGGAACGCCGTCATGTTCGGGCCGCCCGGGCGGCTCTACGTCTACCTGTCCTACGGCATCCACTGGTGCGTGAACATCACCTGCGGCCCCCCAGGCGTCGGCGCGGGCGTCCTCATCCGCGCGCTCGAGCCGGTCCACGGGATCGAGGTGATGCGGGCGCGACGCGGCCGTGAGGCGCTTCGCGAGCTGACGGCCGGCCCGGGGCGGGTGGGCCAGGCGCTCGGGGCTGGGCCGGGCCTGGGCGGCACGTCGGCCGACCTGCATCCACCTGACCGCGTCCGCCGGGTGGTCGCCACCGCACGGGTGGGGATCTCCAAGGCGGTCGACCATCCCTGGCGCTTTCTCGACCCCGCGTCGCCGTACGTGAGCCGGGGCCCCCGCCCTCCCGCGTAGAATCGCGGCATGGCGACCACCCATGCACCGCTGCTCGAGGATCTCGCCTGGCGTGGCCTGATCGCCCAGGTGGCGGGTGAGGAGCGCCTGGCCGAGCTGATCGCGCAGGGCGGTGCAGCGGTGTACGCGGGATTCGATCCGACTGCCGACTCCCTCCACGTCGGCCACCTGGTGCCGCTGCTCACGCTCGCGCGGTACCAGCGCGCCGGGGTACGGCCGATCGCTCTCGCGGGCGGCGGGACGGGTCTGATCGGCGATCCCTCCGGCCGCACCAGCGAGCGCCTGCTCAACGACGCAGGCACCGTGAACGAGTGGACGGAGCGGATCCGCGGCCAGCTGTCGAGCTTCCTCGACTTCGACGGCGGCGCGCTGCTGGTGAACAACTACGACTGGCTGAAGGAGCTCTCGGCGATCGAGCTGCTGCGCGACGTCGGCAAGCATTTCCCCATGGGCTGGATGCTGGGCAAGGAGTCCGTGCGCACCCGGCTCGAGGGCGAGGGCCTCTCCTACACCGAGTTCAGCTACATGGTGCTTCAGGCATACGACTTCCTGCACCTGGAGCGGACGTACGGGTGCCTCGCACAGATCGGCGGCAGCGACCAGTACGGCAACATCACCGCGGGGATAGAGCTGATCCGCCGTGCGGACGGTCTCTCGGCCGCCGGACAGACCGTGCCGCTGATCACCGATGCATCGGGCCAGAAGTTCGGCAAGTCCACGGGCGCCGCCGTGTGGCTCGACCCGGCCCGCACATCCCCGTACGCCTTCTACCAGTTCTGGCTGCAGGTGGACGATGCCGACGCCGTCCGGTACCTGCGGCTGTTCACCTTCCTCGACCGTCCGGCGATCGAGGCGATCGAGGCCGATCATGCGGAGCACCCCGAGCGCCGGGAGGCGCAGCGGCGGCTCGCCCGCGAGATGACGGTCATGGTGCACGGAGAGCCGGAGTGGCGGCGCGCGGTCGAGGTCAGCGAGGCGCTGTTCGGCAAGGGCCGGCTGGCCGACGTCGATCCGGCCCGTCTCGAGGTGGCGCTCGAGGCGGCTCCGACCGTGCGCCTGGCCGGGGACGACGCGCCCACGTTCGCCTCGCTGATGGTCGGCACGGGCCTGGCAAAGAGCACCTCCGAGGCGGCCCGGCTGGCCGCGGGTGGGGGCGTCTACGCGAACGACGAGCGAGTCGAGGACGTGACGGTGCCGCCGGATGCGGCTCGGTTCCTGGGTGGACGGGTGCTTGTTCTGCGCCGCGGACGGCGTTCGCACGGCCTCGTCGTGCGGGATTGACCGCCCCGTTCGGTTCCAATTTGACCGGGCCGGGGGGCTGCGGCATACTTCGAGATCGGCCGCCCTGGGGTTTCCGGGGCGGTTTTTTGCGGACTGCCGAGTTGCCCGGCGCGATGAGGGCTGGTAGTCTTGCAGGTCGCGCCAACGGCGTGCTGGTCTTTGAAAACTCAACAGTTCAGGGGTCACCGAGCCCCGGCTCTCGAGCCGTGGAGCGGTGACCATCGTCGGGTTCGTGCCGGCAGAGGCCTGGCGCCGTGAGGCGTTCCGGCTTGCTGACCGGCGACCTCGTCGGGCACCCTGCGCGGCCTCCGGGCCACGGTGGGCGCCCGGCCTTTGAGAGTGCAATATCACTCTCTCCAACACAGTCAGAAACCGGCCGATGACCCTCCGCCCTCGAGGCGGAGACGAGGCCGTTTCGCAAGCTGTTCTCGGAGAGTTTGATCCTGGCTCAGGACGAACGCTGGCGGCGTGCTTAACACATGCAAGTCGAGCGGAAAGGCCCCTTCGGGGGTACTCGAGCGGCGAACGGGTGAGTAACACGTGGGTAATCTGCCCAAGACACAGGAATAACCCGGGGAAACCCGAGCTAATGCCTGATGATGTGCCGGCCCCGCGGGGCCAGTACCAAAGGTAGCTTCGGCCTCCGGTCTTGGATGAGCCCGCGTCCCATTAGCTTGTTGGTGAGGTAACGGCTCACCAAGGCTCCGATGGGTAGCTGGTCTGAGAGGACGATCAGCCACACTGGGACTGAGACACGGCCCAGACTCCTACGGGAGGCAGCAGTGGGGAATCTTGCGCAATGGGCGAAAGCCTGACGCAGCAACGCCGCGTGCGGGAAGAAGGTCTTAGGGTTGTAAACCGCTTTCAGCAGGGACGAAGGCTGTCGGGTTAATAGCCCGTCAGTTGACGGTACCTGCAGAAGAAGGTCCGGCTAACTACGTGCCAGCAGCCGCGGTAATACGTAGGGACCGAGCGTTGTCCGGAATCATTGGGCGTAAAGAGCGTGTAGGCGGCC
>DASSEV010000019.1:0-4330 GCA_035695105.1 Gaiellales bacterium
GACCCGGTAGCCGAGGAAGGCGCCGACCCGCGCAACGGCGGCGGCGAAGTCGATCGCGCCGAACACGATCATCCGCGGCCGCGGTGCGTAAGACGCGACGAAGACCGCGATGTCGTCGCCCCGGCGCTCGCCGTCACGGCCGTAGTGGACGACGCCCGTCGTGCCCTGCCGGAGCAGCCCCTGCACGTCGTCTCCGACGGCGGAATCCAGCCGCTCGCTGCCGAGGCTGCCGTGGAAGCCCTCTGGACGCACGATCAGCCGGCGTCCGACCCGTTCCTGATCCGGGCCGCTGATCACCGTAGCGACGGCAACCGGGCGCCCGGCCTTGATGTCCTCGGCGACGGCGCCGAGCTCGGGGAAGTTCTGCTGGTTGATCTGCTCGACGAAGATGTCGATGATGCCGCCGCAGGTCAGCCCGACCGAGAACGCGTCGTCGTCGCTGACGCCATAGCGCTGCAACACCGGCATGCCGCTGTCGCGGGTGGTCTCGGCGAGTTCGTAGACCGCGCCCTCGACACACCCGCCCGAGACGCTGCCGACCGCAGTGCCGTCGGGGCCGACCAGCATGGCGGCACCCGGCTGGCGCGGTGCCGAGCGCCAGGTGCCCACCACCGTGCCGAGCCCGACCGTCTCGCCGGCGCGCCACCAGCTCTCGAGGTCGGAAAGCACGTCACGCATGTGCGATCACATCCGCCAGCCTATGCAGCGCGTCCAACGTATGGCCGGCGAGCAGTTCGTCGCAGTGCGGCAGCGCGGCGCGCATACCGGAGGTGATCGGGGCGAAACCCTGCTTGCCGCGGTGCGGGTTCACCCAGATCAGCGCGTGGGCGAGGCGGGCGAGCCGGCCCATCTGCTCGCCCAGCAGGCTCGCGTCGCCGCGCTCCCAGCCGTCGGAGGCGAGCACGACGACCGCGCCGCGAGCCGTGCCCCGCTGGCCCCACAGGTCGAGGAAGGCGCGCAGCGACTCCCCGAGCCGGGTGCCGCCGCTCCAATCGGGCACCGCGCTGCCGGCGGCGGCGAGCGCCTGCTCGGGGTCCCGCAGCCGCAGCTGCCGGGTGATGCGGGTGAGCCGGGTGCTGACCGTGAACACCTCTGTGGTCGCCGGGGCGACACGCACCGCAGCATGCGCGAAGCGGAGCAGGATGTTCGCATAGGGGGTCATGGAGCCGCTGACGTCGAGCAGCAGCACGAGCCGGCGCGGCTTGATCCGCGGCCGGAAGCGCGCCAGCTCGGCCACTTCGCCGCCGTCGCGCAGCATCGAGCGCACGGTGCGCGAGAGATCGATCCGATCGCGGCCGCGCGGGCGGCGACGGCGGGTGCGGCGTGCGCCCACCCGCGGTGCCAGCAGGGCGATCAACTCGTTGATCTCGTCGCGCTCGAGGTCGGTCAGCTCGGTGACATCGCGATGTCGCAGGACCTCCGCGTCGCTGGCGGCGGTGCGCAGCATGTCGTCGTCGGAGTCGGCGTCCTGGTGGTCCTCGCGCTGCCCGCCGCCGAGGGCCCGCAGCTGGAGCACCTGAGCGGGGCTGCCCGCTGCGGGCGGGCCGGGGAGCTGCGGAAGACGGCCCCGGAACCAGGCGTCGAACACGGCGTCGTAGCGGGGAAGGTCGTCGGGTTCGGCGCACAGCGTCACCCGACCTGTCCAGTAGACCTGCTCCGCGTCGAGCAGATCGATGTGCCCGAGCGCCTCGATCGCCGTCGTCAACCGGGCGCCGTCGGCGGCGATGCCGTTGGCGCGCAGCGCACGGGCGAACCCGGTCATCGTGACGACCGGGTCGGGGATCGGAGCCTCCTCCATGTCAGCCGCTGAACAGCGTGTCCAGCTCGCGGCGCACCCGGGCGATGTCCTCGTGGTACTTGAGCGCGGCGCCGAGGGTGCGGTCGGCGGTCTCCGGATCCAGGTGGGAGACGCCGAGCACGTGCAGCGCCTGCGTCCAGTCGATGGTCTCGGCGATGCCCGGCGGCTTGAGCAGGTTCGCCTCGCGCAGGCGCGCCACTGCCGTCGCCACCTCCTTGGCCAGCTGCTCTCCGGCTTCGGGGACGCGGCGGCGGACGATCGCGACCTCGCGGGCGAAATCCGGGTGGGCGACCCAGTGGTAGAGACAGCGCCGCTTGAGCGCGTCGTGCACCTCGCGGGTGCGGTTCGAGGTGATGACGACCAACGGCGGGGTCTTGGCCGTGATCGTGCCGAGTTCGGGAATCGTCACCGAGTTCTCGGCGAGGACCTCGAGCAGGAAGGCCTCGAACTCGTCGTCGGCGCGGTCGATCTCGTCGATGAGCAGCGCGGCCGGGCTGGCCTCGAGCGCTTGCAGGATCGGCCGGGCGATCAGGTAGCGGCGGTCGTAGAGCGACGCCTCGAGCGCCTCGGTGTCGCTGTAGGAGGCGGTGTCACCGCTCGCCCGCAGGTGCAGGATCTGGCGGGGGAAGTCCCAGTCGTACAGCGCCTGGCTGGCGTCGATGCCCTCGTAGCACTGCAGCCGGATCAGCTCGGCGCCGGTGATCGTCGCCAGCGCCTGCGCGAGCGCGGTCTTGCCGACACCGGGGTCGCCCTCGAGAAACAGCGGCCGGTGCATGCGCAGCGCCAGGAAGGCGGCGGTGGCCAATCCGGGGTCGGGCAGATACCCCACGGCGTCGAGCGCGTCGGAGACGGCGGCGGGATCGGGGAATGCCTCGGGCTGCATGCTTCGAGCATCACACAAGCCCGCCGTAGCCTCGACGCCGTGACTCGCGTCGCCGGTGCCGTGCTCGCCGCCGGGGCCGGCTCCCGGATGGGCCGGCCCAAGGCCGAGGTGCGCGTCGACGGGCAGCGGCTGGTCGACCGCGCGGTGTCGGCGCTGCGGTCCGCGGGGTGCGCGCCGGTGCTCGCCGTGCTCCGTTCCGGGGTGGCGGTGGACGGCGCCGTCGCTGTCGTCAATCCCGATCCGCAGCGGGGCATGCGGTCGTCGCTGGCGCTCGCAACCGGGGCGGCCGAGGCCGCGGGCGTCGACGCGCTCGCCGTCGTGCTGGTCGACGTCCCCGGCATCGGGGCGGCGGCGGTGCACGCGGTCGTCGAGGCGTGGCGTCCGGGCCGGATCGCGGTCGCGTCGTTCGAGGGCCGCCGTGGCCATCCGGCGGTCATGTCACCGGCGCTGTGGCGCGCCGCGCTCGAGGCGGCCGGGCCTGACGAAGGCGCGCGCGAGCTGCTGCGCCGTCGCGCCGAGCTGGTGGACGAGATCCCGGTGCCGGGAGATCCGTCCGATCTCGACACCCCGGCAGACCTCGCGCGCTGGCAGGCCCGCGGGCCGTCCTGAGCGGTCAGCCGAAGCCGCGGGAGTCCTGCTTGAGCGCGGTGTCCACCGAGACGGCTGCCGCCACGACGAGAGCGCGCATCGGGTCCTGGAGCGGGCGGTGGATCTGCACCACGTAGTTGTCGGCCGTGGTGAACATCGTCTTCGCCAGGCCTTCCCACGTCTTGGTGATGCGGGCGATCTCGGTGCCCGCGTGGTCCTTGATCGAGAAGTTCCACGCGCGCCAGTTCTCGCCCTGGATCAGCCCGTGCGAGTAGCCGCCGGATTCCAGACCGAAGCGGATCTTGCCGATCGCGTTCTGCTGGACGATCTGGCCGATCTCCTGCCCGGACGGTCCCTCCACGATGATCCGCGACTTGACGAACTTCGCCGGCCGGGTCAGCGAGAGTTGTGGGACGCCCTGCATGTCGACGATCTGCAGCTTGTGGCTCATGAACTGGTCGTAGGAGGTGAGTAGCCGCGCCGCCTTCTTCAATGCGCTCTGTCCCACCTCCCGCACCGAGCCGATCTGCCGGGCGTGCTGGTCGTAGATCGCGTACTCGTTGTTGATCTCGATCAGCTTGGCCTTCTGGTTGACGACCAGGATGGGCTCGTCGAACAGCGATCCGCCGCCCTGGAAGGCGGCGACCCCCGCGGTTCCGGCGCGCTGCACGTCGCGCTGCACCTTCTCCGGCGCGCGTGCGACCGTGGGCACGTGGCTCGGCGCGCCGGGCGGGTCGATGCCCTGCCGGCCGTAGGAGTAGACGTGTTCGGTCCACTGCTGGCCGTCGTAGTAGCGCTTCTCGTGCTTGCCGGACGGGTCGGCGTACCAACCTGCAGGGGGAGGGGACTGCGTCATGCGCTGCACCCTAACGGTCGATCGGCGCCGACGGGAACGGTCTCGGCGCCGGCACGCTGGAGGGAACTAGAGCATGTCTGACAAACGTCGAGTCCAGGCGATGACGGCGTTGAGGACGGCGGCGGCCCGGTAGACGACGGCGAGTTTGTCGTAACGAGTCGCGAGCCCTCGCCATTGCTTGAGGTGGCAGAAGCGGCGTTCGATG